>NC_018721.1:926106-1234809 GCF_000153485.2 Psychroflexus torquis ATCC 700755 | reverse complement strand
CAGTGTTTTACTCATTAAAATACACGTTTTTTTCTTGCGTAATTGCATGGTTTTTCGTATCTTTTACTCATAAACCTATGCGGTTATGATAAAATATACGCCTTCTAATCAGTTAAGTTTATCCGAGTTTTCACATCCCTTCGAACAAGAATTGTTATCTGATAATCGCTGGGTAAAATTAGCACAACTCATCCCTTGGGATGCTTTGGCAAAGGTATATTCCAATAAACTCAATGCACGTAATGGTAGAGAGAGTATTGATGTCCGCATGGTTATAGGTGCAATTATTGTAAAGCATAAGATAGGTCTAAACGATAGAGAGACCGTTGCTATGATTAGCGAAAACATTTACTTGCAATATTTTTGTGGATTAAAGTGTTTTCAAACCAAACCCCCTTTTCATCCCACTGTACTTGTAGCTATTCGTAAACGAATGGGGGCAGTAAATTTTGACTCTTGGAATACTCTAATCATTGAAAAGGCAGATAGCTTGTAGCGATGAAGTCACCGAAACAAAGTCATCTTTAGAGCCGGCTATCGTTTTAAAAGCAAAGGGTATTTTATTGTTAAATTGAGTGTTCCAGTCGTTTCTTAATTTTATAATAAAGTCACTCTTACTACTCAAATCTTTTACTTGAGTATTCCAAAACCTAAACCAATATGCCTTATCTAAACCGTTACTAGGCGTTCCAAAAAGAAGCAAATGGGAAATTTTATGTTTATCAGGACCCGATAAATCTAAAATGGTACGTTGCACAGCAAGGCCTCCCATACTATGAGCAACAAAGGCCACCCTATCATAATGCCCAAATTGATGTTGTAGTAATGTCTTTAAGTAAAAAGAAATCTTTGTTATATCTGGATTTACAGACCATAAGCCTTTTCCTATACTTGGAAAAATATCTGAACTATGACCTATACTAAAAACATCCCACCCATCAAATTCTGGATTGCTTAAAATGATTTCTGGCGTACGTCCAAAAGTCTCTGCAGCATCACCTGAAAAACCATGAACAAATAAAACAATGTTGTTATACTCTTTTTGAGACCGATAGTTTATAAGCTGCCCGATATGCTTCCCTGTGGCAGAATCTTTAAAGCTATGAGCCACTTTTTCACCTACTTCAAAAGCATGTTTTTTTGCTATATCTAATAGCGCTCCCGTAATTATTGTTGATAATGGCATACTGAAATGATTAAAAGGTGACGTTAATGTTTCTAATTTTATCTTTTTGTTCATTGTAAGAACTCATGGCAAAAGTGTTGTTTTTCGTAATTGCCATTTTTGAAGGCACAGTTTTTAATTCGAGTTCTATAGAAGAATTGGTAAGTGATATGTATCTATCTAATGGTACTTATACTTAGTAATACCAAATTATATTTATAATGCCGTATGAATAAATTGAATTATTTTTTGATTGATTGAAATCAAAAATAACTAGCATAGCCTTAGCTACGGTAATTATTTTTGATGAAAAGCAGGTGAAAAAGAAACGATTTATTGCGACATTATAGGTCTAAATTGGTATAAGTCATTGGAGACATTAATGAAGAGATTACTTCTTTCGTAGTGGAAGAAACCACTATCAGTAGTGTACAACCAATAATCGACACCTTTAAGAAGGTAGAGAAACAGTAATGCTTTAGAAATAGCATAGGTTCTCATAGTTGATCGGTATATGGAATTAAACTCTTTGGCTTAACACGGCTATTTTTACTCTTCAGAATTGATAAATTGACTGGATAGGTTCTGGTTAATCAGGTAACCTAATGTAATCTCGATTTTTATTATTTCTAGTACGTTGGCATACTTCATAACCTTCTCGACTGCCTTCGTCATTGGTATTTCCTTCAATTGTTCTAAAAACCTCACCATGTCCTGAAAAGCCAAATCCAGTATGTGTCCAGTCGGTTGAAGTTTTCCTGTTCAAAAATAACCAGCATTCAGGCATATCTTCCCACTTGATCTTCTCCTTAATAATGTCTGTTCCTTTTACAAACAAGCCCTCTTTTATAGCCTGATTGGCAAGATTATCACACGAAAAGGAGCCCTTAATAGGCATTTTACGTCCAAGACTTGCATACGCTTGCTCCATAACAAACGTAACAAAACCTGCACACCATGGCCATTGGTTACCCTCATTGCCATTCATATACATCCTAACCCAAGGACCACTATTTTGCCCACCTATTTCCACTGGATGTGCTTTAAGATGTTGTTTTGCAAAATTCAAGACATTTTGTGGAGCAGTGGTGCCTTCTATTGGATGCAAATCTGTTAAAACATCTGTCATAGGTTTAACCAACGCCTCCCAAGTTATTTGGTTTACGATTCCAGTTTCATTAATCTTATTCTCCTTTTGAAAATCTCTTACACAAAGTTCAGTAGCCGGACCAAAATCACCATCTGTTGAGGTTTTAAAATCATGAAAAGAAAGCCACTCTTGAACGCGTTTTGCTTTCGGCCCACGCCGTCCTCTTTTTATGTCTCCGGGATAAGTTATTTCTTTTTTTACAGAGGATGGGTAGTAAGGGTAGTTTTCCATACAGTTTATTTTTAGTTGGTAAATTTCAGGAGCTCATTGATTAAATTTTAATAACAAAAAAATTATAATTAAATATACATAAATATTCAATTACTCAAAGACTTATTATTTTGACAGAAACAGTGATGCTTCATAAAATACAAAACAGGTTGACTTTATTTTTTAACTATTAAACTTGCACTGATTTCAGCAATAAATGGAATAAAGTTATCTAACTAGAAGTTGAAATTTTACAGATTTTTGAGAAAAAATTTAATTTGGATTTATTTAAATCTAACCTCACTTGTCTGTTCTCGTAAATTCTTATTCTTTCATGGGTTCTGCCCAGTCTGAGTTTCTCATAAAAACAGTATACTGAACATATGGCTTACCTTTATCTGTCATTTCGAATAGATCTGTTACTGGAAGGAATTGTATCGTTTTATTTAACCTTATAGAATTACCATATGGGGTGTCTTCACCGTCCATTTTTATTAAGGACTTTTGGTTTTCTGGAGTCATTCTTTTAAAATCCTTTATTCCAACTATATACATAAAGAGCATGTTATCTGCGGAAATTGGCATTTTAGTATAGGGTCCATCATCGCTCATGAATTCAGGTAACTGGTTACTTGGCATCACCATATAGCTGTCGTTCATCATCATATTAATTGACAATATTTCATCATCAAGATATAAACCTGACTGCCTAATTTTAGATGCCAGGGGTTGTTTGCCATTTATTCCATATTGAAATACGTGATACAAACCAAAATAACCATACAATTTTGATTCTTCAAGATGATATGCCTTGTGTATTTTACTAAAATTCTGGAACATAACCTCTTCTCTGTTTATCTTGTCTTCAATGTATAATACGTTGGTTTTTATGTGGGAAAGGATAAACAAGGTGTCAGGGACTTTACTATATATATCGTTGAGTTCCTCAATTAAATCACCAATAGATTTATCTTCTATATCATCCTTCTTTTTGGAGGTACTATTTGGATAGAGTTTTTTTAGGTAAACTTTTAATAGATCACCGTCTTGTATTCTATCTATTCCAATAAATTTAAATTTATCGTTTTCAGGAAGTTGTTCGTAGTAATTTTGTAATTCAACGTATTTATTAAAATAGTCTTTGTTATTCCGACCTTGAATAACGACCCACTTTTTTAATACCTGTTTAAGCATATTCTCATCACCACTTATAAGAAAATCGTTGAGTAGACTTGCTTGTACAAAATCGACTTCAGCTATATAGTGATTAACATTATGATTTTCATGTAGATATTTGAAAAAATCAACGTCAAATTTTGCAGGCGCATCAAATCCGTGAATCTCACCGACCAAAATCAGCTGCTTTTTTTTGATATCTTTACCTAAAGCCTCATAAGTAAAATTTGATTCCAAAGGTATGGTTTCACTATTTTCAGATAAATATTTTATATACTTTCCACCTGTTGAATATTCCCATAGATGAAATCCACCATAGGATAATGTTGCAAGCAGTAGTAAGCCTACTAGGATCCTAAATGACCATTTAAAAAAATTTCTTATCATTTCTTTTTTTATTTAATTAAGAATACTCCAATTAGTGCATAAATTTAACAGAATATTTAAGTATTAAACTCAAGTTTCGCACCTAATCAATTTCACTTAACACCTTGATGATTAAAGCTATGGGTATTTGTTAGAAACCCATAACTCTCAATATCCTCTATTATTTTGGATGTAATAAGTTCAATATCAATTGATTCTACTAGTTTTTCCAAATTGGTTAAAATTAAGTTGACAACTGCCAATATTCTGATATTCAGCTTATTTTCAATATAATCCTGTTTTAAATCTTTAAATAATCCGCCTATGGTTTCATAAGCCTCCATTCTGTACCGAATACTTGTGAGCAGATATTGGGTCATTGCAATTGTTATTTGTGCAATCTGGACATCAAAATTGGTAGACTGACACTTTCCAAGACCAAAGAGCTGCTTGGCTTCTTTAAAAAAGACTTCAATTGACCATCGAATACTATATACTTCAATTGCTTTTACAAATTTGAGTGATGTATCAGTGGTTATTAAGGTGTGCCATTTGCCGTTCTTCCCACGCTTCGAAATAAAGAGAGCAACCTTGAGCCCATCAATTTCAGCTATGTAATGATGGTAGTAGTAATTGAATTTACGACAGCGCTTGGGCTTTGCTTTCTGTTTTTTAAGTTGTGCTAAAGTTTTGACCTTTGATCTGACTTCAATTTTACTATTGTATTTATACATCCCAATAATATGGGTCGAACTGCAAATACTTCGTAACTTTTTAAGTAATCCCACACTTGTAAACCAGGTATCTATTAAAATATAGTCTACAGGAATTTTACGCTTTACAACCCTGGAAAACATTTGCACTACTACGTCTGTTTCTTTTATTGAGTTCCCTATACCTCTTTGCCGCAACTGTTTTACTACATCTTGGTGTCTCTTTTGGGCGTTACGCTGCTTTGCGGTTAGACCATATTTTAATCTTGATGTTTTGCTCTCACGGTGCAGACTAAAATCAATGGGGATAAAAACACTTCCATTCCAATACCCAGCCACAAGTAGCTTGAAACCTAAATAGTAGGTCTTTGACACATGGTTGTAGATCTTTGAGACTCCTTCAATAGTCTTTCCTGTTTTTGAAAGATCAGTATCATCAAAGATCAAGCATCTTGTAGGGTCTGCTGAGGGGGTGAAGAGTTCATCTTTCAATAGATATTGCTTTACAAACTGGGCCAAAAAAGCTCTCCAATTAATTTTTTGATTTGCCAAGATTCGATAGTATGAATCTTTTCCACATTTATTAAGTTCTGGATCTTTGTCAGTTGTAAGTCCATAAATAGAATTAATTCCAATAAGGGGCAAAATCAAGAGTGTAGCGATCAAATCCTCAAATGAAAAACCCGCCTTTTTGCACCAACTGAATTGTTTTTTTATTCTATTGAAGCCTAAAATATTTAGATGTGCCCGTAAATAGTCTGAATTAAACCAAACCTTATTAAACTTCCCTTTTATTTCTTGAACTTTTGCAATATATTCGTGTTGTAGCATGTTTTGTACTTTGTGTTTAGTTACTTAAAGATACAGTAAAACCAGGGGTTTCCCTTGGTTTTCATGCTATTTTTTTCCAATTAAACCCTGTGAATAATGGGTGCGAAACTTGAGTATTAAATATAATTAAAAAAGAATACTAAATGAAAAACTCTGTCAAGGGAATAGAAAATTATAAGATTATTTTTCATTCGCCTATATCTCTTCTGGGGTATCGACGGTCAAGTCTGACTTTACCTCGCCAGTATGTTTTGTGGTTTTAGGCTCAAATAGAAGAATCCATACTTCCTCTTTGGTAACAGGCCTATGCTCTTCTCCTTTTGGAACCACTATAAGCTCGCCTTCGTTTACGTCTACTTTTCTATCTCGAAACTCCATTACCAATTTTCCTTTAAGGACATAGAAGAGCTCATCCTCCTCTTTATGGTCGTGCCATACAAACTCCCCCTGGATTTTAGCAAGCTTCACTTGCTGCCCATTTAATTCTGCAATGACTTTTGGGGTCCAGAGTTCATCGATTAACTCCAGTTTGTCCTTTATGTTGATGGCTTTTATCATTTCTTTTTTTTAGATTCCTAAAAAAGCTTTTTATTTGGCTAAACAAATTTAATTTTTTAAAAATAATCTCACTCCTTTACATAGAGTATCGATATACAATCGAACCAGCTAACCTCGACGGATAGAGACCTTCATTTAAGGTCTTTACACCAATGTTCATTTAAATAAAAACCCCAGCATTTTAATTAAAATGCTGGGGTTTTCTATGCTTGACTTAATTTAAAGCTTGACCTCTTTAATACTCTCCTTTTCTTTCTTTTCGTAGTTAAAAAGATAGTCAATATCCAATTCTTTAACCCTACCTAGTTTACCAAGTGCATCAAAATCCAAATCCTTTCTGTTACCTATCACAGCTACATTATAGTCTTGACCTTTAATGTTTTCATCGAAGAATGTTTTTAGGTCATCAAAGGTCATTTTTTCGATGGTCTTGTACATTTCCTCTCGGTAATCATTGGTTATCCCTCTTTTCTTTAGGCCTTCAAACGTCCAGAAAATATCTGACTTTGTAATGCGTTCAGCAGCAATTTGCTTTAAGGTAGCTTTTTTGGCTTGGTTAAATTGTTCTTCCGCTTCAGGCATGTCGTTCATCAATTCCATCATAGCATCTACAGCTTGTTCTAGCTTGTTGGCTTGTGTGCCTACATACGCCATGGTGTAATCTGGCTCTCCTTCTTTAGATGCCATTCTATAGCCTGCATAAGCAGAATAAGCCAAAGACTTAGATTCTCTTATCTCCTGAAAAACAATAGAAGATAAACCACTTCCAAAGTAGGTATTGAATAATCTAGAAGCCGCCATTTTTTCTTCATTAAAAGTATCTCCTTTAGAAATGAGCATGATTTCACTTTGGACCATATCATAGTCTACAAAATAAACATTACCTCCTGTATCTAGGTTTTGGTACTCCATTTCCTCAGGATAATCCAACAAAGTCTCAGGTACTATATGGTGTGCATCTAAAGATGCAACAGCAGCATCCACATCGTTTCCATAATAAAATACGCGTTGTTTGTACGCCCGCAAATCTTTCATTTTATCTACCAATTCGGCAGGATCAAATGCTTTTAGTTCTGCTTCAGAATAGATGTTTCGCAGTCTAGAATTTTCACCATATTGGGCATAGTTCATCATTCCATTTCTAAATATAAAACCTTTTTGAGTTTTTGCATCTTGTCTTCCTTTCAGAATGCTTTCTACATATTTGTCGTAAGCTTCTTGGTTAGGCTTTGCATTGTCCCAAAGGTTCTCTAATAAGACTAAACCTGAATCAAGATTTTCTTTTAAGCCAGAAATACCTACGTAAGTTTTATCATTAGATGAAAATACATTGTAGTTTATTCCAATTTTATAAAATTCTTGTTTTAGCTCTTCTGGTGTATATTTATCGGTTCCCAAATAATCTAAATAACCAGCAGCAAGTGACACCATTCTGTCATTATCTTGACCCATATCAAAAATGATATTCAAATTAAAAATATCATTGTTTGGATTTTTAATATAGGAAACTCCAATGTTATTCTTGGTTTTTGTTTCCAATATCGCTGTTTTATAGTCTATATATTGTGGTTCTAAATTTGGAGATTCAACGTCATTGAAAGTTTTCAAGAAGGCAGACTCTTTATCTCTATTCAATTCTATTGGAGTGATGCCAGGGTTTTCAACTTTAACTATAGAAGTATCTTCTCCTTTTAACTTATGTACCTCTACATAATTGTCTCCATAAAATTCGTTGGCAAATTTTACAATATCTTCTTTGCTAATTCCTTTCATTCTGTCTAGCATTTCCAATCTACTATTCCAGTTTTGAAAGCCAATAAAGGCCTCTAAATAAGAGTAAGCTGTAGAAGAAGCATTTTCGTATTGTCTGATTTGTGATAATCTTAAATCGTTGACAACCGCATCAAGCAACCAATCTTCAAATTCTCCTTTTTTAATTTTTTCTATTTGCTCCAATAGTAAATCGCTTACTTCATCTAAGGTTTGATTCTCTTTTGGGCTCCCATAAAGAAGATGGAATCCATAGTCATTATCAAAATTGGTATAAGAAGATGCGTTTTGTACGACTTGCTTCTGATTCAAATTTAAATCGATAAGTCCAGCTTGAGAATTGGCTAGCATATAATCTACAAGCGTAAGTAAAACCTCTTGTTCAGAACCTTTCCCTTCAGCTCTAAATGCTAAGTAAACAGACTCCGATGTAGGGCCATAGACTTCTTTTTTTACTGGTGCTGTAAGTGGAGCTAATTTTTCAAAAGTTGGATGCGTTACTTCTTTGCGTTCATAATCTCCAAAAGCATCATTCACTTTTTGGATGGTAGCATCAAAATCTAAGTCTCCTACCAAAATTACCGCCATATTGTTAGGAACATAATACTTATCAAAATAAGCATTAATAGCTTCCATAGATGGATTTTTTAAGTGTTCAGAAATTCCAATGGTAGATTGAGTTCCGTAGGGATGTGTAGGAAAAAGTCCTTCTAAGGTAGCGAAGTATTGCTTTCTGCCATCGCTATCTTGACCTCTGTTGAATTCTTCATAAACAGCTTCCAATTCGGTGTGAAACAAGCGTAAAACCAATTTACTAAAACGCTCGCTTTCTACGGTTAACCATTTTTCCAACTCATTTGATGGTATTTTGTTGACATAAACCGTTTGCTCGTTCGATGTAAAAGCGTTGGTTCCCTCAGCACCTAAAGAGTTCACCATTTTATCATATTCATTGGCTATGGTTAATTTCGAAGCTTCATAAGAAACAGAATCTATTTGCTTGTAGATTATTTTTTTCTTCTCAGGATCTTGTTCTTTTTTATGTGCTTCGTATAAATCTGAAATTTCTGCAAGTAATTTAGATTCAGCTTTATAATCTGAAGTGCCTATGTCATCTGTTCCTTTAAAGACCATGTGCTCTAGGTAATGGGCAAGTCCAGTATTATCGGCGGGGTCGTAGGTAGATCCAGCTCTTACAGCTATTAAGGTTTGAATTTTGGGATCTTCTTCATTCTTTCCAAGGTAGACTTTTAAACCATTATCCAAGGTGTAGAGTCTTAATCCTGAAGGGTCATTTTCTGCCATTTCATAGCTAAAGCCATTGGCGTCTTCTTGTGTTTTAATGGGATAGCCTTCTTCTGTTGAATTTTGTGTACAACTACTTAAAAGGGCAAGGCTTAGAATAAAAACATACTGCTTAACATATTTCATAAGATTGATTATTAAGAATTAATATATATAAATATAGCTTGTATTCCACAAATAAACACCTCCCTTTTTAAAAAAATTAAAGATTTATCCTCGTAATTAACTGAATTATAGAGCCTAGTCTTTTGTCAATGGTCATAAAGGTTCTTTTTCCAAGGGATTCTTACCTATTAATGAGATGAACAAACGGTACAGATAAAGTGGTAATCATGCTAGGACGAAAGAATCACATAAATGCTTATTTAGTGTTTAAAGCTTTTATATTTTCTTTTATTTTTGTAATAAATTTTATGGTGACGGTTTCTGAAAAAACATAAAATAGTTTCAAATTATTATCAGAGCTGAGTTTTTTTTTTCGCTTATCACGTCCAAGGTTTTTTTGAAAGCTTCAATTCTTCCAAAAGACTATACAGGCTATTTATGCTATTTCCTTGATACTCAATGCCGATATTTAAACCTGGTATAAAGATGTCTAAATGAAGAAGACCTAGCCATTTTGGATTTCCGTAGTGTATTACTTTATGTTCAGATCCTGCTGTTATGTAAAGCCTAGTCGAGTAAAACCTTAGTGCATAGGCTGTTTATTGCTTTATGCATAGTACAGATCTCAAACAGTTCTTAAAAATTTAAGTCTTTTCTTATTTCTTAATAAAAAATATTAATTTTAGGTTAAATGAAAAAAAGAGTTGTCTTATGAGAAAAATTATAGGTTTACTCGTATTCTGCTTTTCAATTACTTTAATAGCTCAAAGTCCAAGTTCAGTAGACATCTATGCGTATAAGGAAGGAGATCCCAATGGGACAGGTAAATGGTATATGGGAAGAGAAATTGCCTACGTGATGGGTTTTCAAGGGATGAGCTGGCTAGATCGTCCTGAACGCGAAAGGGAAGAGAACACAGCGAAATTATTACAACATATGAATATCACTTCAGGAGATATCATTGCAGATATTGGAGCAGGATCTGGGTATCATGTGTTTAAAATGTCTTCAATAGCCAAAGACGTATTCGTTTATGCGGTAGATATTCAAGATGAAATGCTTGTAGAAATGAACGAACGTATTACCGATAACGAGATTGATAATGTGGCGCTTGTTAAAGGAAGTGAAAAGAGTGTCAACTTAGCTAAAAATTCGGTTGATAAAATACTTATGGTAGATGTCTACCATGAGTTTAGTTACCCCATAGAAATGCTGGCTTCCATAAAAAGTGCTTTGCGAGCAGACGGTAAAATTTATTTAATCGAGTATCGAGCCGAAGATCCCAGTGTCCCCATTAAAAAGGTTCATAAAATGAGTGAAAAGCAAGCGATTAAAGAATTTGAAGCTGCAGGTTTTACGTTAGAAAAAAATAAAGGAAATCTTCCGTGGCAACATTGTATGGTATTCGTTAAATCATAAATTTCTCCTCCTAGATTTGTTTTGTGTTTCTCAACAAAACCAAAGTAAACTCCACACTTTACTTTAAGGTGAATCTATTGTGGCATTTTAATTTTAAGTTTTTAAAATTTAGCTTTATGAAGGCAAAAACTAAGTAAGTTGCCTCTAAGTGCATGATCTACAAAGAACATTTCTCTGTTTAGAATAAATGATTTATTTTGGTACTTCAATTTAAATAGGCTTATCCTTAATTAGAATGACTAAGTTTCTGTACTTCCTCTTGTTTTTCCCTATGCTTCTTTCAGCTCAAATTAATGAAAGTGATACGCTTAGCATAAAAGCAAACCTTTCATTAACTGGATTTTATCAGGGCGGAAATGTAGAAACCATCATTTTTAGAGCAAAATCAGATTTTAGTTTTAAACCTTTAAAAAATTTGGTTTTCAAAACTCAAAATTCATATGTGTATCAAGAGTTTGGAAAGGAAAAAGCTGATGAGGATATTTTAAGTGTAAACTTTTTATACCTAAATCCCGACCGCAAACTATATCCTTTAGTATTAGGTTTTATAAGTACCAATTTCCGAAGAGAAATTGATTTACGTTCTCTGCTAGGGGCAGGGGTTACCTATCAAATTGTGAACAAGAAAAGCCACTGGCTAAAGCTTTCCCTTTCTAGTGAATACGAACAGACAGCTTTTGGGGAAACTAACTTTAACCGTTCAGACTATGATGGAAGTGAATCTATTAACACGTTTCGGGGTACCGTTTGGGTGAATGGTAAATATAATTTATTTAAAAAGAAAGTCATTTTAAAACATGAACTCTATTTCCAGCCTTCTTTGGAGCAAAGTGATAATTTTAGATGGCAAGCAGATTTAGCTTTAGAACTACCCCTTTGGAAGTTTCTGAATTTTAAAATAAATTATATCCATACTTTCGAGAGTATTGTGATTGAAAATCAAAGTCAAGAAGATAGGTTTCTGACTTTTGGCTTTACCCTAAAAAGTTTTGGTCTTGACTAATGCTGCTGTTTTGAAGATGGCTAGTGGGTGAAGTAAAATCATTGTTTTCTTTTGCTACGAGGAATAATAGGGGAGTAGTTGGTCAGCATTTAGGGGGTTATAGATCAGTTTCGTTTTACGTCACAAAAAAGCCTTGATTATTGCAATGATTTTCGAAGCCTCGTTGGCCCACAGTTGTTTATGAAGTTGAAAGTTTCTGTGTTGCCTAAATAAATAGAGAAAAATAAATTAAAAAAGCTCAAAGAATCAGTATTATAAATCCATGAGCTTAGAATTTAAGTGTCTCAAAATCAATAGAGAAAAGAGTTGTTTTTCACCTCAGTTCTTTGTTGTGCGTTCGTACTTTTATTCGGTTGGCATTGGTTCATTACTACTCCACATACCATAAATAGCCATCCACTTTCCTTCCTTATTTAGCTCAAGTATTTCTGTATATTTCCCAACTTCAACTAGTGTATCATTTTTCGCTCCGTGAAACCGCATTGTAAACGTTCCAATTTCGTAACCTGAATTACCTACACTTTTAGCATCAATCGTTTTTACAGTTGCATCAATAATCCCGGCATCAATAGCTCCTTGCCAATATGCTTGAATGTTGGCGCGTCCAGTAACAATAGGTTCATTTGGCGGAAGTATAGAAGCATTCTCGTCATAAACAATGGCAGCAGCCACAGCATCTTTTGCTGTTAATGCTTTTGCAAAATCGCGGTTCATCTGTCCGAGTTCTTCTAAAGTGGCAGATTTGGAGATTTCTTCTTTTTCAACTTCTACCGTTGGTTCCTTTTGCTTTTGTTCACAACTTTGAATTGCAAAAGACAATGCAAATATCATTGTGATTAAAGTTAATTTATTTAGTTTTTTCATAATTATACCTATTTAGTTAGTGCTTACTCTAATAGGTTTTCAGCTTCCCCGTTTTTTCGTTTTTCGTATGATGCACAACATTTAGATGACACAATTTTTTGTATCATTTACTTTATCTACATTCTAAATTTAGTGATTTTTTTATTGTCTTAAAAATATTAACATTAAATACATGTTTTAATAAACGGTGAAATCTCGGAGCTAACTAATTTTAATCTCAAATTATTTATAATAAAGTACACTTTATTATAAATAATTAATAACCTCTAAACACATATCAAAATACTGTTTTCTAGCTACGAATAGGCAAGTCAATAGCTGATAAATGGTATCCAATGGCTCTAGAGTAACCTAGCATTGGTAAATTAATGGGTTTGTAAAAATCCTCTGGTCTTACCGTCGGTTTTGATCGGTTTTCAAGTACAGCAGAATGATGTAGTTAAGCAGGTTTGACACTAGTGATTAGGCAAAGTGGGAGCAGTTTAAAAGGACGACTTTGAACACGTAAAATTGGCAATCAAAAAATAATTCAATTTATTATTTATGGGCAGTTTTAATACTTGTAAACTAGCTGGCAGGGAGAAGCGACACATCTTGCAGAGATCTTTATAAAAAATAGTTGCCAACGAAAGAGTAAAAACTAGCACTCATAGGGGCCTGTAATACCCTGTTGAAACAAGCCTTCGCCATCGCCAAATTAGGCTTGATCTATTGTGCTACTTATCGAAGTACTTTAGTGAGAAATTAATAACTTTTTACTTGTTTTTTATCACGGTACTTTGTTATGGGCAGTTATTTTATTTCATCAGATATTCGAGAATAGAAATTTTGAATTCCCATTTCTGCCCCTCGGTTGAATTCTTTCTCTTGGTCTTTTAATTTATTTAATTCGGGAACATAGTTTTTCGTCTTATCCAATGCCCAGACACCTCCAGCAATCAGTGTTGCTGCAACACTAATAAATGGAGATTCAAATTGAGATAAATACCTTCCAGTCAAACCAACTCCTCCTGCTCGAAGTAAACCTCCAGCAATATCCGTTTTAATTTGATATTTGATATTTTTACGTTCTCGTTCAAGCTCACTTGCAATTTTTTTATAACCCTTTATTTGTTCTGTAGCTTTTTTATTAAAGATTTCATCTTGACCAATTTCTTGGCTTAGTTTACCAATTGAACTAAATAGTTCTTCTCTTGCATTAGCTTGTTCTCCCCATATTTTAGTTCTGAATTTGAGAATATCTTTAATGCTCATCATATCAAGTTGTAAATCATCTAAATATTCCTCGTGACATAATTTTAATACTCTATTTCTTTGCAACCAGAAAGGATCAGCACTATCGGGTTTTGATAGTAGATTATTTACATTATTTAGTAATTGTGCTCCAATATTACCATAAGCGTTTGAAGGAAAAACAGGGATTAATTCTTTTTGCTCGCAATATCCAGTATACTTGATAAATGATGCTATTCTTGCTCTTGCGATTTGACTTAGAAAAATTCTTGAATCTTCATCAATATTTATGTCCTCAATGATAGGAAGGTGTGGAACATCATTTATCTTTTTACTTCCTTGACCAGATAATGAGATATTTGGCTCTTTTTCTTTTAATTTTAGTAATAAGTTTTTGTCATTAAAAATTGCAGCATTAAGAAAGTCAAAGTTTTTAGAGAATTCTCTAAATACCCAAAAAACAAAATTAGGATTCAAAGGATAGCCACCAGTAGGAATACCTCCGATTGAGGAAGAGTTAGTTTCTGGTATATATATATGATTTCCGATAGGTTCCAGTCAAAACCTTCAAAATCCGTGGTGTTGATAAATTGAACAACTACCGCATCAATATCTTTGTGATATTCTGCAATGCTTTGATAGCCAACTACCAAACCTCCATGGTTATATTCATAAGGATAGATTTCCTTTTCTTCCTCGTTAAATACCGAACCATCGTTTAAGGCTCGCAAAAATATATCCACATCTTCTGCTGTAGCCAACATCCCGTATTCACGAGCTTTAAAATCTTCCTCATATCCTACATAATACCCACTCATAACATCATCTAAATCGACTTCTGTAATTGAAAAGAACGTGTTCTTAAGTTCTAGTGATTCTAATATTTTCTCTTTGATATAATCGTTATGGCTGTAACCTAAGACATCGTCCATGATCCTGCGAAGCAATAAATAATTGGTGTTGGAATATTCATATCCTTCATCTGGGGCAAAGCTGGCAGGCAGATCTAAAGCAAAGTCTATGGCATTTTGACCTTTTCACTGTTCGTCTAGCCAGTAGGCAGAATTATCTGTGAAATTAGGAATCCCAGACCGATGTTGAACCATCATTTTCAAAGTGATTTCTTCGGCATTTTCTATTCTTCCTTTTAATTCGGGTAGGTAATCTATTAGCGGTTTATCAAATGCTAAACGCTTTTCTTTGACCAATTTAGTAGCTGCTACAGCGGTATATAACTTGCTAATACTGGCTATTTTGAACAATGATTTTGGGTCGGCTGGTATTTTATTTTTTCTATCTTTCCAGCCACTTGTGTAATATTCTGGTGGTTTCCCTGCTTGTTCCACATAAACAATCATGCCATCAAATTTATGGGTAATTGCCTCATTTACTTGTTCTTGAACTGTATCAGGAAGTGGTAAAACCCAAGCCTTTACCAAAATCCATGGTACGAACCACAAAGAAGATATGCTTGCAATAATAAATGCTATTCTGAGAATTCGTTTTATTTGTTTCTTTTTCATACTACTTCAGGGCGATGTATTTTATTGAATTGCTCATAACGTCTCGGCTATGGTTAGTGCGGGAATTCATAGAACTGAACTTTCGGACTAGCACTTAGCCGAATTTTTAATTTTATCTTTATTTCAACAGACACGCAAAATTGAAAATTTTGCGGACTTTGTTCAAGGCACTTCACTTAGGGTTGAGCACCAAAACCCGTATTAACTATAGCCATTGTTGCCAGCAGTTTTTATTTCAAATACTTTAGTTTTATTTCAGGATATGACATATAACTTACTTTTGATTCAATTCCGTTAGTAGTTATTTTATTCGTTACCTTAACTTCATCTGTTGAGATTTGTTCAGCAAATATGGATACATAAACTAGTTTTCTAACTCGCCCAGTTCTAAAAGTATTTACCAATATAGTTTCTTGCCAATAACGTTTTTCCCCATTCATCTTTGGTCTGAAATATGTGTTTTTTACTGTTCCGTCAATAAATTCAACACCTAGTCGTAATTCTCCGTTTTTTTCTTTATCAAGTTTTAAATTATAAGCATTATTTGATGTTTTGCCTAATTTGTACCAACCGAATCTAGGCTTTTCCTTTTGTGTAATTGCCATTGGTGTTGCAAACTTTAGGACTTGAGTATCTTTAATATTTATTTTTGAACTAGTTAATGATGGGAAGTAAAGTCTGTAATCATCTCCACTTGGGTCAAATTTTGTATTCTTCTTTTTAATTACTTGAACTCTAAAAAGTGCATTCGGGTCTTTTATGATATACTTATATATCAAACTGTCAAGTGATTCAATTCTAGATTCATCAAAAAGGGGTATGAATTCAGTCGCCATAGACATATCAAGTCCTGTTGTTGTTAAAATGCTAGTGATAGTATTAAGTGTTTCATCTATATCAACTTCGGTTTTTCTAGCGAATGAAAATTTAAATTCGAGTGAATCCGCACTTTGTCCAGAATATACAAAATATTCATTTCTCGGCATATTCTTAACAGTATTGTAGTCGAGAGTATATTCAATAGGATTGTACATTTTGACATCTGTAATACGAATGGATTTAGTATTGAAAAATTTAGTAAAAAAGTCCCTTGATTTATATTGAAATTCGGTAATGTTTGAGTTCTTAATCTGAACGGTATCAATTTTAACAGGTATTGAGTTACATTCAGAAGTTGGGTCTGTCAGTAATTCCTTATTCTTTCTGTCATATTTGTCAATACCATCTCCTAGAAAGTTAACAGTTTTTACTTTTTTGTCAAATAGCCAAGTTGAATTTTGACTAAATACTGAGAATCCTATCATTACAAATAGAATTGTTAAAATTTGCTTTTTCATAATATTGATTGGTTTTTGTTATTTGTTTCAATTGCTGGCAACATCCGTATAAACCCTATTCAAATCCTCAGTATAGGGTATATATTTATTTAGGACGTTATTTTATTTTTATCTAAACTAACACTTTCGCACATAATATCCAACAGACTTTGTATTCATCGCTAAAACTCTACTGTAAATTTCTGCCGCTTTAGAGCTATTATGACCTAAAGTGATCTGAATATGTCTTAAGCTTGTTCCCCGTTCCATAGGGGTGTGGCAAAACTATGACGTAAAGCGTGTGGGATCCTCAAAGGCTTAGTCTTGTTGCTTTTAAAGCTTTGCGATATACCTTGAACTTTAGATGCTTTAGTTATTTTTAGTCATAGATTAATTATGCCTTGGTCTCCTAAATTAGTTAAAACAGACTTTTAAAAACTACTTTTTAATCATTTAAAGGTATTTAACCCTTAAGAACGGATATCCTTAAGTTATGACCTCGTCGAGATGTTGTGAAAAATAAATGCAAACTTTGCTTAGTAATCCGTCGACTGATGATTGCTGTAAGATTATTAAAAAAACCACACTAACACTCTCCACTAAAGATTTTATACGGCGTTTTCAACTCCATATTCTTTCCAAAGGCTTTATACCAAATTAGACCAATAATGTCGCAATAAATCGTTTCTTTTTCGCCTGCTTTTCATCAAAAATAATTACCTTAGCTAAGGCTATGCTAGTTATTTTTGATTTCAATCAATCAAAAAACCTGTGCTGAGCTACGCCGTAGTATAATTCAATTTATTCATACGGCATTATAAATATAATTTGGCTTTACTCGAATAAGGCATTATAAGTTTTTGAGTTGCAGTTGGAAAAAAGAGAAGTTACCACTATTACAACTGCAATTAAGAGATGAAAACTTGGCACACATAATAACCTTTGCAACTCAAGAGAAGTCCTTATATCGCTGTTGTCCGAGGTGTAAAAAGAAGACCTTAATCACACTTTTTACTTTTGACAGTCGAGGTCCTCCAAAGGATTACAAAAAAATTATAAAGGATAAACTAGAATACAAAAATTAAAAAACAGTTCTAAAAAGAGCCTTAGCAGAGTAATGCCCAAACTAAAGGAAAATGATAAAAAACAGCAGATTCTCACACAAAAAAAGCATGATCTCACTAAAAAGTACCTTATTTAGATAAGTAACTGAATAAAAAGGGATGCAAAGCACTCTAAAAACAACTTTCTCCTCTTGTAAGGTTCTTGCCAACTCATCGAATTCCCCCTTATTTAAAAATACTGGATCAGTCAACAAATCATATAGCGTTGGCCTATCGGCAAGCCATATGCTTAGTTATTGGGTAACGTAACTTTCTAAATTCAATTCAATTCAATATCTCTTTCGATAATATTATTCGGCTTTTTGGAATTGATTTCAGAGTTTTTCTAATATGTATAACTTTTTCCTCTTTTATAAAAGTTGGAATTAACTTTTCAAGTTCAATCTTGAATAGACGATTTATAATTATTAAGTCATCTTTTGAAAATGGTCTAATTCCGTTAATTAGTTCAGAAATATAACCCTTTCTATGTCCTAAAATTTTCGCTAAATCAGTTTGATTCAAACCGCTTTCTTTCAGTTTTTCACGAATGATTTCTTTTCTTTTTAAATAGAACTTATTTTCTGCTTGTACAATATGTTCAGCTAAATCACTTTCCTCAATTTGTTCGCTCGTGATATTCTCATTATTTGACCAATTTTTATCCTCGTAATCTTTAATTAATTTTGATAAGTGTTTTCTCAAAACTTTATAAGATTCATTTTCTTTAGCTAAAACTCTTAATTTTAGAAATAAGTTCGTTGCTTTTTCAACTTCTAATTCACTATTTAAGAAGTTGATTTTTTCTATATTTTGAATTGAAAATTTTTCCATAATTAAATCAAATTTTGGTTTCTCAACCATTTTTCTATTGTGTTTTTATTTCCTTTAAATATTTTATCATATTCTTGATGATTTCCTGTCCAAACGATTGAAGCTTCTGAATCCTCAAATACAATTAAAATCATTGCCCTGTGAATATTTATATTAAAAAAGTAAAAGCCTTCTGGATGAACATTGTCAGCATCTGGTCTTTCTTCTTTTATTTCAAGAGGTTTTTTCCATTCCGCATTCTCAATATCTTCGATTAATTTTTCAATAGCTTCAGTCAACTTCTTATTTCCTTGATTCTTTTTCTCAAGTTTTAAAAGTTTTCTTTTGTTTAGTAAATTCAAAGTTCAAATAACTTACTGCAAAGATAGTAAAAAAGTTTCATATATTGTGGAACTATTAGATTTCGTTTTTTATGTTGCCCAACGTGATGTGGTCGAGTAGACAAGGGGAATTTCACCCCAAGCCTCTCACAGAAAAATTCGACAGGCTCAGTGCACCACCGTGCTTGAAAGTCTCCCCTCACTCAGCCTGCACCGTTTTTGTCGGGGGTTCTTCTAATTTAATTTACAAAAATAAGCTCTTCCTTTTGCAAGTTGGCAAATTGTAAATAAAAATTAGCTCATCCCTTTGCTCCAGTTCCATTACACTCCCGATAGATTCTGTGTTAATAACCAAGTGATATTTCAATTTATTTAATTAATATTGATATCTGAAGGCAACTATAAGTTAGCCTGCAAGGGTACCTCCGCATTCGTGTGGTGTACCCTTTTTTGATGATAGTCATTTTCATAGGGATTCTGGTTTTTATCTATCACAAAAATAAGTTCAAGCATTTTTCTCTGCACAGCAATCAGCGCTTTCATTTTGATTCCACTTTTTGATACGATCCTAACATATAAGTCTTTATGCGATTGGCTATATTTAACAGAGGATAGATATCAGGATCAACACTACTACGAATGAGTCCGCTTCTGCTTATAACTTCTCCCGATACCTATAGGGACTATCTCTCGATTGTTTCGATTGAATATTTCCCTTTGACTTGTAGCGAATCCTAATGCGTTAGCTTTAAACAAGTCTATCATTCATAAGTAGTTTCCCAAGTTTCGTAACTAAGTCCAAGTAAAGTTCCCCGAAAAAGACGGGGCAGGTTTTGCCACCTAAATGATCCCGATAGATATCGGGACTTTACAGAAAATAAATAGGTTATCTCTGTAATTAATGTTATTGCTAACATTTCATTTCACTCCGTATGCCCGACGCCAACTGGCTCATTCACTAAAAATGTCCTCAGGACATTTTCTTAACGCTCCGCCCTGTAGCTTTTGACTGGAGGTTCCTACTTCTCAGCCTGCCTCGTTTTTTCGGGGACACCTCATCGATGGTTCACAGAAGTTTATCCTGAGCTTGACGAAGGGTTCAACTCCATATTATTCCCAAAGGCTTTACTCGAATAAGGCATTATAAATTTTTAAGCAGCAGTTGGAAAAAAGAGAAGTTACCGCTATTATAATTGCAATTAAGAGATAAAAACTTGGCACACATTGTAACCTTTGCGATTCAAGAGAAATCCTTACATCGCTTTTGTCCGAGTTGTAAAAAGCAAACCTTGATTACACTTTTCAACTATGACAGTCGTGGGCCGCCTAAGGATTACAAAAAAATTATAAAGGATAAACTAGAATACAAAAATTAAAAAACAGTTCTAAAAAGAGCTTTGACATACTAATACCCAAACTGAAGGAAAATGATAAAAAACAGCAGATTCTCACACAAAAAAAAGGTGATCTCCCTAAAAGGTATCTTATTTAGATAAGCAACTGAATAAAAAGGGATGCAAAGCACTCTAAAAATAACCTTCTCCTATTGTAAGTGTCTTGCTAACTCATCGAATTCCCTCCTTACCAGCAATCCCGGATCAGTCAATAAATCATATAGCTGACTCCACTGAGCCTGTCGAAGTGTTGGCCTATCGGCAAGCCATATGCTTAGTTATTAGCACCTGTTATTTTTTTAGTAATATTCTATAATTCTTTCTTTTCTTGTCAATTCACTTTCTGACTTTATCCAATTTTGATTCAAGTCTAATTCATACGTAATGCTTTTGCTTTCTGTCAATTTTCCATTATAATACTTTTCCATTTTTACTAGATTTCCCAAGTTATTATGATAGAAAATTTCTTTTGATTCTGATGTTGGAAACGAATATTTCGTAGTCTTAACTTTTTTATTTTCTCGAGGGAAAATTTTCAATTCAGTTATTTTTTATGGCGAATTACTTTTAAAAAATTCTTTTGTCAGAGTTGTGTTTTCATTAGGATATTCATATTCCCAATTCCTAAATCCATTTGTGTCCACATATCCAAATTTCTTTTCAATAGTTTTTCCGAAACTATCAAGTTTAAACTCTGTAACCGTTTGAAGTTTATTTAAATAAGATTCTTCTTTTTTTTCAAGTCCGAGATTATTGTATGAATATTTACTCGAAAAGGTGGAATCTCCATCTGTTACAATTTGTTCTTTTATTAATCTATTCCTATTGTCATATTCGTAAAGTCTAACAACAGAAGATAAATTAGGTTCAAAACGGGTTTCTTCTTTTTCAATTATCCCGTTTTCTCCATAAAATTCCAATACTCTTGATTTTAAAGTATCATTTTCAAAAGTTTTTATTTCGACACTTTTTACATTTCCAAATAATTTACTTTCAATAAATTCCGCTTTCCTATTTTCAGGTTTTTAATTGCAAGAATAAAATAACCCAAATAAAAGCAGAAATATTATTAAAGTGCTCGATTTCATAATTGGTGCTAACGTCTCGGCTATGGTTAGTGCGGGAATTAAAAGTAGTGTTCTTTAGACTAAGCACTTAGCCAAATCGTTGTATTTTGTTTTTAATTTGTTCCTTTATAAAAGCCAAATCAACGATTTGGTGGACTTTGTTAAAACTCATTGACTTTCTGTTTAGCACAAACGCCCTTATTATTTTTATACATTGTTGCCATTCGTTCTTGTTGCCAGATGTAGTTTCCATTCTGCAGTTTAATAATAAAACTATTTTAGACTGCAGATAAAAGAGGAGCTTAGTTTATTTTTTCTAATAATTAACTCTAAATTCCATTTTTTAATTTAGTCAGCTAGTGAAAATTTATCCCTTATTGGGGATATAGTCTATACCTAACTCTTTTAAGCTCTTAATTGCCGATTTATCTCCTTTATTTGCTGCTTTTTTATACCATTGTATTGCAAGGTTTTTATTCATAGAATAGCCGAAATATCCTTTCATATAAGCATATGCAACTTGACTCATCCCTGGGCGATAACCTAAGTCTGCTGATCTTTGATACCATTTTCCTATTTCACTCTTTGAAATATTATATTGTGGATTCTTATAATTATAAAGATAAAAATCTGCAATACTAAATGCTGCTCTCCCATTAGGAAATGTATTGTAAGATTTTTTCAACCATTCTAATTGTAAGGTCTTGTCTCTTGTAATTTCATTATCATATTTACTATAAGCACTTGCAATTGAACTTGCTATACGGGAAGCTGCTTCACTATTAACTACTTTGAGTTTTCCAAAGCCTTTTTTATAATATTCCAAGCCCAAGGTTGGCTTATATGGAGTTCCTTCATCAGTATATTCTGATAAATACATGTATCCTATAGCGTAGTCTGCTATATCTATTTTACCATCTGCTATTTGCAATAAATTGAAATAGGCTTCTTCGCCACTGTCCATTCCATATTTGGTTCTGGCATAAATGTAACATGCCAAAGATAGTTTGAGATTAACGCCATCTAAACATAAATTCTCGGCTTTAGTATAATCATCTTTCCAATTCTCGCTTTCGATTATACCTATACCTTCTAAATAAAAGAATGCCAAACGTGCTTTGCCTTGAGCTGACTTGTATTTTTTTGCTTTCTCTAATTCGCTTTTAATAAATGAAGTAGAATTCCTCGATGATTGTATTTTATTTGCCCAGTCATTATCCGAACCAAAGTCAGCTATTTCATCGTAATTACTAAAGTCTGTAACCCCCATGTCAGCTTGTCTCTTTAATTCCACTATTTTTTCTTGCTCTGCTTTTTTGAAGTTATTTTCGTTTGTTGTTGATAGCGAAATCATTTTCATATAATCACTATGATCTTCCTGTGCAATTTCAAAATAAACTGTGATATGTTTTTTAGCTTTTAGATATTCTTTTTTGCTTAAGTAGATATTTGTATACAACGCCTCAATTTTTGCATTTGTTTTAGTTAAAGCTTCTATACAGTCTTCCAAATGGGTTGTTGCTGTGTTATTATCCCCATTTCCGTAAGCATTTTGTGCTTCTATAAAATGGTATTTTGCCATAGCTTCTGGATTTTGAGCCATTGTATTTAAGCTTAAGCCAATAATTAGTAATAGAATGATTTTTATTTTCATAAGATGTTTTTTAATTTGGTGGATTCAAGTGATAAACGCAACAATGCCGTCGTTATTTATAGTGTTTTTATTTTTTAGCAACAGTAATTAATATTGCGTTATTTCTAATGTTTCATTATTCTTTTTTATTAATTTGATGGATTTTTCACATCTTGTATATTGAGACTTTAACATATAGATTGTTAAATTATTTTTTAAACTTCCAATACTTTCGGGTAACGTGGTTAAATCATTACCAAATAAGTAAAGTGCACTTAGCTTTATAAGATTCCCAATACTTTCGGGTAGTACAGTTAAAGCATTATTATTTAAAATAAATTCATCTAAGCTTGTAAGGTTCCCAATACTTTCGGGTAACGTTGTTAGCTTATTTCCTTGTAAGTCAAGTAGGTCTAATCTTGTAAGGTTTCCAATACTTTCGGGTAACGTTGTTAGTCTATTCCCATCTAAGTTGAGTTTTTCTAAGCTTGTAAGGTTTCCAATGCTTTGGGGAAGAGCCGTTAAATTACTTTCATTTAAATAAAGTCTTTCTAAGCTTATAAGATTTCCTATACTTTCGGGTAGTGTCGTTAAATCAGTCTCCCTTAAAAAAAGTTCTTCTAAGCTTGTAAGATTCCCAATACTTTCGGGAAGTACCGATAATTTATTACTCCCTGAAAAAAATGTTTTTAATCTTGAGAGGTTTCCAATACTTTCAGGTAACGTTGTTAAATTATTCTTACCTAAATAGAGTTCTTCTAAGCTTGTAAGGTTTCCAATACTTTCGGGTAATGTTGTTAAATTATTACTAACTAAATTAAGTTTTTTTAAGCTTGTGAGATTACCAATACTTTCGGGTAAGGTTGTAAAACCGCACTGACTTAGATCTAATTCTTCTAATTTAGACAAACTGCCAATTTCTTCTGGTAAATAAGGGATTGGATGTGCTTTTGTAATCACAATAGAAGTCACATTAAAGTATGTTTTAATACTCTTAAAATTTTTAACTGTCAAGTAATTCATTGCATTAGCTTCATAGCCATCAGGAAGCAGCATTAGATTTTTTATAGCACTATGTTCTAGGTATTTTTTAGCTTCAATGCGATACAATGCGTTTTTTGAATTTTGAAGATAATTTTCAAAAGATGCTATTGTTTTTTCTGATAGCGCTACCTTCCAATTTTGTTGGTCCTTTTGTTGGTCTTTTTGTTTTTCGATTTCTTTATTTTTTTTCTTTAAGGCAAGTTGTTCAATTTCTATCGCCTTCTTTGTTGTTTCTGTTAATAGCGAAATCATTTTCATATAATCGCTATGGTTTTCAGCGGCTATATCAAAATACAATGTCATATGATTCTTAGCATTAATAAAGTCTTTTTGACTATAATAGATATAGGTATATAATGCTTCTATTTTAGAGTTGGTTTTCCCAAAAGATTCTACGGTTGTTTTTAAATTATCTAGGGCTGCATTATTATCTCCATTTCCGTAACTATTCTGTGCTTCTGTAAAATGATATTTTGCCATAGCTTCTGGACTCTGAGCTATTGCATTTAAGCTGCAAGCTAAAACGAGTAAAAGGGTAATTTTTGTTTTCATTGTTGATTTTTATGAACGGTTTGAACTTGGTTAATCCAAAGTGGATTCATAAAGGAATTTACCGTTTGTATCGTATACATCTACATTTTTACCTTGTTTTACACCAAACCATTTTTTTATGTTTTTATCAGATCTGCTATATTTAACTTCGGAATATTTTAATGGTATAACTATATTTCCTTCGCTATCCACTAAACCTTTTCCGTAATTCCCCGTAACGAAGATATATTTTCCGAAAGAGTGACTTATTTCATTAAATTGTGGTGTAATTATTGCTTTATCCGACACGAATCCAACTTTACCATTTTTAAATATTTTTTGACATCGTATAAATGATCCTCGTTTTGTGTTAATAATTTCTTTTAGCTTACTTTCTTTTTCTGTATAAAAATATGTAATAGTTTGTTTTGTCTTTGCATTATAAATTTTGTCGGGCTCTACATAGGAATCATCTAGATCTTTAACTATAAATATATTTGTTTCGGCTACGCTAGTAATATCTTTCATCGCTTTATAGGTTTGAGCTATAGGTGAGCTAATGAACCTTTTTGTAGGTTCTATTTTAATATTACCATTCTCATCTATTAATGAATTCATCGTTTTGTCTTTGAATTTAATTTCGTAATGATGCTTATTATCAAATGATTTATAAATTTTACATGATTTAATATTTTTAATGATAATGTTCATATTTACATGTAATAAAGTTCCTCCTTTATTATCATCCTTATTAATGTGACAGAGATAAAAATCGTCCGCAAGTTGTGTGAATTTGAGACAGCCATCTGATAGTCTTAATTTTCCTAAATTATTAGTGAAATAATATTTATTTGAATTCAAATAAATAAAATTGTTCGAGTCTCTAATTATAGTGTCGTGAATTATGGGTATTACCTTGATATCTTGACTATTAATAACCCCATATTTAGAGCCTATCTTTACAATGGCTCTGTCATATTCCATATTATCGATAGTTGCATCATATTGAGGCTTTATAATAAACTTTCCGTCCCTATTAATAAACCCCCATTTATTATTTTCCTCTTTGGCAACTAATGTGATGTTTGGATTAGAATTAAATAGTTTTAGTCTCTCTTTTTTTGCACTTTCGGTGATTTCTGCAAATAAAGAAACCATTTTCATATAGTCACTATGGTCTTCGGTTGCTTTTTTAAAGTACTGTGAAATATGTTCTTGGGCTTTTACATATTCTTGTTTAGCCATAAATATGTCTACATAAAGAGCTTCAATTTTTGCATTTGATTCTCCATTTATATTTTTCAGGCAGGTGTTAAGGTTAGTTAATGCTTCGGTATTGTTACCGTTACCATAAAATTCTTTAGCTTTTAAAAAGTAGGATTTAGCTAATATTTCTGAGTTTTGAGCTAATGCACAAAATGGTATAGCTATAAGAAGTAAGAGTGTAATTTTTATTTTCATAAGATGTTAATTTAATCCCAAATAGATTTTTTTGGTTTTGGTTTTTGAGATGTCTTTTTTTCACCCCAAAAGTCTTCTGTTTCTACATTCTTTTTAGGTTCTGTACTATTAGTCTTTTTTTCACCCCAAAAGTCACCGTTTTTATTGGAAGAACTTTCAAATTTAGGTTTATATGTAAACTTTAGTAAACTGTAGGACACATAGTTATTTCTTGCTTTTGACTGGAAGTTAGCTACAGCATTTTTTTGTTCTTCTAAAGAATTGTAAGGGCCTTGTGCATACACATATGGTTTAGATACTTTTGATTTGAAATCTTTTATGACGTCTATTTTATACGGTAGTTCATTTTCACCATTAGCAAATAAGCTAAAAGGAGAGATGTATATTTGTTTTTCATCATTATTTCTAGAAATAATAAGAAAAAACACTTCTTTACTATCAACTACCACTGGGATTTTTTTATCGTATAGATTATCTAAAAAACTAGATTGTGCATTACTAATTCTTTCTTTTTCTTCACGCTCTGCCTGTAATCTAATATACTCTAGTCTATCAAGTCTTAGTCTCTCGTTTCTTTCGGCACTTTCTCTTTCTTTTTCTTCCTTTCTTCTAGCATATTCAGCGTCTTTAGCTTCAGATTCTGCTCTAATTTGTGCATTGCGTTGATCTGCTATTTTGTTTATTTCGTTCATGATATTATCAGAAGTTGCATTCATCTGGTCAACTTTTCTTTGATTACTAGCTACCTGTGCATCAGCTCGTCTTTGTGCATCTTGTCTAGCTCTAGATTGTCTAGCTTTTGCTTCAGCGTCTTCTCTTTGTCTTTTCTGATAAATTGACTCTGAAGTAGAATTAGAGGAGTAATCACTATTGCTGTTTGAACTATTAGAAGAATAACTACTCTCATTACTAGAATAGTCATAAGAATCTGATGAGTTATTTTGTGAACTTTGAGCAGCAATTTGCATTTGTCTAATCTGGTCTGGCGTACAACCGGAGCATGATGGTACTCCTGAAGAACTTGATGAATTAGTTTGGGTGTTTGAAGAGGAAGTGTTACTTTTTTTCTCTTTGAATTTTCTTGATAAAATTGTGTACTCTTTTGTGTATTCTCTATCTCCTTTACTACTCACACTACAATTGAAACCGTAATCATCAATATATGTATTGCCTCTATCACTCTTCGAAGAGCTATATATCGTTTTTTTTATTATGGTAACTGTTTCAACACCATCACAATCGTTAAGCCTCTTTTCTAGTTCAAAGACAATAGGATCCTCATGATTATTTGTTGCAACCCATTTCCATTGACTCATAGGTCCATTTCGCAGCAATTCAATACCTGAATTTTGTTGTGCAAACCCTGAAAAAGTTGAAAGAGAAATTACTATAGCTAGAGTGATTTTTAAAATTAAAATTTTAAAATCTGTGTAATTGTTTGATTCCTGCATAATATTCTAATTATTTTTTTAACACCAGTTAATTTACTTTTAGAAGTTGGCTGTTTTTTTAATGAATGCCAACATCCGTATAAACCCTATTCAAAATTTTAGTATTGGGTATATATCTATTAAGTGTTATTTAATATTGCAAACTAAATTAACACTTTTTTGTATAATATCTAATATTTTTTTATTCATCGCTAAAACTCTAGTATAAATTTCTGCCGCTTTGGAGCTATTATGACCTAAAGCAGTCCTTATATGTCTTAAGCATATTCTCTGTTCCATAGTGGGTGTGGAAAAGCTATGACATAAAGTGCATGGGATGCACAAAGGCTTAGCGTTGGTGCTTTTAAAATTTTGCGATATACCTTGATCTTTAGTTGCTTTCGTTATTTTTAGTCACAGATTAATTATGCCTTGGTTACTTAAATTACTTAAAACAGACTTTTAAAAACTATTTTTTTAATCCTTTAAAGGTATTTAACCCTTAAGAACGGATAGCTTAAAGTTATGTCCTAATGGAGATGATGTGAAAATAAATGCAAAATTTGCTTAGTAGCCTATCGACTTATGATTGTTGTAAGATTATTAAAAAAAACCATACTAACACTCTCTACTTAAGAGTTTATATAGCGTTTTCAACTCCATATTCTTTCCAAAGACTTTATACCAAATTAGACCAATAATGTTGTAATAAATCGTTTCACCGATACGAATTCGGCACAGGCTTTTTTCGCCTGCTTTTCATCAAAAATAATTACCGTAGCTAAGGCTATGCTAGTTATTTTTGATTTCAATCAATCAAAAAACCAGTGCTGAGCTACGCCGTAGTATAATTCAATTTATTCATACGGCATTATAAATATAATTTGGTATTACTCGAATAAGGCATTATGGGTTTTTGAGTAGCAGTTGGAAAAAAGAGAAGTTGCCAAAACTACAAGCTGAATTGGCCACTGTAAAGAGGGAGCCTGTCAGAACAAAAGAACCCCTTATGAACCGCCGATGTCCTGTCAGTAAAAAAGGGAGATTACATACGATACTAGTGTTCAATGATCGTGGACCTCCCGATAATAGGTGGGTTTTACTAAAAAACAGAAAATTGAATGGGAGCAACTAAAAATTATTCTGCATGTGTGGACTGGATCTGCATGCCTTAACTCTAAAATTAAACGATAAGAACCAGAGATTTTAAGTTGAAACTACTAAAAATCCGCGCAGAATGTTAGAAAACAAATAAGCAATGTATGTTTTGACGACATCAATCAAAGCAAAACTTACAACCAACCTTCCTACGACTTAACGTTTTACCCATAGACGAAAAATCAACCGGATTCGTCAACACAGTATTCAGCTCTGGCTTATCGGCGAGCCGATTACTTAGTTATTAGCTTTAGTATTATTCTATTTATTTAGTTGTTCTAAAATTTGTATTATCTCTACTAAACAGTTTACCTCTAATTTAAACTTACTATTTCCGATATAATTAATTTCTACACCATTTTCAATTTCGTTATAATTTAACACTAGTTTTGAATTCTCAATTTCCCAATAATATCTGTTACCATTTGTTTTGTAAAGTTGATTTGTGTAATGTTTTCTTTCATAATTTGGACTTTCCCAAATCTGTTTTGAAATGCTTGTTAACAATTCAATGATTTCATCGGTATCTGTATTAGTTAGAAGGCAATATTCTCCATTCTCATAGTTAATTTGTAGAGAAACATAATTTCTGTTTTTTTGAATTATAATATTTCCTTTATTCACTAACCAATTGTAAGTTTGACTTTTCACTTTAAATATTTTGAGGTGTCCACATTTTTAGGAATTTAAACTTTTTTGAGTATTCATCTCTCGGACAAAATGCTAAGCAAACCTCATTGTTATCAAGTGAAGATTCAGTCAATACAACAAAATCAAGTTCATCTTTAAGCTTGTTAAATTCAATTTCATTAGCTAAACAAACAACTTTTTTGAATATTCCATTAATCCATTTTTTCATATTCAAATTGGTTTCATATTTTTTGTAACAAGCCAATGAAGCGTGAGCTGTTATTACAGGAACTAATTTATCAGGAGTTTCATCTTTTATAATGATATACATTTTCATATGATGCTCTTTTATCTCTATTATTCTTAACGGTTTCGCGTAAGGTTAGTTGCGTTGGCTAGCAACTAAATTAGTAAAAGAAAACGAACCAGAGGAAATTCCAAAGGGATTTCCAAGTAGGCGATAACCAAGCAATTAATTATACACCATGTTATGAGCTTTTTTTACTTCTCACTATTTTTACAATACGACTATATATGATTTCCGCTAAATTCCAATCATATCCATCAAAGTTAGTTGTATTGTTAAATTGAATTACAACTGTATCAATCTCTTTGTGGTATTCTGCAATACTCTGATAGCCAATAAGCAGACCTGTGTGTTCGTACACGTAAATGGAGGAATAGATTTCCTGTTCACCCTCATTAAACACCGAACCATCGTTTAATGCTCGCAAGAATATACCCACATCCTCTGCTGTAGCGATCATTAAGCCAGTAAATTCAGTTTTTAGATCGTCTTCAACTCCAACATAATATCCGCTCATCACATCGTCTATATCTACGTCATGAAGCGAAGCAAACGTATTTTTGAGCTGGAGAGGCATCAAAATTTCCTCCTTAATATATTGGTGACGACTATAACCCAGTACTTTATCTAGGAGATCCTCAATCAACATATAATTCGTATTTGAATAGCCATAGTCTTCACCCGGTTCAAAGTCAGCTGGTAAATCCAATGCGTAGTCAAGTGTTTCTTGTTTGCTTTTTGGTGGGTTTGTCCAATAATTAGGATGGTCTACAAAATTAGGAATACCGCTTCGGTGCTGAACCATCATTCTCAACGTGATTTTTTCTGCATTTTCAATTCTTCCCACCAGTTCTGGGAAGTAATCAGCGAGTGTTTTATCCAGAGACAAACGTTCTTCCTTAACTAATTTTGCAGTAGCAACAGCAATATATAGCTTGGTAATACTGGCAATCTTGAATAATGCTTTCGGGTCTGCTGGTATTTTATTTTTTCGGTCATGCCAGCCTGAGGCATAAAATTCTGGCGGCTTACCGGCTTGATCCACGTAAACAATCATTCCATCAAATCCATGACCAATTCCTTCATCCAACTGTTCTTGAACTGTATTTGGTAATGGTAATAGCCAAGCCCAGACTAATATCCAGGGTACGTAAAATAAGGAGATAGCAGTACTAGTAAGTAAAACTATTTGGAATATTCGTTTTGTTCTTTTTTTTGTCATACTATTTCAGGACGATGCGTTTTTTAAATTGCTCATAACGCTTAGTGTATAAAGAGTAGCATCCCGTAGGGTGCTATGATTTCATATATAGTGTTGTGGTGCGTTACTTTTTTAGAAACTATTTAAAAATAATTTTCCATTAGCATCCTTGTCATTGAGCCTTAAACAAATATCTTTATCTTCAATTAGATCAGGCATATCTTTTGGTAAATCAGAATCAATTAAAGTCACAATATATTGCAAGTCATATTTTTCACAGAAGTCTTTTACTATTTTGATATATCTAATTTTAATTCTATCATCCAACCCTTCCAATACTCCATCGTGGTAAACAAATTTAAAGAATGATCTATCTGAAAAATTAACTAACAGTGATAAGTCAAATGCAACACAAAGCAATTTTTTATATGTCGTTCCTTGTGATTCAGAAGTTTTAATTAAATCTATTTTATTTTGATAATCAGCGTTAAATTCAACATTTCCTTGATTGTTTAATTTCAATGAAATTAGAGCATTAGTATCTATTATTTCTTTTATAATTGAATTGAAAATTTTATTAATACTTGAATGCTTTCTTTCAGATAGTGATTCCTTTAACTTTGAAATATTATCCTTTATTAATTCTCGCTTTTCCTTAATGTCATTTTCTATTATTAAAGAACTATCAATTGCTTTAAGTTTATCTTTAATTCTTTCAATATCAACTTCTAATCCAATTGTTTTTTTCTGATATTCTTTGAACTTATGGTAACTATCTTTTTGAGTTAGTAACGACAATAAATCACCTTTTTGATTTTCAATTTCTTTAATATTTAAGTTTAAATCCGAATACTCAATTTTTAACTGACTTAGAGTTTCTGAAAGATATTTTTTACGTTCAATAGTTAATGATTTTTGGAAATTGATTAAATCATTATATTCTTTTTTTAATTGTTCAGGGTAATACAGATTTACTTCATTAAACAAACTATTAATTGCATTATCATCAACATCATCATTTATGTCAGATAATGATGATTCTATTTTGTTGATTTCATAAGAAATTCTATACCTATCAGTATTAAATGCTTGAAGTTTTACGTCTATCTCTTCTACAAGATAACTGTTTGTTTGAATGTCTTCTTTGAAAAAATTGAATTTATCTATTTGATCTTTAATTTCAGAAAGTTCATTTTTTTTAATTTCCAAAAGCCCTTCTAACCGATCCTTTTCTGAGGTGTCTATTTGTGCTTCTAATCTTAAAGTTTGTATTTTTTTCTTTAAGTCATCTATTTCTTCCTCAACTTCTAATTTTTCTAAAATCAGTTCCCCATTAAACCCAAGTAAATCAAAAACAAAAGGTTTCCAATCTTTATGCTTTCCCTTAAATTTATTTAGTTTAAAAACGTCTAAGTAGTCTTGTTGACTTCTTAAAAAATAGGTTATTGATTTCCTGTAATCCCAATTTGGTAAAATACTAAAGTCTAAGTATTCATTTAATCTCGCTTTTGCTTTTTTTAAGGTTAGTTCTTCATCCCAATCAATATCGAATTTAAAATCATCTAGTTTTGAGTCATTTAGTTTAAAAGATATTTTAGTTGGGGTGTTTATGGAACGTTTTATTATCAAATATTTACTGCTATTTAATTTTAGTTCCCCATAAAATTCTTGACCAATAAAAATATTATTTCCGAGTAATTTATCAGTGTTTTTGTCAAAGCCTGACAAGAGTAAAAAATCAATAACTCTTATTAAAGAAGTTTTGCCTAAATTATGAGTGTCGTCTTTTTTATCACTTTCTATGAATGCAATAATCGCATTGAATTTATCATTAAACTCAATGTTCTTGAAATTTTTGTTAGAATAAATTTTACTAATTTTCATTCTTGTTGCTTAATAGTTTTACAGCATCAATATTTTTTAAATATTCAACCTTACCAATTGCATATAAAAGAGTTAGTGCAAAATCAACATTATTTTTTGCCTTAACTCCGATTTCGTGTACCAACATTTCTTTTAAATCGTCATATTTAATTATTGTTTCTTTTGTCAAAAACAATAATATTTTTCCTGATATATATATGACGGAAAATTTGATGTTAGTATGTTTTGTTGGTGTTAGCATATATTATTCGTTAATACCAATATCACAATTGTAATACATATAATGAAGAAAAAGGCGAACCAAACTACGATTGCTTTTTAATTCTAGGTTGTTTTCAATTATAAATTTGTATAAATAGTTAAAAATCAAATCGAACTTATCAAATTCATTTCTATGTATGATAATTTCTTCATTTATATCATCAATGGTATTTTCATATTGGTTCAAATACTCTGAATTTATTGGATTCATTAGAAAATCTCTAATTTGATCTAAATAAATAAGATTCTTTTTAATGGCATTGTCAAAATACCCTTTACTTAAATTATTTAATTCATTTTTCTTCTCAATATCCCTTTTTGGGATTTTTGGCAAGTCACCTTTCTTATTATGTATTTTACTAAATGAATTAATTATTTCTTTTAAATCATTTTCATCAAAACTAAGAGGAAGGAGAAGTTTATTAAGATTTAAAGTTTTTGCAATAAACGGGTATTGTTTTAGCCAAAGTTCCATTGTTTCTAATCCAATTAATCTATTCTCTATTTCAGTTTTTTCATCAAAAATATCTTCAATTTTTGTATCTTGTATTCCACTGAGTTTTCTATTTGTAAAAAGTAAATAATTATCTATTTCGCTATTGTCTTTAAGTTTGTTTATGGCAGGTATTACGCTTTTTTTTAAAATTGATTGGAAATCACTATCAGAACAACTTGCATCTGGTCGCTGGGTGTGTTTTGCTTGAATTATGATTTTACCATTCCAAGGTTCAGATTTACTAGGGAAACTATTTGCTTTACCATTGAATCTTGCATCTTTTCCGCCATCCTTTCCAACCGAGAAAACTACAGTTCCTGTTCCTAAAATCTCACTGCATATTAATGCTGTAAGGCTTTCAAATTCAGTATCTGTTAAGTTTTCTAAGGGATATTTCATATTGTTTCCAAAGGTATTAAATTAAACCTTTTGTTATGTTTCTTCTAGTTTTTTTTATGCACCACAACATCAGTATAAACCATACTCAAAACTTTAGTATTGGGTATATATCTATTAATCGTTATTTCATATTGCAAACTAAATTAACACTTTTTTGTATAATATCTAATATTTTTATCGTTTTGTTATTCATCGCTAAAACTTTAGTGTAAATTTCTGTGATTTTGGAGGAATTATGAGCTAAAGCAGCCCCGATATGTCTTAAGCTTGTTTCTCGTTCCACAGGGTAAAGTGTGTGGGATGTTCTAAGGCATAGCGTTGGTGCTTTTAAAATTTTGCGATATACCTTGATCTTTAGTTGCTTTCGTTATTTTTAGTCATAGATTAATTACGCCTTGGTCTCCTAAATTAGTTAAAACAGACTTTAAAAAAAACTTTTTTAATCATTTAACCGTTAAGAACGGATAGCTTAAAGTTATGTCCTCGTTGAGATGTTGTAAAAATAAATGCAAAATTTGCTTAGTAGTCCGTCGAGTAATGATTGCTATAAGATCATTAAAAATAAAACCACACTAACACTCTCCACTAAAGAGTTTATACGGCGTTTCCAACTCCATATTCTTTCCAAAGGCTTTACTCGAATAAGGCATTATAAGTTTTTGAGCAGCAGTTGGAAAAAAGAGAAGTTACCGCTATTACAATTGCAATTAAGAGATAAAAACTTGGCTCACATAATAACCTTTGCCGCTCAAGAGAAATCTCTATATCGCTGTTGTCCGAGTTGTAAAAAAGAGACATTAATCACACTTTTTACCTTTGACAGTCGTGGTCCACCAAAGGATTACAAAAAAATTATAAAGGATAAACTGGAATACAAAAATTAAAAAACAGTTCTAAAAAGAGCCTTGACTTACCAGTGCCCAAACTGAAGGAAAATGATAAAAAACAGCAGATTCTCACACAAAAAAAGCATGATCTCCCTAAAAAGTACCTTATTTAGATAAGCAACTGAATAAAAAGGGATGCAAAGCACTCTAAAAACAACCTTCTCCTCTTGTAAGGTTCCTGCCAACTCATCGAATTCCCCCTTATTTAAAAATACCGGATCAGTCAACAAATCATATAGCTTTGGCCTATCGGCAAGCCATATGCTTAGTTATTGGCAATAGTTTTTATTTGTTTTTTACTTTCTCAAATTTAACAGGTGAATGTTCCTTTATTAATTCGCCATTAACTAAAATTTCTTCAAAATATGCTTTTGCTCCAGTAGCAATATTCATATCTTCTACATTCTGAATATGAAAATGTAAATGTGGCTCTGTAGTATTACCCGAATTTCCACACAAACCTAGCAAATCACCTTGTTGGATTTTTTGTCCTTGTTTCACTTTTATAGAATGTTGTTTAAAATGTGCAAAGAACAAATATTCGTTGTTACTCGTTTTTATAATTACAGTATTACCAGGTACATAATTAGGGTTTGTTACTCCAGGTTTGTTGTCTTTAACACCATCTACAACCAGCACAACTTCGCCGCTTGCAGGAGCAATTAAGTCTTTACCAAAGGCATAATAATCTTCGTTGTTCTTCCCGTCGTTTTTATGGCTTTTTCCAGCTGCATTAGTAATAATCATATCGAATGCATTCTTTTGAGATTTGTAAGCAACATGGTAGTTTTGTTCTTTGGTGTCTCCACCCCAAAAAACCGTCCACTCCTCATTAAAAGGCAAGATTAACTTAGAAATATTCCTTTTAAGTTCGGGTAATTTCTCAGTAACATAGGGTTTTACCATCAAGCCATTAATCTTAGAATTTGCATCAACAGAAATAAACAATGCCACTACAACACGTTCAAAAGTTGTTTTGTAAAGCGCAACATTGGCTTGGTGATATTTCATAAATATTCTTTCTTTTATATTACCAGCCTCAGTGTGTAATCCGTTTAAAAAAGCAAGTGCTTTATCATGTGGCATAAAATCTTTCATCTCTTTAGCGAACATGGTAAAAACACCTTCGTAGTCCTTAGCATTATATTTTTCTTGAAATTCGTTAGCTACGGTTTTTGAAATAGTAGTTTCATTTTGTGCTACCGCGATATTTACCAGTAGAAATGTTAGTATAAATAATATATATATTTTCATTGTAGTTGTATTAATTTGAGTTGTTCAGTTGTTGCTGAATAACCTCGATGTTTTTTAAAATTGGCTGTACGTCTCTTTTAGCAGCTATTTTGTGGACCCAAATAACAAGGAGGTAAAAGATTCCTAGGCCGATTATCGTGCCTGCTTTTGCGTTAACTGTTAGGGGAAGTAGGCTTTCTGCTATTTGATTGGTCCAATTATAATCAGCAGGATTCTGCAATCCGATAATAAATATAAGGTTTGTAATAAACGAAGGACCAGCATACCAATACCCTGCAGAATCTAATAGTTTTTGTTGGTGCTGCATGAGCTGTTTTTTATGAGCTAATTGCTGTTTAAGCGGTAATGATAGATTCTCAGATGTATTCTGTTGATTTGATTTTCTAAATTTATATATCACATATACAAACCACAGAATAGATAAGGAACAAGAAAACTTGGTAATTGGAAACGGAATTTCATACGCAAAAAAGCTAAAAATTAGTATCCCAAATACAGAAGCAGAAATCTCTCTGACATCTCTTTTTCTTATTTTCTTTTGAATGTTTGTCATCTTTGTATCAAACTCTTTTACCAATCGATCAGTCTCTATACTTATTTGAGCTGTTTTCGAAGAATTTTTCCAGATATTTTTTAGTTCTTGTTCTAACATATTAATTGATTTTTGGTGTAATACAGTCAAACAATTTTTTTCGTATTCTCTTCATTTTTACTGCAATATGATTTTCTGATAGTCCTGTTATTTCTGCGATTTCTTTATAAGACAATTCATCTAAATACAATACAATAATGGACGTATCACATTCATTTAAAGTTGCAATACATGCTTTTAAATATTTAAATTTCTCTTCTTCAAAAGGGTCTATAGTTTCTGTAACTGGTGTAAAGTGAATGGCATCATACCGTGCTGTTTTCTCATTGCTTTTGTCTAGCTTCATTTTGGAACGCAAGCACACATTAAGTGCAATTCTATACACCCAAGTATCGATAGAAGATTTGCCTTTGAAATTATTAAGAGATTTCCATATTTGAAAAATGACTTCCTGAAAAAGATCTTGAGGCTCTATTGGAGCGGTAGCATAAATTCTACAAATTCTGTAAATTTTATGCTTGTTCTCTTTAAGTAGTTGCTCAAAAGTATCTTGTGAATTACTCATGTATTTAAAGATATCAAAAATAGTGTTGTTAGTTTAGTCTTTTTTTGATGTGGTCTTTTCCAATTTGTTTTTTGTCGAACTGTATCTTAAAAACTCGATAAAAAATCCACCTAACAAAACAAAGTTAATTTTTTTGTATTCTTCTCCTAAAATAAGGGAAGAAACAATCATCACTGTTGCCCAAACTATGCTATTAATAATTAATGTGTTGCTTAAAAACTGTTTTGCTTTTTTTATGTTTTCCATATTCTCAAAATTTAATGCACACCTGTTTTAATGTGTCTCTATTCTTTTAGTGACAGCCTTTTTAAAAATATGACAGAAAATTGAAATTTTATTTTGGAGAGTATGTTAGATTCAAATTATTGGCAACGTATTTGTGTAAGTTTAGTTGCGTGTTTTAAGTAGTGAAGTTAATAAATAAATCACAGATTGAAAGTCCGCAAGGACTTTCGTAAGTAGGCTAGAAGTAAGCAATTAAATTTACACGGTGTTGTAGTGCGTTTTTATTTTTCCATTTATTATTTCACTTATTTTTTAAGCCTTATCAACTATCATAAAATGCTCTCCTTTGTCAATTAAAATTGTGTTCTCCCCTTTTGGCGGAAGTAATTTGTCTTTTGTTCCACCAATTTTAATCAAATTCGGCAATCGTGATTGATTTTTCCAATTCATTAATTCTCTAATTGCCCATTTTGTAAAATTCAAGTCTGTATCAGCCAAAATTGAATTCAATAATTCCTTCTTTCCAGTTCCGAACATAAAGCGAGCAATTGCTTTTGATGGATTTAATAATTTTTCAGGAATTAATTCAATCAGCTTTGATTTTCCAGCAATTTTTATAATTCCGCTTAATTCAGTTCTTGTTTCTACTGAAGAAATTAAAATCGTAAATTTTGGTTTAGTTAGCTTGCTTATTTCAGTTGCAATTAATCCTCCAAAGCTTACTCCTAAAATTCCGAATTCTTGTTCATTTTCGATACCGTATTCTTTAATTAAACGTTTTGAATATTCAATAATTGACTCTTTTTTCTTTGGTTTTATCCATTCAATTGGAATCAAATCGTGTTCAATAGTTAAGTATTTAAAAACTCTTTTATCAGCACCAAGTCCACTTATTGCAAATATTTTCATTCAGTTTTCGTTCGGTTTTTAATGCACTACAACATCCGTATAAACCCTATTTAAGACTTCATTATAGGGTATATATCTATTTAGGACGTTGTTTTATTTTTATCTAAGCTAACACTTTCATACATAGTATCCAACAGACTTTGTATTCATCGCTAAAACTCTAGTATAAATTTCTGCCGCTTTGGAGCTATTAATACCAAATTATATTTATAATGCCGTATAAATAAATTGAATTATTTTTTGATTGATTGAAATCAAAAATAACTAGCATAGACTTAGTTACGGTAATTATTTTTGATGAAAAGCAGGCGAAAAAGAAACGATTTATTACGTCATTATAGGTCTAATTTGGTATTACTTGTAACCCACGTTATGCACTCATTTAAAAATATCTAACGACTCTTACTTTCATTACACCAGAATCAACATGTTTAGGATTCCAACCTTGGTCTCCATTTTAAAAATCAGTCGCAGTAACGGTATTATCATCATGATCAGTTGAATTCCAATTAAGTATTGAATCTACGTCAAAATTTCCAAGACCATTCAAATGCAAATTTTCATATATCAAGAGCAATTCTCCTTCTAGAGGTAAAGGCCAATTATCAAAGCCTTCTATTACTAATTCTAGACAAGCCTTCGCTGGAACAGTTCCATTACTAATAGAAGAACATTGCTCTGGATTATCATAAAAGGTATTGAATTCATTATGAAATGTTACAATAGCGATTGTGTTTTCAAGTTCAGTTCCTATGTTAATATTACGAGCATCACTAATTGGAGAATTAAAACATCCCCATTCAAATCCTTCCATATCATGTAGGCTAGCTTCGATATATCTCCATCCGCTATCATAATTGCCTAAATCATAAAAAACAAGACCTACTTCGGATCCAACATCTCCAACTTCGGATACACTAGGTGGTGTGGGTTCATTATCTTAATAACAACCATAAGCTGCTATAAATAATATAAAAGCAAAAAAAGATTATTTTTAGTCCTCAATATTCCACTTTATAGCAAAAAGAACATTGCATTCTTTAAACCTAACCTCACGAATTTAGTGTTTTACGACTAAATCCCTTAAAATCACGATTCATCATTAAAATTTTACAATTCAGTAAGACTAGTTTTAAAAATCCTTAGTTGTTTTCAATATTTGTGTCAAATAATAACACAAACCCATGAATGTAATCGTTAAAATTATAGTGATCCTAGTCATTAGCAGTGTAATGACTGAGATGAATGCTCAAGAAAATTATAGCATTAAGGTTATCGCTAAGAATGCAAAAGGTAATGCTGGCAAAATATTTTTAGGACTTTATAATACAGAAGCTGATTTTTTAAAAAAAAGATTTAAAGGCATAAAAAGTGAGATAGAAAATAAGTCGTGTTCAGTCACCTTTGAGAATATACCAGCAGGCATTTACGCGGTTTCCATTTTCCATGACGAAAATGATAATGGTAAAATGGATTCTAATTTTATGGGGATTCCAAAAGAAGATTATGGGTGCTCTAATGATGCCTCTGGTTTTATGGGGCCACCAAAATGGAACGATGCAAAATTTGAGCTTAAAGAAAACAAAGTAATAACAATAACACTATAGTTCTAATTTGGTATAAAGTGGTAAGAAGGTCAATTTTAAGGACATAAAACATGAAGAAATTATTTAAAAATATTATATCAGGAATCCTAGTAGGTATTGTGATAATGCTTGTAGACCAAGTTATAGGCTATTTTTCGGGTGTTAAAATTGCTTTTAATGAAAATTTCTTTCGCTCGTTTTCTTATTACCTGATATATTCCATACCACTAACTTTAGTCAACTCATATTTCTTTGGTTATCTCAATGATCAAGTTGTCTGGGAGCGCTACAGAAAATATCAAATAGCCATTGGTTTCTTTGGTTCGGTTACCCTAACTTTAATCTCCATATTCTTTATTAGGGCTTTTATTAGAATTGCAATTGAAGGTCAAACATGGTATGAGTTTGTTAATGATGAAAAACTTGAGTTTTATTTTAGTTCGCTGCTTATTACATTGGTTATTTCACTATTCTTTCATGCGGTTTATTATTATAAAGAATTACAAAAAACTAAAGTAAAAGAGCAAAAGGTCATTGCAGTTACGGCGAGCGCAAAGTTTGATGCTTTAAAGAATCAATTAGATCCTCATTTTTTGTTTAATAGCTTAAATGTATTAACGAGTTTAATTGAAGAAAATCCTAGCAATGCTCAAAAGTTTACGACATCACTATCTAAGGTTTATCGCTATGTTTTAGAACAGAAAAGTAAAGAATTAGTAACTGTAGATGAAGAGCTAAATTTTGCGAGAACCTATATGTCACTTTTAAAAATGCGATTTGAGGATAGTATTATTTTCGAAATTCCGGATAAAGCTTCAAATCCAGAAAGTAAAGTTGTGCCATTAGCATTGCAGTTGCTGTTAGAGAACGCAGTAAAGCACAATATGGTGACATCGAGCAAACCCTTGCATATAAAAATATACGAAGATGGAGATCACTTGGTGGTGATGAATAATCTGCAGCTCAAACAAATAGTAAAGAAGAGTGGTGGCGTTGGTTTAGAAAATATTAAACAGCGTTATCAATTGCTTTCAGAACGAAAAGTACACATCAATCAAAGAGACAAGGATTTTGCAGTAGCGATTCCTATGCTCACAAAACAGGTATCAATTATGAGAACAACACAAAAATCAAAAGCGCGTCTTAACGACGATTATGTGAGAGCACGCAAGCGTGTAGAAGAATTAAAAGACTTCTATTATAGTTTAATGTCCTATTGTATTGTGATACCCTTTTTAATATTTATTTGGTATCGATTTTCACAGAACACCATACAATGGTTTTGGTTTCCCACGGCAGGTTGGGGATTGAATCTGGCTTTTCAGGCCTATCGCGTTTTTGTAGATAAAGGGACTTTTGGTATCAACTGGGAGCAGCGTAAAATTGAAGAATATATGCAAAAAGACGATAAAAGTAACTGATGGAAATAATTTAACCCTACCCAATAGAGATGAGAATTCTCAAGGTAAATAGTAAAACACTGATGATATAAAATATTTAGTATTTTGTGTTTATATCAATAATTTTAATGACTAGTAAAATGAAAACAGAAGCATCAAATTTAAAATATATAAAGGCTAAAAACAGAGTTGAAAAGTTGAAAGAATTTTACAATCATTTAGCCATTTATATGATAGTTAATACCATTATTACGGGATTTAAACTGTCTAATAACTTAGACAGTTGGGCGAGCTTTAAAAATGATCTTTTCAGTATAGATGTATTAAGTGTCTGGACGATATGGGGGTTGGTGTTATTAATACACTTTATATCTCTGACATATGGACAAGGGTGGGAAGAGCGCAAAATTGAGGAATTAATGAATAAAGAATTATCAAAAAACAATAAAAATTAAAATCATGGAAAAATTTAATAAAGATCCGCATAGTAAAGATGAAGAGATTTCAGACTTTAGAAAAGAAGAGGCTTATTTAAGAGCGAAAAAAAAGGTAGATAAGCTTATTGGATTCTACTGGCATTTCGCGGTGTATGTTGTGGTCAACCTGTTTTTAATTCTACTTATTGGTTTTAATTCTAGTGAAGGATTTGCAAGTTTTGGACCTTATTCAACAGCGACGTTTTGGGGCATTGGGTTGGCTTTTCATTTTATTGGAGTTTTTGGACCAGATTTCTTTTTTGGTAACAACTGGGAAAAACGAAAACTTGAAGAATATATGAATAAGGAACGCAAGAATTGGGAATAAAAAAGTTGTAGACACAGTTAACATTAATTCATAGGAAGTCATGTTTAAAATTAAATTAACCTTAGTGCTAATACTCATTGCCTTTATGGGCTATGGTCAAAACAGTTTTATAATAGAAAACGTCAAAGTCTTTGATGGTGAAGTTATCTTTGAATCGACGTCTGTTAAAGTTGAAAATGGAGTTATTATTGAAATTGCGGATGTCATTAAAGCTTTTGGTGAAACTATAATTATTGACGGAAAAGAAAAAACCTTAATGCCAGCCTTATCTAATGCACATGTCCATGCTTGGCAACCAGAATTATTAAATGAAGCTGCAAAAGCAGGGGTTTTAAATGTTATGGATATGCATGGCATGGAAACCTATCAATCTGCTATGCGACAGCTAAAAGATTCCACCAATTTTGCCCGTTTCTATGTCGCTGGTTATGCCGCCACAGCACCAGGTGGTCATGGCACACAATATGGATTTCCGGTCCCAACATTAATGGGGCCAAAGGATGCTAAAAACTTTGTTGAAGATAGAGTTAAAGCCAATGCAGATTATATTAAAATTATTGTAACCCCTTCGACAGCAACCTTACATTTAGAAACGGTAGCAGAATTAATTAAGGAAGCACATAATGCTGAAAAAATAGCGGTAGTCCATGTCAGTCGTTTAGAAGATGCTAAAGATGTTATTTCTAATGATGCAGATGGTTTAGTTCATATTTGGAGGGATAAAATATTAGAAAATAGTGAATTAGAGAGGCTTTTAGAATCAAAAACTTTTTTTGTTATTCCTACCTTGTTAACTACTCTTAAAGCTTTTGAAGTCATAGGAGCTGGTGCAGACAAATATTTGAATAAAGAAGAATTACTTCAAGAAGTCAAAAAACTGTACGAAGCAGGTATACCCATTCTTGCGGGTACAGACCCCCCTAATTTGGGTATTAATCATGGAACAGATTTATACAAAGAATTAGAGCTTTTAAGGGAATCAGGTATGCCCATAATTGAAGTTTTAAAAGCTGGGACAAGTAATATTACCACAGCCTTTGGATTAGAAAATACGGGATTTATTAAAGTGGGTTATACAGCAGATTTAATTCTGATAGATGGTGATCTCACAGAAGATATAAAAAATATCGGCAATATTAATACCGTTTGGAAAAAAGGAAAGCAAGTAAAGCTATGAGTATAATAGGAGACTAGAAACTATCGGCGAAACGATTGCAAGGCTTACTAAAAAACTCTAGATTTTGAAGCTGAAACGATCTTGCATTCAGTTGTAGAATCTATCGAATGGTTTCAGAATAATGAGCATTTAGATTTGATATTTTTAGATATTCAATGGAGTGATGGGCTGTCGTTCGAAACCTTTGAAGTTTTAGATATTAATTCCGTAATAATTTTCACAACCGCCTATGATGAATATGCGTTTAAGACTCTTTAACTCAATAGATTTGATTTTTTAAGGAAGCTATGTGTTACAATTTGTATCGAAGTCCAGAGATAATTACGTCTAACTTTAAAATTTAAAAAAATAATAAAAAGAAAAATAAGTGTAAAGGCTAGAAATAGAACTTAAAGAGAATATTTTAAACAAAACGTCAAAAAAAATCAGTGTAAAAATGAGATTATATCGAAATCATTGGATTATGCAACGATCTCATACTGTAATATTGAGTGATGATCAAACTTCTGTTCGTCAAAAAATAAAGACTAAAGACTTTAATATGGGTATAGAAGATAGTTGTTCTGAGAGCACTCTATTTTCAGAACAAACTGGCAGAAAGAAAGCAATGATCACTTTAAAAAAGGAAATATAATTTGAATTGCATAAACATCAAATCAATAGATTAGACAGACACCTTCGTGACCTAATTAATATCCTTTTCGATTATTTTCTAGGCTAATTCTGACTTTGGGTAAGGATAAAGCTTAATCTCAATTGCTTTAAATTCTGTTTTTCTACTCTTTGAAATATAGTCTATAATTTCATTTTGAAAAGCACTGCTATTCTGAGTTGATTCTATAACCTGTTTCTCGACAGTTTTATAAAAGCCAGCATGTTTTCCAGTTTTAATACAAGTAAGACTTGTGATTAATCTAATATGATTCATCAGAACTTAAATTAAGCTAGGCTTAGCTAACTTTAATGTGCAAGAAGCAAGCATTAGGTATTTTGATCATCTACCGTGCTTAAAGGCTTTAAATTGCTTTATGAATTTAAAACATCTTCTTTTACTTGATAAGCATTAATGAAAAGATGTGAAACTTCATTTTGATAACTTAAATAGTTTTTAGAAATTAGTAAGGCTAAATTTTCAATTAAATAAAGCTTTATATGTCAAATTTTTAAAAAAATAGGGCCGAAATGCTGTACATTCATATAATTAAGTCTTTTAATCGTACAAAAATCGTACATTTTTTTAAAAATAAAAACCCCTTAATTATTGATTTACAATAGATTAAGGGGTTTGAGAGTGGTCTCAACTTGGGTTCCCTTCAATCCCGATGTTTATCGGGACTCAGGATATCCCGATACTTCGGGGCTCGTCCAAGATTTGCTTCGCTTTGCTCCACAAAAAAACCCCTATTGCTAGGGGTTTAAAAAGTGGTCCCACTTGGACTCGAACCAAGGGCCACCTGATTATGAGTCAGGTGCTCTAACCAGCTGAGCTATGGGACCAAGGCTGATTATTATTCAGGAGTGCAAAAATAAGTATAAGTTTACTATCAACCAAAGTAATTCTTGACTTTAATTAACCTTGATCTTCACAAAGTTCTATAAGCACGCCATGGTTGCCTTTGGGGTGTAAAAACACAATAGATTTATTGTCTGCACCACGTTTAGGCGACTCACTTAAGAGCTGAAAACCTTCTTTCTGTAATCTGCTCATTTCAGAGGCGAGGTCATCTACAAAAAAGGCTATGTGGTGAATACCTTCCCTTTGCTTGCTGAGGTATTTGCCAATAGGGCTATCGTCTCGTGTGGCTCCCAGTAGCTCGATTTTACTTTCTCCACATTCAAAAAAGACAGTTTTCACACCTTCCCGTTCTACGGTTTCCATTTTGTAAGGAGAGGCTTTAAATAAGGTTTCATAGGTTTTTGTGGCCGCCTCTAGGTCGTTAACAGCGATGCCAATATGTTCTATTTTTTTGATCATAAGAGGTGATTTTTTTAAATTTAAATGCGCTAAAGTTTACATCATTCACAAAACTAGCATTTATATAATTATTCTACCTTTGCAACATGGAATCAAATAGACAAAAGAAAATTGCGGGAATACTTCAAAAAGATTTAGCTGAAGTGATTCAACTTGAGCTGAAAACGGCTGGCACTCAAAACTTAATCATCTCGGTGACCAAGGTGAGGGTGACTCCAGATTTACTGCAAGCCAAAGCGCATCTAAGCATTTTTCCTTCTGAAAAATCTGAGCAAATTGTGGAAGAAATCCGAACGATGAAGTCCAAAATAAAGCATCAGGTCGCTACGCGAACCAGAAACCAGTTGCGACGTATGCCAGAACTAGAATTTTTCAATGATGATTCTATAGAATACATCAATGATTTAGAACAAGCTTTTAAAGGAAAAAATGACCCTATTAAGAATCCTGACTTACTGAATAAGCGTAAGAAAAATTGAATATTTCTTTTTACATCGCTAAGCGCTACTTCTTTTCCAAGAGTTCCAATACGGCTATAAATGTCATCACTTGGATTGCTTCTATAGGGGTCATCGCTGGTGCTTTAGCTTTGTTTGTTGTCTTATCTGCCTTTTCTGGACTTAAGGAATTCAGCTTATCTTTTACCAATAAATTCGATCCAGACCTAAAGGTGTTTTCCAAAGTAGGAAAGACCTTTATGTTAGAGTCTAGTCAACTGTCCGCGTTATCGAATAATCCAGATATCGTTCGCTATTCTGAAGTGATTGAAGAACGCGTTCTACTGAGTTTCAAATCTAAAAACACGCCAGGTTTCATCAAGGGTGTTGACACTACTTTTAAAACTATAAACGCTATAAAGTCGAGTATCTTTTTGGGTCAGTGGATAGAAAATGATGCTTACCAAGTGGTATTAGGTAACGATCTGTCTAGAAAACTTTCTGTAGGGGTGAGAGATTATTCAGGTCTTTTAAAGTTCTACGTTCCCAAACCAGGGAAGGGACAAATTCTAGATGTAAAAGAGGCTTTTAGAACTGCCAATGCTACGGTAACAGGAATTTACTCTATCAATGAAGAGTTGGATAAAAAATATGCCTTTACAGATATAAATTTTGCCAGACAATTGCTACAGTTGAAACAAAACGAAGTGACTTCTCTGGAACTGCAAATTGCCGAGTCAGCCGATATGGCTTCAGTAAAAAAAGAAGTGAAGGATATTTTTGATAGTCAAGTGCTCGTAAAAGACAGGATCCAGCTGAATGATAGTCTTTACAAAATGTTGAATACAGAAAATCTGGCAGTTTATCTTGTTTTTACCTTAGTGATTATCATAGCCCTTTTTAATGTGATAGGATCTATCATCATGGCCGTGCTAGAAAAGCGGCAAAACTCTAAAACTCTTTTGAATTTAGGCTTAACCGAGATCGAGATACAACGAATCTTCTTCTTTCAAGGTAGCTTAATGAGTATCGCAGGGGGCATCATTGGTCTTTTTCTCGCGATTATAGTGGTGTTGTCCCAACTTCAGTTTCAATGGATTATGATTACTCCGAGTTTAGCTTATCCCGTAAGACTGGAAGTCGTAAATATTTTTATTGTGTTCTTTACTATAACAAGCCTTGGCTTATTAGCCTCCTATATTTCCTCTCAAACGGTGAAGCGCTCCCTAAAGTAATTTAATACCAAATTAGACCTATAATGACGCAATAAATCGTTTTACCGATATGAATTCGGCACAGGCTTTTTTAATCTGCTTTTCATCAAAAATAATTACCGTAGCTAAGGCTATGCTAGATATTTTTGATTTCAATCAATCAAATACTAATTCAATTTATTTATACGACAGTATAAATTTAAATTGGTATTACAACTTTATGTAAGCTGTCTTTGTCCAAACTTCAGAAGAGGGTAGACTCTTCCTTAAAGTTTTTCAATAAAAAAAGCGGTCTCAAAACTTATTTTTTGTCACCTTACCCCGACGCTTCTGGGGGTTCTGGGTCTATAATTTATTTGAATCTAAATAATTTAAGATTCTGAAATAAATTCAGAATGACAATTTTGAAGTTTTGAGACAGCTTCCTGAAATTCAGTTATGACATTATTTATTCCTCCAAAACCTTAACGTTGTCTTCCCTGTTAACATCTGCCATTAAACCACTTGGGTCAATTTCAATTTTCTCAATTTCGAATTGAGCTGTAGGAATTTTCAAGGTATAGGTTGGATAAGCCCAAGCCCAATCTTCCTCAATATTAGTAGCGTCTGGCTTTGTCCATCTCATAATTCTTAAAGGGATATAATACAGCTCTGATGTTCCTCCTTTAAAGTCAACTTTTACTTCAATGGGCATTGGTGTAAGAGCAACTCGTTCAAGAGTTACTAGAGTGGTGTTAGGTTCAACGCTCACGCCTTTTATTGCATAATCTATTGTATTGGTTGTTCTTGTCCAGTCGTTGAGGTACCAACTTAACTCAGCTCCACTTACTTTTTCAGCAATGCGGATAAAGTCATTTGGCGTTGGGTGCTTAAACTTCCACTCATCGAAATAGCGATTTAGGGTGTTATCTAAATTCTCTTGTCCAATTAAATAGCCTAGCTGAGCTAAAAATACAGCACCCTTTGAGTAGGCAGTTACGCCATAGGCTCTGTTGTATTCATAACGATCTGCATGGGTGGTTTGTGGTTGTTCAAAACCAGAATTGGCTAGACTTGTATAGCCTTTATAAGTTCTTGTAAATACATTATCTCTATTTTGATCCATCACCTCATTCATTGCTAAAGCAGAAATATAGGAGGTAAAACCTTCGTCCATCCATTCATGTTGAGCTTCATCTGTTGCTAAAATATGCTGAAACCAAGAATGAGCCATTTCATGTGCAGTGACTCCTACTAAGCTACCAAATTCTCTTTCTCCAGTAATAAGTGTACACATCGCATATTCCATGCCTCCATCACCTCCTTGTATAACAGAGTATTGATCGTAGGGATATGGGCCAATGTGTTCATTGAAGAAATCCAATATATCTGAAGTTTTGGATTGTAAATTCTTCCAATTTTCAATAATTTCCTCATTGTCTTTGTATAAAAAGTGAAGAGTAGTGCCATCGCTTCCAGTGATTTTATCATGGATATAGTCTTTGTCTGCAGCCCACGTAAAGTCATGTACATTTGACGCATTAAAATGCCAAGTTAGTTTTTTCCCCTTCCGTCTTACTTTTTCTCCATCATCTTCATATCCATAACCAACTTCGTTGGGGTTTTGGATATATCCAGAACCTCCCAAAATGAAATCTTTATCTATAGAGATCTTAACATCAAAGTTTCCCCAAACCCCATGAAATTCTCTACCGATATAAGGGTCTGCATGCCAGCCTTCAAAATCATATTCTGCCATTTTAGGATACCATTGCGTCATAGAAAGTTCAACACCTTCAGCATTATTTCTTCCAGATCTACGAATTTGAATAGGGACTTGACCTTCAAAATCCATTTTGAAAGTACTTGACTCTTTAGGTAAAATAGGTTCATTGAGCTCAACTTCAAGGACAGTTCCCACTAATTTAAAGTTTAGTTTTTCCCCATCTTGTCGAAGAGTTTTTGCTCTCATAAATCCAATTTCCTCATCGCTAAGTTTAGAAATACGATCTCCAACTCTAGAGTCTGGATCTTCGATCGTTCTAGACCTCACATCCATTTCACTACCTGGTTGAAAAGCATTAAAATACATATGGTAAAAAACCCGTTTTAATGTGTCTGGAGAATTATTGGTGTATTCCAGAACTTGTGATCCATCGTACTGGTAATCTTTGGCGTCAAAATCGATTTCCATTTCATAATCCACATGCTGCTGCCAATACCCTGTAGAGTTTTGGGCAAAAAGAATTGAAAATGAAAAGATAAATGCAATCGTTAAGAAAGTTTTTGTCATTATTTTTTAGTTTTAGAAGCCAATATTAAAGCATTATACATATTTACCATTTTTCCAGATACTGAAATTTCATCAAAGGGTAGCGTGTTTTCTGAATCTCCTCCAAGAACCACCTCTTGGTCTGTACTTAGTCCAGAATCCATAAGAATTTGTTTGACTTGAGCAGCAGAGAGTTTAGGGTAAATAGAGCGGACCATTGCTGCCACACCAGCTACGTTTGGAGAAGCCATAGAGGTTCCTTGTAGGAATTCATAGGTGTTTAGTGGAGTGGTTGCATATATAGAAGATCCCGGCGCAAAAACGTCCACACTGTTATCTCCGTAGTTTGAAAATCCTGAAATTAAATTCCCTCCATATTCTGAAGTTATAGAACCCACGTTGATAAAGTTATCCACAAAATTGATTGGATTTTCTGGAGTTTCATCATTAGGATATACTCGTGTTTCATCTAGATCAATGCCTTCGTTTCCTGCAGCATTTACGATTAATACATCATTTTCTGCTGCATACGCTATAGCTTCCATAACCCATTCTGGATGCGTTGAAAAGTATTTTCCAAAGGACGTGTTAATGACTTTAGCACCGTTATCGACTGCATAGCGAATACCCATAGCGATGTCTTTATCGTATTCATCTCCATCTGGAACCGCTCTTATTGGCATAATTAAGACGTTTCCTGCAACGCCTTTTACACCTTTGTCATTTAGTCTATTGGCTGCTATAATTCCGGCCACATGAGTACCGTGCTTGGCATCTTTCTTATCTTCATTGGGACCACTCACTTGGTTATTTCCATAAAAGCGGGTTGAAAAATCGTCTGGATCGTCGCCTAGTATTTCGGCTCTAGCATTCAATTCCAAATTGAAATGGTATTTGGTTCTATTGCCAAAATACTCCATAGCTTGTGCAAGTTGGTCTTCTATGTCACCTAGATCTTCACCAATATTATTCATAACATTAAGGAGTAGCATTTTTTGGTTGAGACTGATATCATCTTTAGGTTCGTAAGCCGTTAGATTCTCTATGCCAAGCTTATCAACATCAAGTTCAATTTTTAAACTCTCCTCAGCTTCTTGAAGCTGATTGTTCATAGTGACATACCGATTCAAACTGGCATTTGTACTAGTTAGCTCTTTGTCATATTCAGCTTTTGCAGACTTGTATAATTTAAATGCTTCTAAGTTATCTTCAGAAACATCACTTTCAGATTTACCTTCAAATTTATCTTGGTAATCTCTTACTATTCGCGTGTATTCAAGATTTTCTTCAACAACGTCACCAAGGAAATTCCAGCCGTGGATATCATCGACAAAACCATTTTTGTCATCGTCTATTCCGTTCTCAGGAATTTCATCAATATTAGTCCAGATCACGCCTTCAAAATCTTCATGTTCAATATCAATACCACTATCAAGAACAGCAACAATGACGCTTTCTCCTTTGTAGTCTTTAATGATTTCTTGGTAAGCTCTATCCACGCTCATTCCTGGGATGGTATCTTTCAAAAGATCTTTGCTTCCCCAAACTTCAAGTTCATCATCTGTAAGTTCTGATGTTTTAGCCTTTGCGTTCTGTAAGTTGGGGATGGGTTCTGAAGTGATCTTTGGTCCACTGGCACAACCTATTAGAAATCCTGAAAATAAAAGGCCCCAAGCGCCTATCTTAACTGTTTTTGTCGTCATGTTTTAAAATTAAATTAATTAGTAAAGAGTTCATTGAAACTGAAAGTAGAGTCAAGTCGTATTCCTTTTTCAGTGTCTTTTAAGTTGATGATTTCGTTGTGAGCATCATGCTCAAGAAAGAGGTGATAATTGTTTTGAGTCGCCTCTTCTAGAAATATCTTTTTTTCCTGAAGTGTCTTTAAGGGTCTGGTGTCGAAACCCATGACATAAGGGAGAGGAATATGGCCTGCTGTAGGAAGTAAATCTGCCGCAAAAACCAATTTTTTCCCTTTATAGTCTATGATTGGAATCATCTGTTTATCGGTATGGCCGTCTACAAAGAGGACTTCAAATCCCAATTCCTCGTAAAAATGCCTTTTTTGAGTGCGTTCCAAAAAATGTAAGTGACCGCTCTCCTGCATTGGTAAAAGATTTTCCTTTAGAAAGGAAGCATTTTCGCGATCGTTGGGGGTTATAGCCCAGTCCCAGTGCTCTTGGTTGGTCCAGAATTTTGCATTCTTAAAAGCAGGTTCGTAACCTGTTTTGTCATTATTCCATTGAATGCTACCTCCACAGTGATCAAAGTGAAGGTGAGTCATAAATACATCTGTGATATCATCTCTATGGAATCCATGTTTTTTTAGTGACTTATCCAAAGTGTGGTCTCCCCATTTATAGTAATAACTAAAGAATTTATCACTTTGCTTGTTCCCCAAACCTGTGTCGATTAGAATAAGTTGTTTACCATTTTCAATCAATAAACTGGTTGCAGCAATGTCTATCATGTTATTAGAATCAGCTGGATTAGTTCGTTGCCAAAGCGATTTTGGCACAACACCAAACATGGCACCGCCGTCTAGTTTAAAGTTTCCAGTTTCTACAGGATATAAGGTCATAAGCTCTATTTTAGCAGCAAAGTACTAAAAGAGTCTTAACTTTGGAATCCGAGTCTTCTAGATTGTGCTATTTTTAACTACTCAAATCTAATATTTTATGATAGAACTAGCGAGTATAATTATATTAGGAATTTTGGCGCAATGGTTCGCTTGGCGTTTCAAAATCCCAGCAATTTTACCATTAATTCTTATAGGCCTCATTGTAGGTCCTATTGCTTCTTTATATACCGAGGACGGATCCAAGCTTATAGAACCTATATGGAATGGGGAGACCGGCTTGTTTCCTGGGGAAAGTTTGTTTTATTTTGTTTCACTTGCTATAGGTATTATTCTTTTCGAAGGTGGTCTGACTTTAAGACGAGGTGAGATTTTGAATGTCGGTCCCGTTATCGTTAAGCTAATTACCGTTGCTGTGGTGATTACCTTTGTAGGAGCAGGAATGGCAGCTCATTGGATACTGGGATTAAGCTGGCAAATTTCCCTTCTATTTTCTGGGCTTATCATTGTCACCGGGCCTACGGTAATCACTCCAATTTTAAGGAATATCCCTCTCAAAAAAGATGTTTCAACCATATTGAAGTGGGAGGGGATATTAATAGATCCTATTGGAGCTTTGGTTGCTGTATTGGTATTTGAGTTTATAACCGCTGGAGGAGGCGAGGCCCTTACAACTACTGTGCTCGTAGACTTTGGTCAAATTGTTCTTTTTGGGTTTACCTTTGGGTTTACCTTCGCCAAAGCTTTGGCTTTTGCAATAAAGTCCAAGATTATTCCTCATTACTTATTAAACGTGGTCACTTTGGCTACCGTTTTAGGAGTTTTTGTAATGGCAGATCACTTTGCACACGAAAGTGGCTTATTGGCAGTGGTGGTCATGGGAATTATTATGGGGAATACCAATTTACCCAACCTAAAAGAACTTCTTTATTTTAAGGAATCCCTTAGTATTCTTTTGATCTCAATTCTATTTATTCTTCTTGCTGCCAATATTAATTTTGAAAACCTGATGTTGGTTTTCAATTGGAATACCTTAATCCTTTTTGCGGTTGTTGTATTTGTGGTTAGGCCTTTGGGCGTGTTTTTGAGCAGTTATAAATCCACTCTGGAAACTCGCGAAAAGTTATTCATTAGTTGGGTTGGTCCTCGAGGGATAGTAGCGGCAGGTGTAGCTTCTCTTTTTGGATTGAAGTTGGTAGACCAAGGCATTCCTAATGCAGAATTAATAACTCCCTTGGTATTTATGATTGTTCTAGGCACCGTGCTTCTTAACGCGACTACAGCAAGACCCTTTGCGAAACTGGTGGGCGTGTTTCTTAAGGATTCTCAAGGAATACTGATTGTAGGGTCATCATCATTTTCAAGAATAGTGGCTAAATATTTAAAGGATAATGACAGGCACGTTGTTATTGTTGATAATAACAAAAGCAATATAGATAAAGCTAAAGCGATGGGGCTAGATGCTATCAATGCCAATATCTATTCCGATGATTTAATCGATAATATCGAGTTGAGTGATGTAGGGTACTTAATGGCCTTAACGGGTAATACGGCTGTTAATAAAAAGGCTATTGAAAACTTTGCAAAACAATTTGGAGAACAAGGAACCTTCCGTGTCATATCCTCAGAAGAAATGGAAGATCCGGAGAACAATCCAGACGATGGATTATTTTCTCAAACCGACGACTACATAAAACTCGTTAACCTAACCAGAAATTATCCTGAGATCCATGAAATAGAATTAAATTCCAGCGAACATTTTCGAGGCTTAATCGAGTTGAGTAAAGTGGAGTCTGAAATAATTCCTCTGTTTATCAAAAATCCAGAAGGGAAACTGGATATAATACCAAACGATTCAAAATCTATTGAAGTAGAACCAGAATCTAAATTGGTGTATCTAGGAAAATCTTTTGAAAAAGAACCTTCTAAAAAAATAGTAGAAGAGCCCTCTATCAAAGAAGTCAAGCCGGCAGACAATAATTAAGGTTTAATAAGCTTAAAGATGCAAGAACAGGAACTTCTTTATTTACTGATGTTGCATAAAATGCAGGGGATTGGTCATATCAATGCGAAAAAACTTCTTCAGTATTTTGGCAGTGCAACAGCCTTATTTCAAGCCAGTGCAAACGACTTAAAAGAAGTAGATGGGATTGGAAGTAAGAGAATAAAGACACTAAGAGATTCTGCTATAATGAAAGGGGCAGAACAGGAGCTCAACTTCATACAGAGCAATACTATAAAGCTTAGTTATTTCAAGGACGAAGACTATCCATCGCGGTTAAAACAATGCATAGATAGTCCTATACTTTTATTTTCTAGAGGTAACATCAATCTTAAGAACAAGCCTATTTTGAGTATAGTAGGTACACGTCAAGTGACGACTCATGGTATTGCTTTTTGTGAACAATTGATAGAAGATTTGGCTCCACTCAAACCAGTAATAGTTTCTGGATTGGCCTATGGAATAGATATTGTAGCACATAGAGCAGCTATCAAGTATAATCTTCAAACCATAGCATGTTTGGCACATGGATTGAATCAAATCTACCCAAAAGTACATCAAAAATACGTGTCTTCTATAGAAAATAATGGTGGTTTTTTTACAGACTTCTGCAGCGACGATACCTTCGATCGCAAGAATTTCCTGAGTAGAAACCGGATTATTGCAGGACTTAGTGAAGCTACTATTGTTATTGAAAGTGCTGAAAAGGGAGGCTCTCTTGTGACGGCAGATATAGCGCATTCCTACGATCGAGAAGTTTTTGCAGTTCCAGGCCGTCCTCAAGACAGATTCAGCAAAGGGTGTAACATGCTCATCAAGCAGCAAAAAGCACAGATGATTACCTCTGCTGCAGATTTGGTTTATAATCTCAATTGGGACATAGAAACTAAAAAAAAGAATACCCAAACCCAGTTATTTGTATACCTTAATGACGATGAAAAATTTGTACTACAAAAACTTACAGAAACTGGTAAAGCAGAAATTGATGCGTTATCTTTGATTTGCGGTTTACCAACCCATAAACTGTCTTCAATTCTTCTTAATTTAGAATTGGGAGGTTTTGTAAGGCCATTGCCTGGTAAACAATTTGAAATCATTTAAAAATTTAATAGTATGAAATTTATTTTAAAATCTATTTTGATAGGTATGGTATTTATCTCTTTTTCCTGTCAGAAAGAGGAGGAGTCTGCAGAAGCTAAAGCATTTGATGCGCAAATGAAGCAAACTATCCAAATTCATGATGATGTGATGCCTCAAATGAGTAAGATTAACAATCTAATCACTGAGCTTGAAAGTGAAAAAGAAGAACTAGAAAGCTTAGAAGAAGTGAATACTCAGCTGGTAGGCGAGCACGCCGCAGCCATTGCAGATTTACAAAAGGCCCATGATATTATGATGGCTTGGATGAAAAGCTTTAGCTCTTCTTTTTCAAGAACGGAGATTAATACTGGGTTACAGGCCAAAGACAAAGATAGCATAAAGGCGAAGGTGGAATTATTGGAGATGCAATACAATTCAGCTGAAGAAATGAAAGCTGCTATTAATTTCTCAATTGAAAATGCTCAAAAGGTTTTAGCTAAACAAAGCTTATAATTATCTTAAAACAAGAAGCCAGCGTGAGCAGGTTTCTCGGTTTAAAAAAAAGTCCCAAACTCCTTTAAAAATGAGAAAAATTGAATTAAATATTGCAAATAATTTCGTAAATAACATGTAGAAATAGTTCATTAATTATATATTTGTATCTAATTTAGAATTAATCCACTTAAATATGATTAAAGTTAGCGAAGAAGCGAAGGTAAAAATAACTAATCTTATGGGTGAAGTAGGCTATAATGTCAAAAACCACTTTGTAAGAGTTGGTGTAAAAAGCGGCGGATGCTCTGGGTTATCTTACGATCTAAATTTTGATCAAGACCAGAACGACGAAGATAAACTTTTTGAAGATAATGATGTAAGAATTATTATTAACAAAAGTAGTTTTTTATATTTAATAGGGACCACCTTAGAATATTCTGGTGGGTTGAATGGAAAAGGATTTGTTTTTAATAATCCTAACGCAGAAAGGACATGCGGCTGTGGTGAAAGTTTTTCACTTTAACTTAAAAGAGAACGATAATGGCATATACAGAACAAGAACTGGAGAAGGAACTTCAGAATAAAGAATATGAGTATGGATTTTATACAGAAATGGAATCCGATACGTTTCCTCCAGGTTTAAATGAAGATGTAGTTATAGGTATTTCCAAAAAGAAAGAAGAACCAGATTGGATGACACAATGGAGATTGGATGCTTACAGGCATTGGTTAACTATGAAGGAGCCAGACTGGGCTAATATTGGTTATGAAAAGCCAGATTACCAAGCTATATCCTATTATTCTGCACCTGGCACTAAGCCTAAATATGATAGTTTGGATGAGGTAGATCCTGAAATGTTGGAAACCTTCAAAAAATTAGGAATATCTATAGATGAGCAAAAGAAATTAGCTGGTGTTGCTATGGATGTAGTGATTGATTCCATATCTGTGACGACTACTTTTAAAAAGACATTAGCTGAAAAAGGCATTATTTTCTGTTCTATTTCAGAAGCTATTCAGGAATACCCAGAGCTTATAAAGAAGTACATGGGTTCAGTAGTTCCTACTTCAGATAATTATTTTGCTGCTTTGAATTCCGCAGTATTTGGTGATGGGTCATTTTGTTATATTCCAAAAGGGGTGAGATGTCCAATGGAATTATCAACCTACTTTAGAATTAACCAAGCAAATACTGGCCAGTTTGAAAGAACTTTGGTGATTGCAGAAGATTCTAGTTATGTTAGTTACCTAGAGGGTTGTACAGCTCCTATGCGTGATGAAAATCAATTGCATGCGGCTGTTGTAGAGTTGGTAGCTTTAGATAATGCTGAAATCAAATACTCAACAGTTCAAAACTGGTACCCTGGAAATAAAGAGGGTATAGGTGGAGTCTTTAATTTTGTCACCAAAAGAGGAATTTGCGAGAAAAATGCTAAAATAAGTTGGACTCAAGTGGAAACTGGCTCAGCTATAACCTGGAAGTACCCAAGTTGTATTTTAAAAGGTGATAACTCCATTGGAGAATTTTATTCCATTGCAGTGACCAACAATTATCAGCAAGCAGATACTGGTACCAAAATGATTCATATTGGTAAAAACACCAAGAGCACAATTATTTCAAAAGGTATTTCTGCAGGAAATTCTCAAAATAGTTATAGAGGCTTAGTTCAAATTAATAAAGGAGCAGTTAATGCGAGAAATTTCTCTCAATGTGACTCCTTATTGATGGGAAACAGATGTGGAGCTCATACGTTCCCATACATTGAAGCTAAAAATAAAACGGCACAAGTAGAGCACGAAGCTACGACCACTAAAATTGGTGAAGATCAAATCTTTTACTGTAATCAAAGAGGAATTGATACTGAAAAAGCGATTGCACTTATTGTAAATGGTTACAGCAAGGATGTCCTTAATAAGTTGCCAATGGAATTTGCAGTGGAAGCTCAAAAATTACTTGAAATATCGCTAGAAGGTTCAGTAGGATAATCATAAATAAATCAATGAAGATATTTTTACTATCCATTTTAGTTTGTCTATTTACTTTAGGGTCTTGTAAAACCGAGTCTAAAGATTCAAAAGTAGATGAAGAAATCTTAAAGGCAGAATTGCAAGGTTCGCTAAAAACGATGACAGGCGAATTTATTTATGCGGATTCTGCCGCGGTTTTTCAAACTAAAAACGCAATTTACGGTGTGGTCATTAATGAGATTGCGGAAGAACTCATCGCAAATGTTCGCGATATGAATCCAGATCCGTATGCGTCCTTTGAGGTGACTTTAAAAGTAAAAATAGAAAACAATACACAAGAGGATGCTTGGCCTAAAGTGGTTAAGATCCAAAATATTATAAAAGTAGAACAGTCTAAAGATGAACAAAGTCTTAGACTAAGTAAATAATAAGCAGTTATGTTAAAGATAAAAAACCTACACGCAAGTGTAGACGGTGTAAAGATTTTAAAAGGTATTGATCTAGAGATTAACGCTGGAGAAGTCCATGCTATAATGGGTCCTAACGGATCTGGTAAAAGTACACTTGCCTCAGTTATTGCAGGTAATGAAGATTTTGAAGTTACAGAAGGAGATATCCTCTTTGAAAAAGCAAATATATCTGAACTTTCTCCTGAAGAAAGAGCGCACAAAGGGATTTTCTTATCTTTTCAATATCCAATTGAAATCCCAGGAGTTTCTGTGACCAATTTTATCAAAACCTCTATCAATCAGGTCAGAAAGTCTAGAGGGCAAAAAGATATGCCAGCTAATGAAATGCTGAAAAAGATTAGAGAAAAATCTGCCTTGTTAGACATGGACAGAAAATTTTTATCTAGATCCCTAAATGAAGGTTTCTCTGGTGGCGAGAAAAAAAGAAATGAAATTTTCCAAATGGCTATGCTAGAACCAAAATTGGCTATTCTTGATGAAACAGATTCTGGTTTAGACATAGATGCTCTTAGAATTGTCTCTGACGGTGTAAATCGCTTAAGAAATAAAGGCAATGCAACATTGGTGATTACACACTACCAAAGATTATTAGACTATGTCGTACCAGATGTTGTACACGTTTTGGTAGATGGTAAAATAGTAAAAACAGGCGGTAAAGAACTGGCTAAAGAGTTGGAAGAAAGAGGTTATGATTGGCTTAAGGAAGAACGAGCAGAAATGACTTAGTAAGTAAGCTTTTACCCTAACCCAAAAGATTTAAAACATGGAACTTAAAGAAAAATTAATGTCTTCTTATCTTGCTTTTGAAGAGCAAGTGGATATGGAAAATGATATCCATAGCGTAAGAAACAAAGCTATAAAGTTTTTTGAAAGTACGGGCTTTCCTACCAAAAAGATGGAAGCTTGGAAATACACTTCACTCAACTCTGTATTAAAAGAAGATTACAGCATATTCCCTAAAAAGGAAGATGCCATAGATTATAAGGATATAAAGAAATACTTAATACATGATATAGATACGTATACTATCGTATTTATAGATGGAATTTATTCTTCTCATCTGTCGAGAACTACCCACGATAAGTTGGATGCTTGTCTGATGTCTTCGGCTTTGAACAAGTCTAAATACAAGCCTATCATGGATAAGTATTTTAATAAAATCGTTCCTGAGGAGAGTATGTCTTCTTTAAACACGGCTTTTGCTAAAGAAGGTGCTTATATTAGAATTCCTAAAAACGTTAGTGCAGAAAAACCTATTCAAATTCTTAATTTTTCTACAGGAAATGAGTCAGCTTTAATGATCCAACCTAGAAACTTAATTATTGCTGAAGAAGGTGCTCACGTTCAAATTATTGAGAGGCATCAAAGTTTGACGGATAATCCTGTGCTTACCAATTCGGTGACAGAAGTTTATGTCGGAAAAAATGCTGAAGTGGATTATTATAAAATTCAAAATGATAAGACCACGTCTTCTCTTATAGATAATACGTTTATCAAACAAGAAAGAGATAGCACTTGTTCTTTACATACGTTTTCATTAGGTGGAAAAATCACTAGAAACAATTTGAGGTTTTATCAGCATGGAGAGAACTGTAATTCTATACTTAAAGGAGTTACTATTCTAGAAGGAAAACAACATGTAGACCACAATACTCTGGTTCATCACATCGAGCCTAATTGTGAAAGTCATCAAGATTATAAAGGAATTTTTTCTGAAAAATCGGTAGGTGTCTTTAACGGGAGTATTCTTGTAGATAGATTGGCACAAAAAACAAATGCTTTTCAAAGCAATAATAATATTTTATTGGACGATGGGGCTACTTGTAACTCTAAGCCACAATTGGAAATTTTTGCAGATGATGTAAAATGCAGTCATGGTTGTACGATTGGACAACTAGATAATGAAGCCTTATACTACCTAAGAACTCGAGGAATCCCTAAAAAAGAAGCTAGAGCCTTACTGATGTTTGCTTTTGCAAATAAAGTTTTGGGTAGTGTTAAAATTCCAGAAATCAAAAAAAGAATTACTAAACAAATTGCATTGAAACTTGAAGTCGAATTAGGATTCAACTTATAAGAATTCAATTGGGTCAACTTACTAAGAAGTAAAATTTTAAGAAACGAAATATGAACATGACGAATACTTCTGAACAACTTTTAGACATAGATAGCATACGCAAAGACTTTCCCATTTTACATAGAGAAATAAATGGGAAACCTTTGGTGTATTTTGATAATGCTGCTACATCTCAAACTCCAAGACAGGTTATAGATTGTATTGTAGACTATTACGAAAATAAGAACGCAAATATCCACAGAGGAGTACATTCGCTTTCGCAAATTGCTACAGATGCTTATGAGTCCGCTAGAGAAAAAGTAAGAGCTCATTTTAATGCGAAACACAACTACGAAATTATCTTGACGTCGGGAACTACGCATAGTATCAATTTGGTTGCCAATGGATATGCTTCTATTTTGAAGCCTGAAGATGAGATTTTGGTATCGGCGATGGAGCATCACTCCAATATCGTTCCATGGCAAATGCTATGTAAAAAAACAGGCTCAAAATTGAGGGTCATTCCAATGTCAGAAAAAGGAGAATTGGTGATGGATGCTTACAAAGACTTGTTGAACGAGCATACTAAACTTGTTTTTGTAAACCATGTCTCCAATGCTTTAGGCACTATAAATCCTATTAAAGAGATCATTGATTTAGCTCATGAAGTTGATGCTAAAGTCTTGATTGATGGAGCACAAGCTGCATCTCATTTAATAGCTGATGTTCAAGCTTTGGATATAGATTACTATACGGTTTCAGCTCATAAAATCTGCGGCCCAACAGGTGTAGGCATGCTATACGGAAAAGAGGAACTTTTAAACATGCTACCTCCTTATCAAGGTGGTGGAGAAATGATTGATCAAGTGACTTTTGAAGAGACGACTTATGCTGGATTACCTCATAAGTTTGAAGCTGGTACCCCAAATATTTCTGGAGGTATAGCTTTTGGTGCAGCTCTAGATTATATGAATGCTATTGGTTTTGAGACCATTGCAGCTTATGAAATGCAGTTGCTTGTTTATGCAACTGAAGAGATAGAGAAAATAGAAGGCGTAAGAATATATGGGACTACACCAGAAAATAAAACGGCTGTTTTGTCATTTAACATTGAAGGTTTACATCCCTATGATATAGGAACCTTGCTCGACAAAATGGGAATTGCCGTGAGAACTGGTCACCATTGCGCTCAGCCTATTATGGATTTTTATAAAATTCCAGGAACTGTTCGCGCCTCTTTTATGTTTTACAATTCGAAAGCAGAAATTGATTCCTTTATTATTGCTTTGAAAAAGGCGAAATCCATGTTATCATGAAATCATATTCAATTTTAAAAACAGGCTTCGCCTTGTTTTCAATTTTTTTAATTTTGGTTTCCTGTAAAGCTCAACAGCAAGGAAAAATGAATTCAGAAAAGCTTATAGGTGAAGACTATGTTATAACCCAGCTAGGGGATCAAGAACTTGTAGACTCTAGACTAACCTTGAAGGTAGATCCTGAAAACTCAAAAATTTCAGGATACTCGGGGTGCAACAATTATAACTTCAGCTATAAAATGAATGATGGAATTTTAGACTTAGGATTTGCTTCAGCAACAAAAATGTATTGTGATGACAAAATGGATCTTGAAAATTTATTTTTTCAAAAAGCAGCTTCAGTAACTCAATTTGATACTTCATCTGAAGTAATTTACTTAAAATCTAAAGAAGGAAACGTCTTAATTAAGGCAGAAAAAAAGCTAGAAAAAAGTGAGTAATATTCAAGAAAGACAAAAAGAAATTGTAGAAGAATTCAGCATTTTTGAAGACTGGATGGATCGGTATGAATATATGATCGACCTTGGTAAATCTCTTCCACTTATTCAAGACCAATATAAAACCGATGAAAACATCATAAAAGGATGTCAGAGTAGAGTATGGGTCTATGGAGCGATGGATAATGACAAGCTCGATTTTACAGCAGATAGCGATGCCATAATTACCAAAGGAATTATCGCCATACTTATTCGTGTATTTTCTGGACAAAAACCTGAAGATATCATCGGGGCAAACACTGATTTTATAGATGAGATTGGACTTAAGGAACACTTATCACCAAACAGAGCTAACGGATTGGTTAGCATGGTAAAACAAATGAAAATGTACGCTATTGCATACAATAGCCAACAAAATAAAGCTTAACATTATGGCTGAAGAACTAAACACAGAAAAACTAGGGGAAGATGTAGTAAGAGTTTTAAAAACTATTTACGATCCAGAAATCCCAGTTGATATATACGAACTTGGACTTATTTATGATGTTTTTGTTAATGAGAACGATGATGTCAAAATTTTAATGACTTTAACCTCGCCCAACTGTCCAGTAGCTGAATCTCTTCCTCAAGAAGTAAAGGAAAAGGCGGCTTCTTTAGATTGGGTCAACGAATGTGAAGTAGAATTGACTTTCGATCCTGCTTGGTCTCAAGAATTGATGAGTGAAGAAGCGAAACTTGAATTAGGAATGTTATAAGTCTATGGCTGATATTGTAAATAAAGTCGCAAAAAGTCCTTTGATAACCTTTAATTTAGAGGATTACTATCCAAAAGGAAGAAGAGTACAAATCGATATTAAAGATTGGTTGTTCCAAGGAATTATTCTTAAAGAAAAAGACTTCAGGCTAGAGCTAAAAGCACATGACTGGAAACAATATGAAGGTGCTTATGTATCGCTTCATTGTTCTACCGATTCCATAATTCCGAGTTGGGCTTATCTCTTGGTAACTACTTACCTTGAGGATATAGCTCAAAAAGTTGTTTTTGGGTCCTTAGAGGTTTTAAATTCCCTGCTTTATCAAGAGGCACTTTCTAAAATTGATCTGACTGATTATAATGATAAACCTATCATTATAAAAGGCTGTTCTGACAAACCAGTGCCAGAAAACGCCTACTTACTTGCTCTGCAAATGCTACAACCAGTTGCTAAGCTCATTATGTATGGTGAAGCATGTTCTGCTGTTCCTCTTTATAAAAAACCTAAAAAGAGATAATTTTACACTCTAATACCAAATTATATTTATAATGCCGTATGAATAAGTTGAATTATACTACGACGTAGCTCAGCACAGGTTTTTTGATTGATTGAAATCAAAAATAACTAGCATAGCCTTAGCTACGGTAATTATTTTGATGAAAACCAGGCGAAAAAGAAACGATTTATTGCGTCATTATAGGTCCAATTTGGTATAAAACGAAAGGAAGATGCTTTGAATTGCTCTTGTTGTTTTTTAAATATCAATAAATGAAATTTAAATTTTATCTTAAATCCTTATTATTTTGTAGGGTCTTTTTTAAAAATGAAATCTCTAAGCGCTTCAGTTTCTTATAAAATGTTACCCTTTTATTATTATTATTGGCTAGGTGGAAAAATGACTTACTATTCAGCTAACATCTTGGTTAGTTTTGTAGTTTGTTATGACAAAGGAACATATATCTGGGACACTAATTTCCTAGTCGACTATGGTATAAACAAAATCAAGAATTTTACAAAAAATCAAATGACTGTTTAGAATACAATTCGTACCAGTAAAACAATTTATTGCGACATTATAGGTTTAATTTGGTATTAGTTATCCTATATAAACCTTTCCTCTATGAGGTTTTAAACGATCTCTTACAGATTTCATGTCCACTTCTTCAACAACCATAAAAGCGATAAATTGAAAGTCATCTAGCTTCTCTATTCCTGTTATTTTCAGATCCAAGGAATTTGTATTTAAATAGTCATTCAAATGAATGGTGTGGTGTTCCGCCGTTTTCTCTGCATTTGGACCTTTAAAGTCCCAAATTAATTTTATTTGTTTACTCATAAGTTTGTTTAGTAATTTTGATTGTAAGACTATTTTTTTTCATCAACCTAGTTATGTTTAGGCAGTTCTTTTAGAAGGCTCCTCACATCTTCTACACTAGCTACATAAAATTTAGCCTTAGTTTCTTTTACACCTACCTTTATGGTCTGTGAGTTCTTTGGAAGCTCCTCAAACATAAATTCATCGGTCCAGTCATCTCCAATGGCAAAGACATGTTGAGTAGGATTTTGATCCAAGATATAATTGCATGCTCTACCTTTATTAACTTTGCTGCTTTTTATTTCAATGACTTTATTACCTTCTAGCAAGGTAAGGTCTGTGTTAGAGATAAAACTCGTTAGCACCGTTTTTATTTCTACAACTCGCTTTTGAGCTAATTCGATATCAGTATCTCTGTAATGCCAGGCTAACGAAAATTTCTTTTTTTCAACAAGTGTTCCTGGTGTTCTATCCACAAAAGTTTCCAATACAGGGAGAACATCTTCCATCCAATCGGTTTTTAAATGCTCTAGGATTTTCCATGTTTGATCTTTTTCGCGTACGGAAACCCCGTGGTCGGATACTAGTGTGTAAGACGTGTTTTTGAACCATTCATTCAGCGTTTTTTTATCTCTCCCGCTAATGATCACAAGCTCGAGATTTTCAATTTTTTCCAGTCCTTTTAATATTTGGAAAAGCTCAGAATCTGGTTTAGCATCTTGAGGGTTTTTAGTAAAGTTGACCAAAGTCCCATCATAATCTAAAAACATGATCTTTTTTCCAGGGGATTTTAAAATCTCTTTGAAATTCTCTATATCAGTTGATTTCAATTTTGAGGCTTGGATAATACTGTAAACTTTATGTACTTGTTTAAGAGAATTTATAAATTCACTAGCCCATTTCTCTACGCTATATCTAGACACTCTTTTCTGTAGTGCTTTCATCCTCTGTTTTTGCTCCGCCTTTGGCATTTCTAAAGCTTGCTTTAGAGTGTCCGCAATTTCTTCATAATTGAAAGGATTGATGAGCAAAGCTTCATTGAGTTCTTTTGAAGCCCCAGTCATTTCACTAAGGACTAGCACGCCATCCTCTTTGGTTCGAGTAGCAACATATTCTTTAGCAACGAGGTTCATACCGTCTCTTACAGGAGTAATTAAAGCAACCTCCGACGAGGTGTAGAGATCTATTATATTTTCAAAAGGTAAGGTTCTATAAAAATACCAGATAGGGGTCCAACTTACCGTGGAAAATTCACCATTAATTCTACCTACAAGTTCATCTGTTTCTTGCTTCAATTTTTGATATTGAGGTACCTCAGATCGTGAAGGGACCGCCAGCATAACAAGTCTTATTTTCTCTTGAAACTCTGGATATTTCCTCAAAAAATATTCAAAAGCTTTCAACCTGTTTGGGATACCCTTGGTATAGTCCATTCTATCAATGGAAAGCACCATTTTCATCCCAACTTCTTTCTGAAGATGCTGATCTAGTCTTTTTTGAATTTCAGTTTTGTTATTTTCATTCTGTTTATCATGCTTAAGAGCAGCATTTTTAAATTTTTTGTAATCGATGCCCATCGGAAAAGAGTCCACCTTTATGATTCTGTTGTTATAGGTGACTTTGTTGAAATTAACTTCCAAACTAAGAATGCGTTTTACAGAACTTAAAAAGTGTCTTTCATAATCATAGGTATGGAAACCAATCAAATCGGCACCAAGCATACCTTCTAAAAGTTCTTTACGTTTAGGGAAGGTTCTGAATATTTCATAAGAAGGAAATGGAATATGATTGAAAAATCCGATAGAAATGTTGGGTTTTTTAGCTTTAACAAGGGCCGGAACAAGTAAGAGTTGGTAGTCTTGTATCCAGATTTGGTCACCATCTTCTGCGTGTTTTAAAACCACTTCCGCAAATTTTTCATTTACGCGTTTATAGGCATTCCAAGACTCGGGATGGTACTCTGTATACTCAATAAAATAATGAAACAATGGCCACAATGTTCTATTACTAAAGCCATAGTAATATAAGTCTAGGTCACTTTGAGTGAGATTCACAGTCACACATTGCTCTTTATGAACGGCTTCTTGAACCTTGTCCTCAAGTTCGGGAGTAAGTTCCTCTTGAGTTAGACCTGACCAGCCAATCCAAATTCCATTACTCTCTTTATGTACAGATTTAAGTCCTGTGGCAAGTCCGCCCACACTCGACGTTACTTTGAGGTGATGATCTTCTATACTTATTTGTAGAGGTAGTCTATTGGATACAATTATCATTTTATTCATGAAAAAACTTTGTTAAACTCGTATTATTTCCTTTTATTTAATCAAAAATATGATTTTAATCTCCCAAAAAATCAAGATTCATGAATAATCTTAACTATGGAATAATAGGAAATTGTAGGACAGCAGCTTTGGTTTCTGAGACAGGTTCAATAGACTGGTGTTGTTTACCAGAATTTGATTCCGCTTCTGTTTTTGCAAAATTACTAGATGAGAAGAAGGGAGGCCAATTCGCTTTTCATGTGGATGACTCTTACGAAATATCTCAGGTTTATGTCAAAGACACGTCTATTCTTAAAACTACTTTTTCATCCCAAAATGCTAGCTTTGAAGTCTATGATTTCTTGCCGCGTTATCTCAAAAAAGATAAGAATTATCACACCCCTCCAGAACTCATAAGGTATTTGAAAGTTACTAAGGGAACTCCCAAACTAAAGGTTGATTTCAATCCAAAATTGGAGTATGCTCTTGGAAACACGGAGATATTCATCAAAGAAAATTTTATAGTAGGTCTTACGGAAGCCGATGAGTTTGATACCTTGTTTCTTTACACCTCTTTAGACAAAGAGGCAGTTGCAAATTCAAAAGAAATTTCCCTTACCAAAGATGCTTTTTTCCTTTTGTCTTATAATGAAAAGATAGAGCTGCCAGACATGGAGTCTATATCTCTAGACTTAGAAACAACCAAAGAATATTGGCTCAATTGGAGTTCTAGGACGCCCAAGTTTGGCACTTATGATGATATGATTTTAAGAAGCGCGATGACTCTTAAGCTTTTGAGTTATGACAAAACGGGAGCGATACTTGCGGCAGCTACGACCTCATTACCGGAAACTATAGGGGAGGTTAGGAATTGGGATTACAGATTCTGTTGGATTAGAGATGCTTCTATGGTGGTGAAAGTAGTCTCTCAATTAGGTCACAAAAGAATGATAAAACGCTATTTGCAATTTATAATAGATTTGATTCCAGATAAGAATGAAAAACTTCAAATCATGTATGGAATCAATAAAGAAAAGCAATTGACCGAAAAGCATTTAACACATTTGTCTGGTTATAAAGATTCTAAACCAGTGAGAATTGGTAATGCGGCTTATGCACAGAAGCAAAATGATATCTACGGAATATTGGTGGATGTCATTTATCAAGAATTAGTCAAATTCAAATCAGATCTAGACAATAAAGAAGAGTTATGGACCATTACGAAAGGGATTGCTTGGGTAGTCGGAAAACACTGGCAAGAGCCAGATAAAGGAATCTGGGAATTCAGGACTGAAGATCGACATTTTACCTTTTCAAAAGTCTTATGCTGGGTAGCTATAGATAGAGCTATAAAAATCTCTAAACTCTTTGATAAATCTTCCAAGCTTGAACGCTGGAAAACTTTGGAAAAAGCTATACGTAATGATATTATGGAGAATGCCTGGAATGAAGATATGCAGGCGTTTACTCAATCCTATAATTCTACAGATCTAGATGCCTCTGTACTTTTGATGGAAACCTATGGTTTTATAGAGGCTAAGGATCCGAAGTTTGTAAGTACTGTAAAGGCTATTGGAGAGCATTTAACAAATGATGGACTTCTGTATCGCTATAAAAACAAGGACGACTTTGGTTTGCCTAGTTCGTCATTTACGATATGTACATTTTGGTATATCAACAGTTTGTTTAAAATTGGCGAAGTGGAAGACGCTAAGCAACAATTTGAGAGGTTAATCGGTTATTCTAATCACCTAGGATTGATGAGTGAGGATATAGATTTTAAAACAAAAAGGTTGCTGGGAAACTTTCCACAGGCTTATTCTCATTTGGCATTGATAGAAACGGCTATAAATTTATCTAAAGTAGAGAAGTCTTAAAATTCAGAAAATCGCTGGTCGAGTAGAAAGTTATCGTCGGTTAAGGTCTTTAGGAAAGAAATAAGTTGGTCTTTTTCAGTTTCTGTGAGCGAGATTCCCAAGTTATTTTCTTGTTGTAAGCTAGGGTCTAAATTTTGTGTAGGTTCAACTCCAGAGTCATAATGATCTAAAACTTCTTTTAAAGATTGAAAGCGTCCATCGTGCATATAGGGTAAACTGACCATAATATTTCTTAAGGTAGGGACTTTAAATTTGTATTTATCTTCCTCAAGTCCTGTTACGCGTTTACGTCCAATATCATTATACCTAGGATCAATGGATAATCCATTGTTTCTATAGGATTGATCTGTAAAAAGGATACCCTTATGGCAGCTTGCACATTTAGCTTCAAATAAGGATTGACCTGCAGATTCCTCTTCGCTAAATACAGAATTACCTTCTAAAACTTTATCATATTTTGTATCTGCAGAAACCATCATCACCATAAATTGAGACAAGGCTCTGAACATATTTTGCGTATTCACCTCTCCATTGTTAAATGCTTCACCAAATAATTCCCTGTAGTCTTGGTCGCTTTTCAGTTTGTTAATCACATTAGACACCGTTTCATTCATCTCTGTATCTGTAGTGATAGGGATGATGGAAAAAGCATCTAGATGTTGGGCTGCACCGTCCCACGAGAATTCTTCGAAGTAAGCCAAATTCATTAAAGGTTGGGCATTTCTAGTTCCTAAAGCACCATCTACACCATGACTCACTTCGTGGGTATGGTGCGTAAAAGAAAACTCTTGGACGTGACAAAATCCACAAGAAATAACTCCTGTTGAAGATAACTTTCCGTCGTAAAATAATTTTTTACCCAACTCAAAGCCTTTTTCTGTAGGTGGATTTTCTTCCAAATTGTAAACAGGTTGTGGAAAGAAATCCGGCTGAGGGAAGTCTAATTTTTTATTTTCTGAAATCTCAACATAATTATTCTCATCACCGCTGCAGGCAAAACATAATATCAAGACCATGAAGAAAACTAATTTACTCATGTTTGTAGTTTATTCTGGTAAATTAAAAGGAACTGAAGAAAATAACCGACTTGCATTTTCTGCAATCTTTGGAGCATTAACAGGATCTACTTGGATATCAGATTTATCCTCTATCCTGATATCGTAGACCGCATTAAAGAGTTTAGGTATGTCAGCTTCGATAGATACTAAAGTGCTTTCGGTGAAATCAAAACCAAAATCAGAAGATAACTCTACAGTTTTGTAATTATCTAGATTGGTGCCATGGCTGCCAATATGAAAAAGAAAATCCTCATCTGGCTGATCTCCAGTCGAAGAATAATCGCCTTCTATTTTAAAAAAGATATAACCTGCCGACCAGCTCCAAAGCATTTGGCTTTCTTCTGCTGTAGGTACAAAGTTATCTACTCCATTTAGGGGGTAGTTGGATTGATCTACGCCTATCCCAAACTTTATCTTATTATAGTTGGCAACGGGTATATTTTCTAGGGTTATAATTTTACTGGAAGGCACCTCTTCATCAATTAGAAAATAACTGTCTTCCACAGGATAAGTGAAGATTCCGCCATCTTCTTTAATGAACGAGATATTACTGATGATATATTTCAGCTCATTGATGGAGTAAGACTCACCCAATGTAGTTTGATAAACTCCGGTATTCAATTCTATGTTTTGAGAATTTATCGTATTAGCAAAGCTGATCTCTATACTCGTAGTTTCAATAGTATCATCGTCTTTACAAGAAACTGCCAACATCGAAATAAGAACAAAGCAAATTATTTTTTTCATATCACTTTAGTTTTATAATAAAAGCATCGTTATCACCCTTATTTGTTGTGAAATCAGTGTCGTTGCTAGCCGTATTTCCAACGACAAAAATCTCCTTATTAGAATTTATTGCAGCATCATTCCCAAAGTCAAGACCACTTCCTCCAATGTTTTTTTGCCACTTTAAGTCTCCATTACCGTCTATGATAATTCCCCAAATGTCATTAGAACCATAGTTGGTCTCCAATTGATCTGTACTACTTCTTGAGCTACTCGTTATAAAATAGTCATTATCTCCTATAGCTATAATAGATCTTCCAGATTCGAATTCTGGTCCACCATAGGTTTTTTCCCAAATCAGATTCCCCTCTATATCAAACTTGACGATCCATATATCTGCATTACCTCTTGGGTTTGAGACATCTCCATCACTACTCCTAGTATCTCCAACTAGCATAAAGTTATTATCTTCGGTTTCTATAATATCAAAAGCAATTTCAATACTGCTTCCTCCAAAACTTTTTTCCCATTCTAAAACACCATTAGCTTGAGTTTTGACCACCCAGATGTCATAACTTCCTATAGGCTCTTTAATATCAAAATCATCACTTTCAGAATGCCCCGTTTGGATGTAACCACCATCTTGGGTTTGTATAACAGCGTAGCTTCTGTCATTATTGGTGCCGCCAAAATAGCGTCTCCATTCCATTTCTCCTCCAGCATTCAATTTTATACCCCAATATTCGCCAACGCCATGCTTTGCTCCTTTGGAGTTTGATGATCTTTTCAAATTATCAAAATCATCATTTCCCTCTCCTTCAGATGCAGTGACATCTAAAAATCCAGTAGCAAAATAGCCGCCATCTTGAGTCTGTATAATATCATATCCTCTATCATTTCCAGAAAAGCCTATGCTTTTTTCCCATTGAATACCCCCTGAAGCATCCAATTTTACAACCCAATAATCTTGAAATCCAAAATTTCCAGTAATATCGCCATCACTACTTCTGGAAAATCCAGTCACAGCAAAGCCTCCGTCATCGGTCTGAATTATACTTTGTCCTCTATCGTCATCACTTCCTCCAAATACCTTTTGCCATTGGATGTTTAAATCTTGGTCAAATTTAACAAGCCAATAATCACTATCAGTCGAAGGCTTACCTATGATGTCACCATCATTACTTTGTGTAAAACCAAATGCTGCAACACCTCCATCGGTGGTTGCGACTACAGATAGGAAATCATCTTGTTGAGACCCCCCAATGGTCTTGATAAAGTCTATCTCACCAATAAATTCCTCGTCAATACTTTGTGGAATTATTGATTCATCATCTTTCGAGCATGATAAAATCATGGTTAAACTCACAATGAATGCTATCTTTTTGTACATTATTTTACAATCAATTTAAGAGTTATAGAATTATTCATTTTAAGCAGATACATACCAGAGTCGTAGGTGTCTAAATTGATTTGAATTTGCTTTTCATTTTGAAAATCTTTGGAAAATATTTTTTGACCTAAAAGATTGAAAATTTCAATTTTTTGAATGTTCTCTTGAGTGTTTTGTATTTGAACATAGGATGATGCAGGATTAGGGAAAATCTTGAAGTCTTGATTTTCAAAATCAGGTGTTTCTAGTGTGCCCGATTTTCTAATTAAAAAGAACCCTCTGTCAATGTCACTTATTACGATATTACCGCTTTCAAAATAGGGATAATTACTCCACATACCATCAAAGCTAGCACCATCATTTTCAGGATAGGTATCGAAGAAGCCCACTTCATTTACCTCTTCGTTACCAATACCAGAAATGTCTAGCATTCTTATGCCTGCGGTATAATTTGATAAATAAAATATATCACCTTTAATATACCCATTATGGTCTATGGCTGCAGTTGGGCCGAAATATTCTTGTTGAATAACAGGGTTATCTAGATCTTCTAAGTCGAATATTATGGTTTTTGTATCAAAGCCAGATGCTAATTCATCAGTTTCATCTCCTAAGAAAAAATATCTCTGATCTTCTGTTAACCAACCCTGGTGAGTATAACTGAAATTGGTATATGAAATATCTGAAATCAATGTCGGATTTGATTTATCTGTAACATCTACAAAGACAACTTCATCCTCATTACTTCCTAAAAATATTTCTCTACCAGCATAATCAGGATCAGGCCCATTATAAGTGACAACTTGAGCATCGTGGGTGTAAAAACTACCAGAATAGCCTCCCGCTAAGTCAGGGTTTAAAGGATCGGATATATCGACAATATGAGCGCCTCCTGAATAACTATTTCGGTCACCAACAATATAAGCATAAGGCTCTTCTGGATTAATCACAATATTATGAGCACTACCAACACCATCGTAATGAGCATCATTGGTAAAAGTGGCAGGGGCATTGCTAACATTGCGAAGTCGGGTTAGGTCGAAGACTTGCATGCCATGTCCTGAGGCTTCCGAAACGATAAAGACATAATTGCCATAAACTTTCATATCTCTCCATATACTAGGATCCGTATGTGTTGGTAATTTACCGAGATAAACTGGCTGTGTTGGATTAGAAATATCTATAAAAGCTGTGCCATTACTCAATCCCATAATGGCATATTCTTTACCATCTTCAGGATCTGTCCAACCCCAAGAGTCATTTCCATCAGATGCTGAAAGGGTGTTTAAATCAATTTGGGACATTAGATCGAAATCGTTACAGGGATATTGTCCAGCAAAACCGTTTTCACACGGAGTTTGAGAATATGAACTCGCACTTATAAGAACTAGGACTAGAAAAGAGTAGATGTGTTTCAAATTTTTTTTTTTTTTCAAATGTAACTAATTATTCTCAAGACAAGGTTTGATTTCTAGGCAAATAGACACTGCTTGAAATATACTGTCCTTCTCAATTCCTTTGAGTAACTTTGCACCCAAACTGAAAATGTTATGTTTCAAAATACAAAAGAGAGTAAAACCAAATTATCAGAACTTGGTGAGTTTGGTTTAATAGACCACTTGACCCAATTTTTTAAAATTAAGCAAACCTCAACTGTCACTAGTATCGGTGATGATGCAGCAGTTTTAAAACACGATAAGCATACAGTGGTGACTACAGATCTTTTGGTAGAAGGCGTTCATTTCGATCTCGCCTACATGCCCTTAAAACACTTAGGCTATAAGGCTGTTATGGTAAACTTATCTGACGTGTATGCTATGAATGCAAAAGCAGAGCAGATTACAGTTTCTATTGCTTGTTCCAATCGCTTTACAGTGGAAGCCTTGGAAGAGTTGTATAGTGGAATTGCGACAGCCGCAGAGTTGTACGATGTAGATGTTGTTGGTGGAGACACCACTTCTGCTATAAAAGGGTTAACGATAAGCGTTACGGCGATTGGTCAAGCCGAAAAAGAGGATATCACCTATAGAAGTGGTGCCAAACCTAATGATTTACTTGTCGTCTCAGGTGATCTAGGAGGTGCTTTTTTAGGGTTAAAGGTGTTGCAAAGAGAAAATGAGGTGTTTAAAGTGAACCCAGACGCTCAGCCAGATCTCGAGAAATACAATTATATAGTAGAGCGGCAATTAAAGCCTGAAGCGAGAAAAGATATTGTAGAACTGTTAGCTGCTTTGGAGGTAAAACCGACTTCTATGATTGACATTAGTGATGGATTATCTTCAGAGTTAATGCACTTATGCAAACACTCTAAAGTTGGTGCCAACCTGTTTGAAGATAAACTTCCTCTTGATCCAATGTGCATTTCAACTTGCGAAGAGTTTAAGTTGGATTCTACTACAGTGGTTCTCAATGGAGGGGAAGATTACGAGCTTTTATTTACGGTAGATCAAAATGATTTTAAAAAAATAAAAGCGAACCCACATTTAACGATTATCGGTCATATGGCTGAACAAACCGAAGGGATTCATCTCATTTCTAGGATGAATACTAAAATCCCAATTAAGGCTAGAGGCTGGAACGGGATGAATGAGGAGGACGAAGATTAGAAACTAAATTTTAGAACTTATGGAAATTAAAATATTTACAACAACGTCTAAAGTAGAATTAATGGGAATTAAGAACCTGTTGATGTCGGAGGATATAGACTGTTTTGAAAAAGATAAAATGGACAGCTCCTACGCTGGTATTTTTGGTCAGTATGAACTCTTTGTTTCTAAAAATAATGAAGACCAGGCTAAAGCGATTATTGAGAAATTTCAAAAAAGCTAGTAGGTTTTAAAGTTGTTACTTAGGTTAATGTTATTTGAAAATCTAGTGAGATAAGTGATTATTTTTTAATTTTCAAAAAAATTAAAAGTTATGAAAAGACATGCAAAAGCAATTTGGGAAGGCAGCATTAAAGAAGGTAAAGGAAGCCTCTCTTCACAGAGCGGTATTTTGAACCATACACCTTATTCTTTTAAGTCTAGATTTGAAGATGGAAAAGGGACAAATCCTGAAGAATTAATCGCAGCTGCTCACGCGGGATGTTTTTCAATGCAATTGTCCGCTTTTTTAACAGAGGAGGGGTATACTCCTAATAGTCTTGAAACTAAAGGGGAAATTACTCTTAAAGAGGGGTCCATTACAAATTCTCATCTCACACTTGTAGCTAAAATACCAGAAATTAGTCAAGAGAAATTCGATAGTTTAGTTGAAAAAGCTGAAAAAAATCGCCCAATCTCTAAGCTTTTATCTACTGAAATTTCAGTAGATGCTGCTTTAGTTCAGTAACAGAAATGATTATCTATAAAAATGCTGTTGAAAAGGTAAACAGCATTTTTATTTAGGTTTTGCTCTATGTAAATTCACTTAGAGCTTTTCTTATTTGAGATAGACTCTTCATCAATAAACGATATATTTGTCATAAATAATTTTACACATGCTAGAAGCAGTACTTTTAGGATTTTTGTTTTCTTTATTTTTAGTATTTTCAGGCTCTTATCTTAGAGGCAGACTTGCTGTATTGTCTTCGTTAATCCCGTTGAGTCTTTTTATTTATTTCTCCACATTCATCAGTGAAATAGCTGATGGTAAAGTTATTTACGAAATTCACGAATGGGTCCCCAGTTTTGGAGTGAATCTTAGCTTTACCTTAGACGGGTTGTCACTTTTATTTGCTTTAATGATTACGGGTGTAGGCACCATGGTCTTCGTATATTCCTCTGCTTATCTAAAAGATCATAAATATTTAGACCGGTTTTATGGATACCTGAGCCTTTTTATGGCAGCAATGCTTGGCTTAGTTCTGTCAGACAACCTGATGTCTATGTTTATTTTTTGGGAGCTAACGAGCATCTCCTCCTTTTATTTAATCGGTTTTAACAACGATAAAGAGGATTCTAGAAAATCTGCATTAATTGCTCTTGGTGTAACTGGTATTGGAGGATTAATGCTCTTAGGTGGGGCTATTCTTCTTGGAGATGTTGCTGGAACCTATCGTATTTCCGAAATGCTATCTTCAAGAGAAGCCATAGCCGATAGTTCGCATTATGTTTTAATCCTAATCTTTATATTTAGTGCTGCTTTCACTAAATCTGCTCAGTTTCCATTCCATTTCTGGTTACCTGAAGCGATGAAGGCTCCAACACCGGTGTCTACCTATTTGCATTCTGCAACGATGGTAAAGGCAGGAGTTTATTTATTATTCAGAATGACCCCTGTTTTAAATGGTGCAGAAATTTGGCATACCGTATTGATTGTAGTGGGGGGAATTACGATGATTTACTCTGCCATCCATATTATCTTTAGAACAGATCTCAAAGGAATTTTAGCCTATTCAACTATCGCAGCATTAGGAATTTTGGTTTTTTTGATTGGAATTGGTACCCAAGCAGCTCTTGTCGCCGCAGCAGTTTTTATTGTGGTTCACGCTCTCTATAAAGCTTCTTTATTTTTGATTACCGGCATTATAGATCATGAAACAGGGACCAGAGATGTAACTCAACTTGCAGGTCTTAGAAAAGTCATGCTGCCCGTAGCTATAGCTGGCTTTATCGCTGCACTCATTAGTGGTGGTGTTCCGCCTACTTTGGGTTTTGTAGGGAAAGACTTAATTTATGAATCTACTTTGCATTTTAAAGATAATGCGATCTTACTCACCATTATAGCTCTATCCACAAACGTGTTATTGTTTTATGCTGGTTTTGTAGCAGGAATAAAGCCTTTTATGGGTAAACTACCCAAAAAGTTTGAAAAAATTCGATTACCAAGTCCCTTGATGTGGGTTCCACCTCTTATAATGACTTCTGCTGGATTGGTATTCGGTCTTTTTCCTGGTCTTATTGAAACCGCTGTAGCAAAGCCTATTGCAATGACACAAGCGCTTCAGTTCGAGGACTTCCACCTTAAACTATGGCATGGCTTTAATCCAATTCTTGCGCTTAGTGCTACTACACTTATCTTGGGTACTGTTTTATATTTTGTTTTGAAACCTAAGCATTCACTGGAGGTTACCATCGCAAAACTTGATCCAATAGCACCCAAAACACTGCTAATAAACCTTTCTGAGGGTTTCGCCGTGTTTTCTAAATTCTGGACTAATTTTTTTCAGACAGGTTATTTAAGACATTATCTTTTTATAGTTGTAAGCTTTCTTATTTTGCTTTTGGGATATTTAATCTTTTCAGACTTCTCTCTAAGTATAGACACCTCTTCGCTTACGGAATTGACCATTTATGAGATTTCAATTTTGATAATGTTACTTTTAGGTGTTTTATATACTGTTTTTACCAAATCTAGGTTAGCGGCTGTAGCTTCTTTGGGAGTAGTAGGTCTATCTTTCAGTTTGTTATTTTTATTTTATAGTGCACCAGACTTAGCGATGACTCAATTTTCTGTAGATACCCTTACTGTTATTTTATTTGTTTTGGTACTTTACAAATTACCTAAATACTTGAATCTATCTGATATTCGACTTAGGATTAAACACGGTATAATCTCCATAAGCTTTGGTGTCTTAATTACGATTCTTATCCTAAAAGTTTTAAGTGAACCTAAAAACACCGAAGTCACAGAATTCTATGCTGAAAATGCCTATAAGTTAGCACACGGTAAAAATATAGTCAATGTTATTTTGGTAGATTTCAGAGGGACAGATACGATGATAGAAATTTCAGTCCTTATAGTAGCGGCCTTAGGAGTTTTTGGATTGCTTAAATTGAAGCTAAAGACAAAAGACAAAAAATAATATGAGGACATTAATTTTAAAATCAGCATCTAGTTACTTGCTTCCGGTATTATTAATATTCTCTGTGTTTATTTTACTTAGAGGTCATTATTTGCCAGGGGGAGGATTTGTAGGTGGTCTCGTTGCCGCGATTGCTTTTGTTTTGCATGCTTTTTCCCATGGATTGGATAAAACGAGAACCATATTAAAATTGCATCCAGGGTTTTTAATGCCATTGGGTCTTTTAGTGGCTTTCTTAAGTGGAATTGCTCCAATGGTTTTTTCAGATTTGCCTTTTATGACCGGACTTTGGGCGGAAAATCCAATACCAGTTATCGGCGCAATTGGGTCAGCGTTATTTTTTGACCTTGGAGTATATCTAGTCGTGATAGGAGCGTCCTTAACGATCATTTTTACAATTTCAGAATCTGCTTAAATGGAAATACTCTTAGCAATTATTACTGGGGTTTTGTATGCGTCTGGTATTTATATGATTATGCGTCGAAGCATGGTGAAACTTATTCTGGGTATCATCCTTCTTGGAAATGGAGTGAACTTATTGATCTTTGTTTTAGGTCGCATCACCAAAGGGAAGCCTCCAATTATAGATTCTGCAGAAAAAGTTTTAGAAGGAGTTTATGCAGATCCAATTCCACAAGCCTTAATACTCACAGCCATAGTCATTAGTTTTGGGTTACAAGCCTTTGCTATTATACTTATGAAGCGAACTTTTAAAGTCCTTAAAACAGACGATTTAGACCAACTTAATACTACAGACGAAGATTCATGACAAACGATATCATTATACTACCATTAGTGGTTCACCTGTTTTTCAGCATCGTATTGATGTTTTTCTGGAACAAAGTGGATTTTCAAAAAATCTTTAGCGTAGTTGCCAATTTTATAGCTCTACTTGTCGCCATTTGGGTTTTTGTTTTTGTGTATAATAACGGGACACAAGTGGTGCAATCGGGAAATTGGGAAGCGCCTTTTGGAATTGTATTCGTGGGAGATATGTTGGCGGCGACTTTGGTTTTACTCACCGCTATTGCAGGTTTTGCAGTATCTATATTTTCTACGATATCTGTTATAAGAGCTAGATTGAGATTTGGGTATTTCAGTGTGTTTCATTTCTTGCTCTTAGGGCTTAACGGAGCCTTTTTAACTGGAGATATATTTAACTTATATGTGTGGTTTGAGATTATTATTATCAGTTCTTTCGTCTTGATAAGCATAGGAGGAGAAAAAAATCAATTGGAAGGTGCTGTTAAATATTTTGCACTTAATTTCTTTGCGTCTATGATTTTTTTGACGGCTCTGGGAGTTTTGTATGGTTTGGTTGGGACTTTGAATATGGCAGATATTTCATTGAAGATTGCTGAAGTCCAAAATAGGAACTTAGTGGAAATAAGCGCTGTTTTGTTTCTGGTTGGTTTTGGGATTAAATCGGCGATATTTCCTCTGTACTTTTGGCTTCCTGCCTCTTATCACACCCCGCCATCGGCAGTTTCTGCAATATTTGCAGGACTGCTTACCAAAGTTGGAGTTTATGCTTTAATACGTGTTTTTACACTGATTTATGGAGGAGATGGGTTTTTGAATACCTTGCTCTTAACCCTCGCTATCATGACTATTTTTAGTGGTGGTGTTGGGGCTATTGTTCAAAATAATATCAAGAAGGTATTCATGTACTTTATCATTTGTCATATTGGGTTTATGATTGGAGGTTTAGCCTTATTTACTGAAGTTGCTATGGCAGGGGTTATCTTTTATCTCATTCACGATATCATCATCAAAACGAATTTATTTCTGATAAGCGGTTTGATTTATAGAATTAAAGCTACAAACAACATGAAGAAACTAGGTGGTTTGTACGCCAATTATCCCAAGTTGAGTTTACTCATGGCAATTCCATTATTTTCACTTATTGGGATACCTCCGCTATCGGGGTATTGGCCTAAAATTTCATTGATTTTAGCAAGTTTAAATGCAGAACAATATTGGTTCTTTGGAGCTTTAATCTTTGGAAGTTTAATCACTCTTATAGTTATTGCTAAGCTTTGGTCGGAGGTTTTCTGGAAAGATCAACCAAAATTAAGTCTTCCCAAAAAGTTTATTTATTTTGACCAACTCAGGCTGGGACAAAAATTCACCTTTATATTCCCTGTGGCTTTTCTAACTTTTGTAACTTTATATATTGGATTTGGAGCGGAACACATTCAACAGTTGTCTCAGAGAATAGCTTCAGAATTAATAAATAACGAATTATATATAGACGCTGTTTTAAAAAGATAAGTCAAAATGAAAAGTAAATTTTTATCTAACATTTTGTTGACTCTTATTTGGGTATTTTTGACTGGTGGTTACGAGTTCAATAATTTCCTCTTTGGATTTATTTTGAGTTTTATTATCCTTTGGATTTTAAGTGGAGCGGATGATAAAAACAGCAAAAAATATTTTAAGATCATTCCAAGGATCATTTCATTCATCTTCTTTTTTCTCTGGGAACTCACCAAAGCAAATATTCAAGTAGCCTACGAAGTCAGTACCCCAAAATTCAATATGAAGCCTGGCATTGTTGCCGTCCCTTTGGACGCCAAAACAGATTTGGAAATTACTCTTTTAGCAAATTTGATAACGCTTACACCAGGGACACTTGCTTTAGATGTCTCTACAGACCGCAGTGTGCTTTATATTCATGCAATGTATGTAGAAGATAAACAAGTATTTATAGCAGATATTAAGACAGGATTTGAGAAACGCTTATTAGAAATATTACGATGAACGTACACGATTTTTTATATTATATCATTTTACCAATCCTTTCCATTTCTTCACTTTTGGTTTTTGTGAGGTTTTTTAAAGGGCCTAGCATTGTAGATCGTGTTGTTGCTTTAGATTTATTAATTACTATTGGAATTGGTATTATAGCGATTTATAGTGTTATAAGCGATAAACCAACATTCCTTGACATTTCTCTGGTTCTGGCTCTAATTGCTTTTTTAGGAACCGTAGCCTTTGCATATTACTTAGAAAAACGAAATAAAAATGATTGATATCCTAATTTGCATCACTTCTGGACTTGGAGCACTTTTTGTTCTCCTAGCAGCTGTTGGCACTTTAAGAATGCCAGATCAATATCTTAGAATTTCAGTCAACACCAAGGCGGCAACTCTTGGTGTTGGATTATTACTGGTTTCTGCTGCTCTATTCTTTTTAGAAATTTCAGTGTTTACACGTGTAATTACTGTAATTATATTTATCTTAATCACGGCTCCTGTTGGAGCACACCTTATAGGTAGAACCTCTTATTTTATAGGAAATGAGCTATGGGGTAACTCTGTTATTGATGATTTGAAAGGTAAATACAATAAATCTACCCACGAATTAAAAGGAGAAGATAAAGAAAATGAAAGTGAAAATGAAAAAGATTCAATCCCTAAAACTTAAATTTCCTAAGACTTTACAAAAGAAAATTGATAAACGTAAACACGAAGGATCTTTCCGAAAGCTTAAGATTTCAGATCCAACCTTAGTTGATTTTTCTTCAAACGATTACTTAGGTTTTTCTAAAAAACAAAGTATTTCTGAATTTGCTGAAGATAAACTTAAAGAGTATTCCAGTGAGCTTCATGGAGCCAATGGCTCAAGATTGCTTTCTGGAAATTATCCTTTAATCAAAGATTTTGAAATCTACTTAGCCAAGCAATATGATGCTGAAAGTGCCTTGGTCTTTAACTCAGGTTATGATGCTAATTTAGGTCTTATTTCATCAGTTGCGCAACCTCATGATTTGATTCTATATGATGAGTTGAGTCATGCCTCTATAAGAGACGGCATTTCGTTGAGTCCAGCTCGTTCCTATAAGTTTAAGCATAATAATCTAAAAGATTTGGAAGCTAAACTTTCCAAATTTCAAAATAAATTTGAAACCATTTATGTTATTACAGAGCATGTTTTTTCAATGGATGGCGATGAAGTAGAGGTAGAGGCAGCCATAGAGGTTTGTGAAACTTATGGGGCTTGCTTTATTTTGGATGAAGCTCACGCTATAGGGACGTTGACAAATACAGGGTACAGAGATTATGGGAATAAGATCTTTGCTCGAATTATTACTTTTGGTAAATCGTTTGGATCCCACGGCGCTTTTATAGTGGGCTCTAAAGATTTACAAGATTACTTGATCAATTTTGCTAAAAGCTTTATTTATACCACTGCTCCAAGTCAAGATACCATAGCTAGAAACTGGGCAGCTCATGACTATTTGAGAACGGAACCGCAAGATTTTGAAAGCTTAAGGTCTATTATCTCTTATTTTTTAGACACTTTAAAGACCCATAATTTAGCGAGCTATTTTATAGAAAGCAATTCGGCCATTCAATCCTGTGTGATTGGAGGGAACCAAAAGGTAAAGACAATTTCAAATCAACTTCAGGCAGAAGGATTCGATGTGAGAGCCATCTTATCACCAACAGTCCCAGAAGGGAAAGAGCGTTTACGCTTTTGTCTACACAGTTATAATACAGAAGTTGAAATTTCAAAAAGCCTAAGTAAATTATCAAAACTTTTAAATTAGACTTATGAAATTCTTTTTTGCAAGTAGTGCATTTTTACTTTGTTATCTATTGCATGCACAAGAAATCAAAGGGAAAATTGTAGATGATAAAGATAATAGTCTATCTGGGGCTACTATTTATTTTGATGGAAGTACAGTTGGTACTCTAAGTAGAGGAGATGGAACTTTCGCTATTGAGTATAAAGAACAATCCAACCTTACACTAGTCATAAGATTTTTAGGCTTTAAAACATATTACCTACCCAACCCAGATCCAAAATCGACTTATGAGATAACCTTAACTCCTAAAGAAAATCAATTAGATGAAGTCGTTTTGGATGCATCCCCTTTTACTCGAGAGGAAATGCTAAGAGCTTTCAAACGCGATTTTCTAGGAAGAACCAAAGCTGGAAGAAGAGCCTCTATTTTAAATGAAGATGATATTCGTTTTTATTACGATATAGAGGAGAAAAGCCTTTATGCATCAGCTAGGCAACCCATTGAAGTGATAAATAAAGAATTGGGTTACAAAGTAGAATTTGATCTCGTAGATTTCATTTCAGATTTTTATAGAGTATCTCTGGATAAGGATGATCAAAAAACCAATTATTTTGGAGGAACCTCTTTTTTTGAAAATATAGCAGAAGAAGATCGAAGAATAAAAAAGAAACGCTTAAAAGCTTATAAAGGGTCTTCCTTGCATTTTTTTAAAAGCTTATGCTCAGGTCAGTTGGAAGAAGACAAATTTCAACTCTTTCATAAGAGTTTTCAAGTGTCAGCTTCAAGTGTTTTTGAAATTAAAAAAGTAAAACGAAAGGTGCGTTCATCCCAAGTTCTTAAAGCGGAAACTTATGAAGATAGTTATGAAATTACTATTCTAGGAAATGATTTTGAAAACCTGAATATTGACAGTACTTCACTCAAAAAAAAATTCCAAAAAAAGGTATCTTTACTTCTTAAAAACAACCGTTCCGATATCACTTTCAAGACCAAAGTCTTTTATGTGGATGATTACGGAAATCACACGCAAATCAGCACTATTTTATTTTCTGGAGACATGAGTAAGGGTAGACTCGGAAACATGCTTCCTACAAATTATCAACCACATGACTAACACATATTTTATTACTGGGATCGGCACTGAAGTCGGTAAAACAATAATTTCAGCAGTAGTGACTGAAGCTCTTCAGGCAGATTATTTTAAACCCATACAAGCAGGAGAATTGGAGTATTCTGATACTGATAAAGTCAAGGCTTTAATTTCGAACTCTAAATCGAAATTTTTCAATAACGCCTATGCTTTGAAAACACCTATGAGTCCACATGCCGCAGCAGAGATTGATGAGGTCACCATCGATCTGAAATCTATAAGTAGGCCAAAAACCCAAAACCATTTGGTGATTGAGGGTGCGGGAGGCTTAATGGTACCCTTAAATGACAAAGATTGTATCATCGATTTAATTGAAAAAACAGATAAAATTATCTTGGTTTCCAGACATTACTTAGGAAGTATTAATCACACATTACTTTCAGTAGAAGCTTTAAAAAACCGGGGGTTTTCTAATATAGGTATCCTTTTTAATGGAAATGAACATCCAACTACTGAGCGTATTATTTTAGAAAAAACTCAACTCCTTTGCCTGGGACGTATCCCAGAAGAAAGCCAAATTTCAAAAGAAATTATTTTAAAGCATGCGAAACGTTTAAAGCTAAATTTAGAAAATTTTTAATTCATCTGGATTAGATTCAGAAGAGTGAATACTTAGCCTCCTTAACTTTGCAATACATACAAGACTATGAAACTTTTTGGGAAGTCTCTTACATTACCTTTTACCAAGCCTTCTATTTCTAAACGGGACCAAAAGTATATTTGGCACCCTCTTACTCAGCATAAATTAAACCCAGAACTCCTAGCGATAAAATCGGCTAAAGGAGCGATTTTAAAAGATGAATCTGGTAAAACCTATATAGACGCTATCGCTTCTTGGTACACAAGTATGTATGGCCATTGCCACCCTGAAATTGTAAAAAAGGTAAAGGCTCAAATGGACACTTTAGATCAGGTGGTTTTTAGTGGTTTTACCCATGAACCCGCAGTAGAATTGTCTGAGAAATTGATGGAGATTTTACCTAAAAACCAAAGCAAACTTTTTTTTAATGATAATGGCTCTACGGCAACAGAGATTGGTATAAAAATGGCTCTACAGTACCATCATAACCAAGGAAACGACCGTAAAGTCATGTTAGCTTTGGAAGATGGATTTCATGGCGATACATTTGGAGCCATGTCGGTCTCCAGTTTATCTGTCTATAATGGCGCTTTCGAAGATCATTTTATAAAAGTGATTAGACTCCCTAAGCCAGATGGTCAAAATAATGCTGAGGTCACTAAGCAATTGAAGTCGATTTTAAAAGAAAATACCATTGCAGGCTTTATCTACGAACCTTTGGTGCAAGGAGCTGCTGCCATGAAGACATACGACCTTAAAGGATTAGAGGAGATTTTGAAACTGTGTAAAGCTCAGGATGTGATTTGCGTTGCCGATGAGGTCATGACAGGTTTTGGAAAAACAGGTAAGCATTTTGCTTCAGACTACTTATCACAAAAACCCGATGTTATGTGTTTAAGTAAAGCCCTATCCGCCGGTATGGTGGGTATGGGAATTACAAGCTGTACCAAAAAAGTATACAAAGCCTTTTATGCCGATGACCTCGCCAAAGGTTTGTTTCATGGTCATACCTATACTGGAAATCCTTTAGCTTGTTCTGCTGCTATTGCAGGCATTGAACTCCTTCAATCTCAAGAGATCCAAGAATCTATCAAAACAATTATGAGTCTCAATCAACTGTTTGCTGATAAAATGCGTAAGCATCCTATGGTTGGGGAGGTGAGACAGATTGGGGTAATCCTAGCTTTAGATCTAAATCTGGAAATGGAGCGCTACGGGAATGCTCGCGATGAAATGTTTCAATTTTTTATGAGTAAAGGGATCTTTTTAAGACCTCTGGGAAAAACCATTTATATTCTACCTCCTTATATAATTACAGAAGCGCAGTTGGCCAAGATATATGCTGTGATTGAAGATTACCTCAGTATTATAGAAGAAAGAGCTCTTAAAGTTTGATGAGTCTGAGGGATTTCCTTAAAATAGATTCTAGACTTGAGAGAATTGAATTGATTAAAATCTTGGTTTTTTTGTTTAGTTTAAAAATAAATTCAGGAATTCTAAGATAAAAAAAAGACCCAGTTTTTATTTTGCTAATTAAAAACAGGCTTAACTATTTTCGGCTATACTTAGAATAAAAAAGGCTTAAAAGCTATATGCTCTTATAATTAATTAAAACACAAAACCTACAGAAAAGCTCCAAACTTCATTGAACTGGTCACCTGGAAGGTCTTTGTCGATGTCGTTTATACTTTTTTCGTAGCGGGCTTGTATCATAAAATTTTGACTGAGCTTATAGCGCAACCCCCCTAATAAACCTAGTTCCAGACTTTCATACCTACTAGTTTGGTCTATCGTTTCAGTTACACTATCTAACTGGCCAGAGTCATTTATAGATCTTGTTTCTTCTTCTTCTTCAGCATTTACCAAATAACCAACTTGCACACCACCTTCTATCCAAAGTTCTTCAATAAGGTTATAACTTACTAACACAGGTAAATTAATATATTGCATTCTGGTGAGACTCTTAATCTCATCAATATTTTCATCTTCTTCAACATTAAATCTTTCTGAAAACCCTTGCTCAGAATAGATCAACTCAGCTTGTAAACCTAGCTTAGGTAAGATTTTATATAAACCATATCCTCCTATATTCATGGAAGCTTTTGTATCGTAGTTTGAAACTTTATCCCCATCCCCAGAGATACTCGATAAATTGACACCTCCTTTAAACCCGTATTCAAAATACTCTTGTTGAGCATGTGAAGTTATAGTGACTAATAACAAGGTTACAATAGCTGATAATGAAAGTTTCATAATAAAAAATTTTTGAATAAAAATAGACTTTTTTAAGGATTTGTAAATCCTCATTAATTCAATTTTAACCTTGCAGTGTTTTAGCTTAAGTTACAAGATTTCGATTTGAAAAATGAGTAACTTTTGTTACAATAAAACGACTATTTATAGCTTTAATTTGCATAAAATATTTAATTATGGAATGGATCATGAACCCTTGGCCTTGGTATGTTTCTGGGCCTCTTATCGCTTTAGTTATGTTTGCTTTGCTATTTGTAGGTAAGCAATTTGGGATGTCTTCCAATTTAAGAACAGCCTGTTCTATTGGAGGAGCTAGTAAAGCATCAGATTTTTTTGATTTTGATTGGAAAAAAGAACGCTGGAATCTCATTGTGGTTTTAGGAGCTATCATTGGAGGGTTCGTATCAGCTAATTACTTGTCTGATAATACAGTCAATATCAATCCTGATGTCGTTATTAAACTGGAATCTTATGGAATTAACAGTGCTGGAGAATCGTATTTGCCCACTGAGATTTTTGGCGATGAAAGTTTGAGCGATCCTAAAATTCTAGCCGTTTTACTAATAGGCGGATTTCTAGTTGGTTTTGGATCTCGGTATGCTGGGGGATGTACTTCTGGGCATGCTATTTCTGGTTTAAGCAATTTGCAACTTCCTTCATTAATTGCAGTAATTGGATTTTTTATTGGAGGATTAATCATGATTAATTTTATTTATCCCTTAATTTTTTAAGCATATGAAAACCTTAGTTTATTTAATTATAGGTGTCTTTTTTGGTATTGTCATGTACAAATCTGAAGCAGCGTCTTGGTTTAGAATTTATGAAATGTTTGAATTTGGGTCTTTCCATATGTATGGTATTATAGGCTCTGCTCTAGCCATAGGAGTAATGGGCACTCAGATTATAAAACGCCGAAACATCAAAGCTTTAGGAGGACAAGACATGCAACTAAACCCTAAAGCAATGAGTATACCACGTTATTTATTCGGCGGAATCTTATTCGGATTGGGTTGGGCCCTTGCGGGTGCTTGTCCTGGCCCCATGTATGTTCTCGCCGGAGCGGGTTATGGTTCCATTCTAATAGTGATTTTTGGTGCGCTTGGAGGTACATTTATTTATGGACTCCTCAGAAACAAACTTCCGCACTAATATTAAAAACTATTTAATACTGAAAAGCTTCGTTTTTTAACGAAGCTTTTTTTTGGAGAAGGTTTAAACTTTTTCTAGTTTAAGTAGTCCTACTTAATAAAGCTGAATAGCTCAGTTTTACTGACTCATTATTAAATCAACTATGTTCAAAAAAATACTGTACTACACGTGTGTAGCAGGAATGCTAGTTTCGATGTCATCATGTTCTATCCTTCAGGGTAAAAAAGATGATAAGTCTGCTTCTCAATCCAAGGAAAAGTCCAAAAATGGTATTAAACCTTACGGCAAAATCATTACGAAAAAGGCTAAAACTGATGAAGGATTATTTACTGTTCATAAGGTAGATGAAGATTACTTTTTCGAAATCCCAGACTCGCTTTTCAATAGAGAGATGTTAATGGTAACTCGTATTGCTCAAACTGCTCAAGGCATGGGTTTTGGTGGAGGAAAGCAAAACGAACAAGTATTGCGCTGGCAACGTAAAGGTGACAAAGTTAATCTTAGAGTTGTTTCCTACGATATTGCAGCGGCAGATTCTTTACCTATTTATGAAGCGGTAGTGAATTCCAATTTTGAACCCATTTTATATTCTTTTGATGTAAAAGCTTACAAAAAGGATTCTATTTTTAATACAACGGTTATAGATGTTACAGATTTATTTCAGAAAGATGTCGAAGCTATTGGTTTGCAAAGTAGACGAAGAAAACCTTATAAAATTTCTAGACTAGATGATAGTCGTTCTTATATAGATACGATAAGAAGTTATCCTGAAAACATAGAGATTAGACACGTCAAAACTTACAATGCAGGCAAACCACCTTCCAATTCTAGTACGGGTTCGGTTTCATTGAAATTTAGTAACTCAATGGTCTTATTGCCAAAAGAACCTATGAGACGACGTTATTTCGACCAACGTGTAGGTTGGTTTACAAGTAATCAAACAGATTATGGTTTAGATAATCAAAAGTCTGAAACGGTAGAGTATTTAGACCGTTACCGTCTTGAGGTGAAAGATGAAAATCTTGAGAGGTTCAAAAATGGCGAGTTAGTCGAACCCAAAGAACAGATTATTTATTACATAGACAGAGCTACTCCAGAAAAATGGAGAAAATATATTAAACAAGGGATAGAAGATTGGCAAGTGGCCTTTGAAGCTGCTGGCTTCAAAAATGCTATTATTGCTATGGATCCTCCTACAAAAGAAGAAGATCCAGATTGGAGTCCTGAGGATGTTAGGTATTCTGTAGTGAGATATCTAGCTTCTCCAATACCAAATGCGAACGGACCTCATGTGAGTGATCCAAGGTCTGGGGAAATCTTGGAATCGGATATCAATTGGTACCACAATGTGATGACTTTGCTTCGCAATTGGTTCTTTGTGCAAACTGCAGCAATCAATCCAGAGGCCAGAGGTGTTGAGTTTAAAGATGAGGTAATGGGACGTTTAATTCGTTTTGTATCGTCTCATGAAGTTGGACACACCCTTGGACTTCCTCACAACATGGGAAGTAGTGTAGCTTACGGTGTTGAGGACTTAAGAAGTCCAGAATTCACTAAAGAATTTGGTACAGCTCCTTCCATTATGGATTATGCGAGATTTAATTATATCGCTCAACCTGGTGATGGAGATGTATCTTTAATGCCTAACGTTGGACCTTATGATAAGTATTCAATTGCTTGGGGATATAGACCTATTTTGGACAAAACACCAGAAGAGGAAAAAGAAGTTCTTAACCGATGGATCTTAGAAAAAGCGGGGGATCCTATCTATAGATTTGGAAAACAACAATCTGGAGGTGTGATCGATCCAAGTTCACAAACTGAAGATCTTGGTGATGATTCGATGGAAGCCAGTACTTATGGTATTGAAAATCTTAAAAGAATTGTTCCAAACTTAATAGAGTGGACTGCAGAAGATGGTAAAAACTACGAAGACTTAGAAGATCTATACAACCAAGTTTATGGACAGTATAACCGTTATATGGGCCATGTTGCAGCTAATATTGGGGGTGTTTACGAAATCTATAAAACTTACGATCAAGAGGGCGATGTTTATACACACGCGCCAAGAGATAAGCAAGTAAGAGCTATGGAATTTCTTCAAGCAGAATTGTTTGAAACTCCAGAATGGTTGATCGATACAGACATTTTCAACAAAATACAATTTGACGGCTATCTTGAAAAAATAAAAAGCTACCAGGAAAGAGCTTTAAATAATGTTCTAGACTTTGGTCGTTTCGCAAGAATGATGGAAAACGAAGAGTTAAACGATGATGCGTATACCATTGTAGAAATGATGGAAAATTTAAGAACTGGTCTTTTCAGTGAATTGAGACGTGGAGAAGACATCAGTAGAATTCGTAGAAACCTTCAGAGAGCTTATATTGGAAGGATGCATGAGCTTATGACAGAAGAGCAATCTAGTATTCCTGCTCAATTCAGAAGTTACATCAACCGAAGTAATATCGATGTGGAGACTAGTGATATTAGACCTCTTGTAAGAGCAGAGTTAACTACTTTGCAAGTAGATATGAGAAGAGCAATCAATAGAACTAGAGATACAATGACAAGATACCATCTGCAAGATGCAGTAGAGCGAATTGAAAAAATTATCAATCCAGATGCTTAATTAGGTAGTGATTCAAATTTTAAAAGCCACTTTTATAAAGTGGCTTTTTTTGTGTCGTATCTTTATTTTTGTAAAAAATAAATTATCATGAAATACTTATTTTTTGCCTTTTTGGTAACTACTATAATCGCTTGTCAAGATTCTTCTAAGCCTAAAACCAAAAAGACTAAAACCGAAATTGTGACAGAAGCAAATTCAGTAAAAATTGTCAACCAAGAGTTTTGTAATAGGCTCTCCAAATTGAAAGGAAAAGCTTTTCAAGGTAAAGTTTTGGAAGCTCCAGAGGGAGATGATTTTAGAGGAAAAGACTTAGTTATGCATGTGTTGGATGTTAAGGATGAAAAGATCTATATTTCTTTCAATGTAGGTGAAAACCGATCAAGAACTTGGATTTTATCCAAAACTAAAATTGGAATAGAGCTTAAGCATGATCATCGTAAAGAAGATGGAAGAGAAGATGAAGTCACCATGTATGGTGGAGTAACACCAAACAGTGGATATGATAATTTAGCTATGTTTCCGGCTGACCAAGAAACCGTAGATTTATTGCCTGGAACGGCCACTAATTTATGGTGGATCACCGTGGACGATGGACAATTTACTTATAACTTAAGGCGAATAGGTTCGCCAATTAAATTTTCTATAGGTTTTGATTTGGAGTCACCAATCGATGTTCCAAAACGGTCTTGGGGGTGGGAGAATTATGAAATTGAAAAATAAGGTAAGACTAAGTTTTAAAGGATTAATTCTTTTTCATCATCCTTAACCTCAGTTCGCTGCTCAGCAGTGTGAATAAAGTCTTTTGCTTTTTTGACTAAATAGTCTTGGAAGTAATGCTTTTGTTTATTTTGTGTATGAGTCATCACAATGATCACAAGATCATCTTTTGGGTGAAATTCTATGCCATTTCTAAATCCATCCCACAAACCATTGTGGAAAATAACCTCTTCACCACTTTTGTGTTCAAGTCTAAACCCCATCCCATAACTTTTGTTTTTGCCATTTTCATTTCTACCAAACATCAAGTCAACACTATTTTTATTTACTATTTTACCATTTTTTAAATCCCGAAACCACACGAATAAATCTTTTGCAGAGGCATAAATTCCTTTGTCTCCCATGGCATTATTATGAAAACCTTCAGGGAGTTCAATAAAAGAGCGTCTATAGGATTGGTAACCGTCCAGAATGACATCCTCATTTCTGTCGTGTTTGTCGACAAAAGTTTCATCCAAACAAAGTGGTAATAAAAACTCTTCTTCAATAAATTTTCCAAGATTGAGTTGAGTTATTTGCTCAACGATAGCTCCTAAAACAACGTAACCGGTATTGCTATAACTAAAATATCGACCCGCAGGAAAATTGAGTCTTGGTGCGTTGGTGTTAATTAAATCTACAACCTCCAGATTGTTGGGGGCAATATCTTTTTCCCAATACTTTTCCGTTAAATACATGTAGTTCCAAAGTCCAGACCTATGCTTTAATAAATCTCGAATGGTCACTTTTTCAAATTTAAAACCTGGCAAATAGGTAGACACAGATTGATCGATGTCCAAACGTTTTTCTTGGTATAATTTTAGAATAGCCGCTGCTGTATATTGTTTACTCACCGATGCCAACTGGTAAGACATATTTGGCTCCATTGGAGTTTTTGTAATAGGATTCTTGTAGCCAAAATCTTCTTCATATAAAATTTGATCCTTGTAGGCGACAATAACAGATCCACTTATGCTGTTGCGTTTAGCTCTCTTCTGAATTTGGTCCTCAAAAACGTTAAGTTCTGGAGAAAACAGTGAATTATAATCTACTACCGGCACTTTAGGAATGGGATCAGTCACTTCTGAGTTATCTGAAGGCATGGTTTCAAAATTGCTAAAGGCAAAGTTTTGAAACATGGTATAAGTAATCATTCCTAAGATGGATCCTAAAACAAATAGTTTTGTGACAAGCTTTGAGTTGAACTTCATTAATTAATGTAATAACTTCATTTATAATGCAAAATATTATACATTATTGCTATAAATTATTTGACTTACAATTTTAACCAATTAAAATATAACTTAGAACTAAAACTCAGGATTATAACGGGATTTTATAATTTCATTCTTATTTCCTTGCTAAGGATGAAAAAGTCAACTTAGTTTTGTCTTTAAACTATCTTATATGTTTACTCCGCTAGTATGGTTTCGTTATTCCAAACATCAGCAAGAGCTTTTAAAGAGTCAAATAGTATTTCAAAAGAAGAAATTACATAATAATCTTCTTGCATAATATCTGTTCTAAATTCTTTTTCAATAATAGCTTGAATAGAATAGTCTATAAAATTAGCTTTTTGTTCATGGATCTGATTAGTCTCTCCAGAGGAAGATAAAATACCAGCACCATAGGATTGGATACTCCCCTGCTCTTTTATGACTCCAAATTCTATTGTAAACCAGTAAAGGCGTTGTAATTGTATGAGTTTTTCAGTGTCTCCTAGAAATTGACATCCCAATTTTCCAAACTCACACACAAATTCTGAAAATACAGGGTCGCTTAATAAAGGGACATGACCAAAAATATCATGAAACACGTCTGGTTCTTCTAGGTAGTCTAAACTGTCTTTTGAACGCAACCAAGTGGAGGAGCAGAACTTTCGTTCGGCAAGCAATTTGAAAAACTCTTCTACAGGAATCAGCCCAGGGACTACTTGCAATTCCCACTGAGTTTCGGTTTTAAACCATGAATTGATCTTTTCAAAATCAGGGATTTCGTCGGCATTTAAAACAGGAGACATATGCTCTAAAGCATCGATATAAGATTTGGAAGCTTTGCCTGGTATATTTTCTTTTTGTCTATTAAATAGGGTATTCCAAACCCATAAATCGTCTTTGGTGTATTTAGACATGTCTTGCATAGCAATTCGTTTTAAAATAAAAATCCCGATTCAATTGAATCGGGATTTAATTAAGGTGTAAATATATTATACCATTAACCGATTCTAAAATTTAGAAGTGGTTGATAGTAATAGAATGTATTTGTATTATTCATGAACTCAAAATTAAATATAAAATGGATAGTGGCAAAATCAACAAGTGTTAAACTGCAGCTATAGAGTGATTTTAATTTTAGACGCTATTCACGATCAATTCATGTTATTGTTTTAATTTTATGAAAAATCAGATCATGATGTTACGACCATACCGTTGGGGAATTTTAGGTTTAGGACGAATTGCGCACAAAGTTGCCTCAGATATAACGCAGATAGAAGGTGCTATTCTTTATGCTGTAGCCTCAAGATCACTGGAAAAAGCTAAGGGTTTTGCTGGTGACTTTAAAGCTGAAAAAGCTTATGGTTCTTATATCGATTTGGCTAAAGACCCAGAGGTTGATATTATATATGTTGCTACACCACATGTTTTCCATTTTGAAAATGTCTTACTAGGACTCCAACACCATAAAGCCGTTTTGTGTGAGAAACCAATAGCGATGAATGTAGATCAATTGAGCCGCTTGATTTCTGAAGCAAAGCGCACTAATAGGTTCCTGATGGAAGGTCTCTGGACCAATTTTATGCCTCATCTTCAAAAAGTCTATGACCTTACTCAAAAGGAAACTTATGGGAAATGCTTGAAAATTGAAGCAGATTTCTCTTTTAAAGCTGAATTTAATACCGAAGCTCGCCTATTTAATAAAGCTCTAGGCGGTGGAGCCCTTCTGGATATTGGGATTTATCCCGTGTATTTGGCTTTAAAGCTTTTAGGGTTGCCACAGGATATCAAGGCAACCGCTCAGTTTTCTAAAACAGGCGTAGATGTTTCCAATACAATACACTTTCAATATCCTAGTGGAGCAGTGGCAAAGCTGTCTTCTAGTTTTGCTAAAACAACACCTTCCAAGGCTAAAGTTTATTTTGAAAAGGCTAGCGTAGAATTTGGATCTAGATTTCATAATACCGATCAACTTACCATTACTACTAAAGCTGGAGAAGAGCATCTAGACTTTCATTATTTACCAAATGGTTTTCAATTTGAGATTGAACATGTTCATGATTGTCTAGATCGAGGTCTTACACAAAGTCCTGAAATGTCTCTTAAGTCTTCTTTAGAGTTACTTCAAACATTAGATACTATTAGGAAGCAAATAGGACTTAGGTATAAGGAAGATTTAGACCATTAGAGGCGAAGCTTTTTAAGCCTCACTTACTTAAGATTGGCTAAAGTTAATACCATATAGGCGTTCACTTGAGTATTATTGGTTAATTTAGAGGAGCAAGAGACTTCCAAGAAAGCCTTTGATAAAAGGAAACCATGTTTTAAGAACTAATACTAAAACGTTAAGGAAATGAGCTTATTATCAGACAATATTATCCCAGGAAATCGTGGAAAATATTTTGAAACTAATGCTACGTCACGTAATGATATAGCGAAAATTAAGGAGGCGGTTTTAAAGGTTCCTGGCATAAAGGATGTAATTATGAATGAAGATAAGTTCCCTAGAGAATTTAAAATTCATACCTCTTCAATGGTCGCTGTAAAAGATATTGAAGATGCTGTCCTTAAGATAGGCTTTCATGCCATTTCCAAATCTTTATTTGAATTATAGACGTCAATAGGGAGGTAAGTTATATTGAGATAATTACTAAAAAAGTAGTACCTTTTACATGATGCTGGTTTCCAGTATTTAAAAAGATATAATTACAACTTAGCATAGAATGGCATACATCAATTACTACAAGATACTTGGAATTGAAAAAAGCGCGACGGAAAGCGAAATCAAAAAAGCTTATCGCAAAATGGCTCGTAAATATCATCCAGATCTGAATCCCAACGACAAGGAGGCTGAAACAAAGTTTAAGCAAATCAATGAAGCTAATGAAGTTTTGAGTCATCCAGAAAGCCGAAAGAAATATGACACGCATGGCAAGGATTGGAAGCATGCAGGAGACTTCAATAATGCCAGGCAACAGCAGTATAGTGGTGATTACTCTGACTTTTTTGAGTCTATGTTTGGGGGTCGATCAGCTGGCAGTAGAGGAGGGTCTGGGGTTGGTTTTCGAGGTCAGGATTACAATACAGAACTACAGCTTGATTTAAAAGAGGTTTACATTACCACTAAGCGAACACTTACTATAAATGGAAAAAACATTCGTCTAACCATTCCTGCAGGTGTCAAAAATGAGCAGCAAATTAAAATAAAAGGACAAGGCGGGGATGGTATAAATGGTGGCCCTAAGGGGGATTTATATATCAAATTCTCTATAGAGAACTCCACAGAATTTAAAAGAAATCGCAACGACCTTTACAAAACTGTAGATCTTGATTTGTACTCCGCTATCCTTGGTGGTGAGCTCACCGTAGAAACTTTAGATAGCAAAGTGAAACTGAAAGTGAAGCCAGAAACTCAAAACGGTGCCAAAGTAAAACTCAAAGGGAAAGGATTTCCAGTCTATAAAAAAGAAGGTGAGTTTGGAGATTTATATATCACCTATAATTTGAAACTGCCTACTCAACTTACGACTGAGGAAAATGAATTGTTTAATGAGCTCCAAAACTTACGCTTATGATAAATCTAGAGAGTCTTATTCCCCTTCAACAGTTATGTGTGTATTACGATATCGAAATGTCGTTTTTGATCAATTTGAATAATTTCGATTTAATTGAAATTAGAACCATAGAGCACTCTCAGTATGTGCATAAGGATTATGTCGTTCATATTGAAAAAATGATTAGAATGCATCACGAACTCGATATCAATATGGAAGGGATTGATACTGTTTTTAATTTATTGAAAAAGATAGAAACTTTGCAAGAAGAGCTTATAACTACCAAAAACAAGCTAAGGTTATATGAAGAATGACTGTTTTTAAAAGTTAGACTGTTTTTAGGGTAGGCTAATAATAAATAAGTCATAAATCCTTATTCATTATTATACCAATAATGTCGTAATAATTCGTTTTACCAAAACGAATTAGGCACAGGTTTTTTTTACTTGTTTTTTATCGAAAATAACTCAATTTATTTATACGGCATTATAAATTTAATTTGGTAAGATCTAGTAGAAACAAAATTTTACAAAACCCCAGAAGACGCAGAAGCCTATTTTAATCTGAAAAATCATGTGATTAAAAGCACGATTTGGGCACTTATGATGGGGATAGTGACTTCTTTAGTTATCGCCTACTCTTTAAAGGCGAAATCCAAAAAAACAGACGGATAGGAAATTCATATCTCTAATCCCTATAATGTTGAGGTGATATTGAATGATATGTTCCTCAATACTATTTGTAACCTTTACTAATTTTACTCATTTTTTATTTGAGTTTTAAATTGCCAAAGAAGCTTGAATTGCTAAATTTGCAAGAAATAAGTAAAAATTATAGCGCCAGACCAGACGTTATAGTTTTTTGCAAAGCACAAGTATTATGTTGGAAGTTAAGCACATTCGAGCGCATCAAAAGGAGTACGTTCAAGCTCTTAAGAAAAGGAATTTTGAAGCGGATTCTGTTTTTGAAGCTATTTTAAATCTAGATGAGAGGAGACGCTCCACTCAAAAAAAGTTAGACGAAATTCTATTTGAATCCAACTCGCTTTCCAAAGAAATAGGTATGCTCTTTAAGTCAGGTGAGACCGAGAAAGCTAATGCTGCAAAGGAGAAAACAGCTGGGCTTAAAGAAGATTCTAAGCGTCTTGGTGAAGAGATGGGAGACGTAGCAACAGAGCTTCAGGCTTTGCTATATCAAGTCCCTAATATTCCACATCCCTCAGTCCCTGCTGGAAAAAGCGAAGAGGACAATGAAGAGATTTTTTCTGAAGGAGAAATCCCCATCTTATCCAAATCAGCTTTACCTCACTGGGAACTTGCCAAGAAATATGATATCATTGATTTCGAATTGGGCAATAAAATCACAGGGGCAGGATTTCCTGTTTATAAAGGTAAAGGTGCGCGTTTACAAAGAGCTTTAATTTCTTATTTCTTGGATAAAAATACCGAAGCCGGCTATAATGAAGTCCAAGTTCCACTTCTTGTCAACGAAGCTTCTGGCTATGGAACGGGTCAACTTCCAGATAAAGAAGGGCAGATGTATCACGTTGGAAATGATGACTTGTATTTGATCCCCACATCTGAAGTTCCTCTGACCAACATTTACCGTGATGATTTGCTTAATTTTAAGGACTTACCTATTCAATTAACGGCTTACACGCCTTGTTTTAGAAGGGAAGCAGGAAGTTATGGGGCACACGTTCGCGGTCTTAATCGCTTACACCAGTTCGATAAAGTAGAATTGGTAAACCTTGTGAAGCCTGATGACTCTTACCAAGTTTTGGACACTATGGTGGAGCACATCAAAACTATTTTAAGGGAATTAAAATTGCCCTATCGCATCTTGAGATTGTGTGGAGGTGATTTAGGATTTACGTCTGCATTAACTTTCGATTTTGAATTGTTTTCAACAGCTCAAGACCGTTGGTTGGAAATCTCCTCTGTATCCAATTTTGAGACCTTCCAGGCCAACCGTTTGAAGATTCGCTATAAAGATGCCGATAATAAAAAGGCTTTGATTCATACGCTTAACGGGAGTTCTTTGGCCTTGCCACGAGTTTTGGCAGGAATTCTAGAGAATTATCAAACCGATGAGGGTATTGTTATTCCCGAGGTGTTACGGCCCTATGCAGGCTTCGATAAGATTTCATAGGTTGAAATTACAAGTGCTAGTCACCTCATAGTAAAGAAATCTTTCTAAGATGTGATGACGCCCATAAATATTTCGGTAAATTTGAGAATGTTTTCGAAAACGCTCTATTTTTCAATGATGAACTATTTTTTAAGTCTTCTAATGTGCTTTATCTTTAGTGTGGGTTTTGCACAAAGTGAAGATTTAGCGAGAAATTATTTAGATCAAGGCGACTATGAAAAGGCCGCCTCTATCTTTGGTAATCTACATAAAAAGAATCCAGGACAACAAAACTGGTTACTTGGTTACGTAGAGACTTTACAAGCCATGGGCAAAACCGAAGACGCTGAACGTGTCTTGAAAACCTATCTCACCGAAATTGGAGAATATCCCAATATTCAAATCGAGTTAGGGTATCTGTACCAAAAACAAAGCGATACGCTAAAAGCCCAAAAGTACTACCAAAGAGCCATAGCACAAGTACAAGCTAGACCAGGGTTTTCGTATTCTGTAGGCAATGTTTTTCAAAAATATGGGTTGCTGGATCTTGCAATCCAAACTTACGAAACGGCCCAGCAGATCGAGCCTAGAAGCAATAACACCATTCAGTTAGCTCGTATTTATGGAGAGCAAAGTAAATACATGAAGATGTTTGAAAATTACATGGATCTCATCGCTAAAAACACAAGCTATTTCCAGATTTTAAATAGAAACTTTACTCAATATATTACCGAAGATGGAAACAACGCTGCCAATGTGGCTCTAAGAAGAGTCCTGTTGAAACGCAGTCAAAAAAATCCAGAGCTTATCTTTAATCAAATGCTGAGCTGGCTCTTTGTTCAGCAGGAGGATTACACAAAGGCCTTTGCGCAAGAAAAAGCTATTTATCAACGACAAGATCTTAAGTCTTTAAGTCGAATTATCGACTTAGCCTTAATTTCTAAAGACAAGAAAGAGCTAACTTCAGCTGAGGAAATGCTTTATTTTGCAGTGGAGAAGGCCTCAAGTCAGCGGGAATTACTTTCAGCAGAACGAGAACTTTTGCTAGTGAAGCAACTTATCATGGCTTCACCAGATGAGTATGAGGCTATTGAAGAGGCTTACGCTAGTTTTATTAAAAAGATTGGCAGAAACAGAGATAGCTTTTTAATTCAAAAAGACTTTGTTGAATTCTTTGCTTATCAAAAGCGAGATATCGTAATAGCTTTAACGCAAATTGAACTTATAGCGAGTCAAGATTTATATCAGCAACAAACTGCAGAACTGAAATTGCTACAGGCTGATTTGATGGTGCTAGATTCAAAATTCAACCAAGCTTTACTCTTGTATACCCAAGTGGAAAAGCTTATTCCAAATACCGATATCGCTAGAGAAGCTAGATTTAAAGTGGCCAAAACCAGTTATTATAGAGGAGATTTCGACTGGGCTTTGACGCAGCTTAAGGTTTTAAAATCATCAGCCTCTCAATTGACAGCAAATGATGCTATGGAATTGGCTCTGCTGATCAAAGACAATAGCCAAGAAGACACGTTGCGAACAGACTTGAAGCTTGTTGCAAAAGCAGATTTGTTGCTGTTTCAAAATCAACCCATTCAGGCTTTAACTATTCTGGAAGGAGTTCTTGAAGACCATCAATCGCCTTCCATTGTGGATGAAGTCTTATTCAGAATTGCAAAACTACATCTAGCCAACCAAGACGTGGAAAAAGCACTTCCTTATCTACAACGTATTGTAGACAAGCATAGCGATGAGATCTTGGCAGACAATGCCAATTTTCTTCTTGGAACGCTCTATATGGATGAACTAAAAACTCCAGATCAAGCAAAACCTTATTTCGAAACCCTAATTTTTAATCATCCCGATAGCCTATATTTTGTGGACGCTAGAAAGCGTTTCAGAATGCTAAGAGGAGATCAAATTCAATAAAAATGTTTATTTACAACGTGACGACTAATATAGAAGAAGATGTCCATGACCAATGGGTGAAGTGGATGAAAGAAGAGCATATCCCTGCCATGATAAAAACGGGAAAGTTTATAAGTGCCACTATGAGTAGAGTGGATGTGATAGAATCTATGGGAGGTATCACGTATTCTACGCAATATAAAGTTCAGAGTAAAGCTGTTTTGGAGCGTTATTTTGAAGAAGATGCAGATGAACTTAGAGCACAAACTAAACCTTTTGAGGGTAAGTTTGTAAGTTTTAGAACGGAAATGGAAATTGTACACGAAGAATTATGAGTGAAAAAGAAAGAACCTCAATAGACGACAAAGTGTTTAAAACAAACTTTGAACAAGGCGTTAGGGAAGTGAAGGCCAAAAAGCATTTGGGGCAGCATTTTCTTATTGATGAAGATATCTCCAAGCGTATTGCAGAGACCTTGCAAAAAGACAATTACAGCAGTGTCCTTGAAATTGGACCTGGAATGGGCGTATTAACCAAATATCTATTGGGAAAATACAGTCAGTTTGTGGCTATGGATCTCGATCGGGAGTCGATTGCCTTTTTAAACTCTTCATTTAAAAAGGAACATCACATTGAGGAGGATTCAAAAGCACTTACGGTGATAGAAGCTGATTTTTTAAAAGTGGATCTTTCAGATTATTTCAGAGATACGCAATTTGCGATTATCGGTAATTTTCCTTATAACATTTCTACACAGATCGTTTTTAAGACTTTGGAATATAAAGAGCAAATTCCAGAATTTTCGGGAATGTTTCAAAAGGAAGTCGCCCAGCGAATTTGTGCTTCAGAAGGGAGTAAAACCTATGGAATTTTGTCGGTTTTGGTTCAGGCTTTCTATAAAGCTGAGTATTTGTTTACAGTTCCCCCAGAGGCATTTGATCCCCCTCCAAAAATCCATAGTGGGGTGTTGAGGTTGCAGCGCAAGGAAAATTATGAGCTGCCTTGTGAGGAGAAGAAATTACGAGATGTGGTAAAAACAGCATTTCAACAGAGAAGGAAAACCTTGCGTAACAGCTTAAAAAAGTTCAACCTTTCACCAGAATTGAGAGAAGATCCTATCTTTACAAAACGCCCAGAGCAGTTGAGTGTTGAGCAATTTATCGATTTGACTTTAAAAATAAGCCAAGATGTCATTTGAATTCACCAAAGAATTTATTGAGAAAATAGAAGTTCTTGTTGAAGAACAAAAAGATCATGAGCTTCAAACGCATTTGGAAGAATTTCACCATGCCGATATTGCCGAGATTCTCGATGAATTGACTATGGATGAGGCCACTTATATTATAAAGTTACTAGGTAGCGATCAAACGTCTGAAGTCTTGATGGAGATGGATGAGGATGACCGAGAGAAAATCTTGAGAAACCTCAATGCCAAGGAAATTGCCAATGAGATTGAGGAAATGGATACCGATGATGCTGCGGATATTATATCGGAACTTTCCGAGGATATCAAGACTCAAGTTATTTCCAACATCAAGGATAAGAAGCACGCAGAAAACATCGTAGAGCTGCTTAAATTTGATGAAAATTCTGCCGGGGGACTCATGGCTAAAGAGCTTATCCGGGTGAATGAAAATTGGAGCGTTACCGGCTGCATGACCGAAATGCGGAACCAGGCCGAAAATGTGAAACGCGTCCACTCGATCTATGTGGTGGATAACAAAGGAAGATTGAAAGGCAGGTTGTCTTTAAAAGATTTGATCACCGCTTCTAGTGAAGCAGAAATTGGAGATGTCTATATCCGTAATGTAGATTATGTAGATGTTCACACGTCTGGAGAGGAAGTGGCAAGAGTCATGCAAAAATATGATTTGGAAGCCATTCCCGTAGTGGATGAATTTGGAAGATTGGTCGGCAGAATTACCGTAGATGATATTCTAGATTTCATTAAAGAAGAAGCCGATAAAGATTACCAAATGGCAGCAGGTATTTCTGAAGACGTTGAGGCAGATAGTAGTGTTTGGGAACTTACACGGGCCAGATTGCCTTGGCTTATTTTGGGACTCTTTGGAGGCTTGGGAGCTGTTTATGTGATGCAAGGATTCGATTCTGCTTTGGAGAAATATGAAATCCTGTTCTTCTTCACACCTCTTATTGCGGCTATGGCTGGAAATGTTGGGGTACAATCCTCGGCGATTATTGTACAAGGTCTTGCCAATGATTCTGTAAAAGACAGCTTAGTGAAGCGACTGCTTAAAGAAGTGGCGTTAAGTATTATTAACGGCTCTGCTTTGGGAATTTTAGTTTTGGTTTTTGGAGCAGCCACCTCTATGGAGTTTTTAGTAAGCCTTACCATTGCGATTTCTATTTTATCGGTGATTATCATGGCGGCTTTAATAGGGACGTTCGTGCCTATTATTTTAAATAAACGCGGCATAGATCCCGCTATTGCAACAGGACCTTTTATCACGACAAGTAATGATATCATCGGGATTCTAGCTTATTTTTATATCGCCAAATTAATACTGAACTTTTAGAATGACGCCTATTCCATTTCAGCAAGAATTAACGGTCGCTTTTCAACATTTGGATGAGTGGAACCATGTCAATAACTTGGAATATATCAAATGGGTTTTGGACATTTCTGAAGCGCATTGGACCACCAAAACTCCTGCTGAAACTCGAGAAAAACACGCTTGGTTTGTCCTGAATCACAACGTGCACTATAAACGCCAAGCTTTTTTAGGCGAAGAGCTCATCTTAACCACTTGGATAGAAACTTATTCGAAAGTGAAGTCGGAACGTCGGGTACTTATCACTCGTAAAACCGATGGAAAAACCGTGGTAGAGGCAAAAACCAGTTGGTGTTTTATCGATAGAGCTACCAAAAAACCAAGTCTTATCACTACGGCTATTATAAGGCCTTATATTGAATTTGAATCTGTTTAGCTTAATGCTTAAGCGACATTCAGTTTAAAACTTTAGTACTATGAACATACTACATCTGGACAGTAATCATCCTTTAATGATCAAGGAATTAACCACATTGGGTTTCGAGAACACTGAAGATTTTACGAGTACAAAAGCTGAGGTGGAAGCTAAAATCCACCACTATGATGGAGTTATCGTCCGGAGTCGTTTCAAAATTGACAAGTTGTTTTTGGATAAAGCCACTCGTCTTAAATTTATAGGTCGAGTAGGCGCTGGTTTAGAAAATATAGACGTTGATTATGCCCGAGAAAAAGGAATACAACTCTATAACGCGCCAGAAGGTAACCGCAATGCCGTTTCTGAACACGCACTTGGTATGCTTCTTTCTTTGTTTAATAAGTTACGTACAGCACACGATGAAGTGGTAAACGGCAAGTGGCGACGTGAGGAAAATAGGGGGCATGAGTTGGAAGGTAAAACGGTTGGTATTATTGGTTATGGTAATACAGGAAAAGCTTTTGCAAAGAAATTGAGCGGATTTGAGGTTGAAGTCTTGTGTTACGATATTATAGAAAACCTTGGCGATAACAATGCCAAGCAAGTTAGCTTGAAGGAATTAAAAGCTAAAGCAGAGGTCATCAGTTTACACACTCCTCAAACGTCCAAAACTTTAGGCATGATCAATGCAAAATTTATAGAGTCAATGTCAAAACCCTTTTGGTTAATCAATACGGCGAGGGGTAAAAGTGTGGTGACAGAAGATCTGGTGAAAGGACTTAAGTCAGGGAAAATTCTTGGAGCAGGTTTAGATGTCTTGGAATATGAAAAAACGTCTTTTGAAGATTTATTCTCAAAAGAGAAAGACATCCCTACGGCATTTCGATACCTTATAGACGCTCCAAATGTAGTTTTGAGTCCACATGTTGCTGGCTGGACTTTTGAAAGCCATATTAAGCTCGCTCAAACTATAGTCGATAAAATCCAAGCCGATTTTAAAGTAGATTGAGTATCTTTAGTAAAAAGTTGACTTATTCAACTATAAAAAGGATAAGTGATGTCTCTAAATAGACATCTTTATATAGGGGGTGATAGGTGTTGTCATAGTGTTATCTATTGCTTTTGGAATAGAATTAGACTGGGAATCCATTTTGAGGGTAGTATCATACTAAAAGATTTACAAGGCTTTCTAACCTCTGTTTTCGTCCTATTGGTTCTGATTCTTGGGTATTTTTACAAACCCGTAAAGGCCTGATTAAAATATATTAAAATTGAAAACTCCCTGCTTTATTATCTAGTTAAAGGTTAAAACCCTGCAATTTCATTGCAGTTACTTTAGTTTCTATAAATTTTTTTAGTTTTGTTGGATGTCAAACTACCGCAAGAATTCCCACTCAATAACTAATTTGAGTTGTCATATAGTATGGGCGACAAAATATCGTTACTCTGTTTTACAAGGCGATATACAGCATCGCTGTCGAGATTTGTTGATACAGATATGCAATTCTGAGAATGTACAAATTCTAAAGGGAGTTGTGAGTAAGGACTATGTACACATGCATGTTGAGTACCCACCTTCATTGAGTGTAAGTATTTTGGTAAAGAAATTGAAAGGCCGCTCTTCTCGCCTAATACAGAAGGAATTTCCCAAGTTGAATAAGCAATATTGGGGTAGACATTTTTGGGAAGTAGGATATGGGGCGTGGATTACTGGCCAGTTAACTGATGAGATGGTTCAAGAATATCTTGAGCACCATAAAGATAAGCCCAATTCAGAAAAAGGTAACTGGATATTAGAATAATGCTAAGAAAGAATTTCATTCTTTTATTTAAAACTATGGACTTCCAGTCCATAGTGGTTTATTAAAAATTAATATCATGAAAAAGTTTTTTTCAATTATCGCCTTAGGAGCGATGACCATAAGTTTAAGCAGTTTTACAAGTTCTGTACAAATTGCTGAATCAAGTCTAAACTGCACAGATGCTGCAATTGCAACCCATGATTTCGCAATGTCTATAGGTTATTCAATGGCAGATGCTTCATTTTATGCTGATGTAACATATGAGATTTGTATGCATAGATAATAAAAAATTAATCTACATTATTTTAATTAACTTAAGGGTTAAAAATTAACCCCTTTTCAATGAATCTTAAAATGCAAAAAATACTAGTAGTTGTTTTTGGTTTATTTTATTTCGTTTGCATGAGTCAATCGGGAAGCGTCAATTATAAAGTAGAACCTATACAACAAGACCAATCTAAACAAAAAGAAATGCCAGGTAGTCTGGCTAAAATTATAAATAAACTAAATAAGCAACTGAAATATGTTGACGTTGTGTTAGAATTTAATGCAGAGGAGTCTATCTTTAAAGTAAAAGAAAGCATGAACAATGATGCTACTTTTCCTCTAAATGATATTTTGAGAGTGGCTAAAGCCTCTGGAGATTATTATACAAACAAAAGTGATGGTGAGTGTTATAAAGTTATTCAATTTCAAGATAAAGATTTAAGCATAGTAACTAACACACCGTCTTGGGAAATCACGAAAGAAACTAAAACTATTCAGGGTTACCAATGTTTTAAGGCGACAACTACATTTTTAGACCCTAATGAATCGGAAAGTAAAGTGACGGCTTGGTTTGTAAAAGATTTGCCTTATGCGTTTGGTCCCAAAAAATATTTTGGTTTACCAGGCTTAATTTTGGAGATTGAAGATTTTGGTTATCGGTTTTATGCCACTAAAATAGATTTATCAGAAAACGGGAAAGACATAGAAAACCCTGTAAAAGGCAAAATATTGACAGAGCAAGACTATTTTGCAGAAGGTAGAGCTATGGGTAATCCTTATAAAAACTAACCTGTCAGAAAACTCATCAAACTTATATGTATAAACTGCTAACGACTCTTTTTATATCTATATTACCAATAACAGATATATCTGCTCAATCCATCCAACTCGATGGTTTTATTATCGATAATCTTCAAAATCCACTGACCAATACCAACGTAATCGCTACGCCATTACAAGAATCTAATACTCAGGTTAAATTTAGCATAAGCAGTTCCAAAGGAGAATATAGGCTGAAGCTGGAAAGCAATAAGCCCTATCTTATAAAAGTGAGGTACTTAAGGATGCGAAAAGAAGAAATTCATTGAACATTTCAATTAAGTTCATTATTATTGCTTTTTATGGAATATTGAATATAACTTCATAAATAGCACGAATTGTTAAGGTTAAACCGTAATTGGGTTACGGATTAATCGTAAATATCACCATAAATTTAAAATTTAACAATTGTATTTATTCAGAACCGTTTTTTTTGTTTTGTTTAGAGCAAATTAAATAAAATAAAAATGTTCTTTTAGATTTTAAAAACGGAAGCGCTCAAAAGATTTAAGACATGAAAATTCATATCTAATGATCAAGCATTAGGAGAATTTATGGATGGTCATAATGTTAGAAGCGGTGCTTATTGGGTATTGGATTTTTTTATAGTACCTTCTGTAATAGTAATGTAGCAATCCAATAATTAATACAATTACCACCCATTTATTGGGCAGTTTTAATTTTACACATATTTTCAGTCATGAAACTTTTAAAGTATTTCCTACTTTTATTTCTATTTAATTTTTCTTCAGCTCAGGAAGGCTCTGTTCAGTACAGAAACGATGCTGAATTAGATTTATATTTTCAAGAGATCAAGGACAACGATTCCATTGAGTGGGAGCGAGTAAAAGAATTTGGGAACCTCAAACTAAAGATAGATAAATCCATACGACACAAATTATTTTTTAAAAACGAAAAAGCGCTATTTAAGCCAATACTAAATGAAAATGATGACTATCTACTCAAACTTTTAAAAGATAAATCAGGGCATTTTTACAAAGACAATGCTGAAAACTATTTTTTCGTAAATAAGCGTTTTAAAAATTTTAATGTGCAATTAGTTCCAATTGAATGGGAAATTACAAGCGATTCTAAGCAAATTTTGGGTTATGAATGCTTAAAAGCCTATGGTAATAAAAATCATGAAGGGACTCATAAATCCTTTTCAAGAATTGAAGCTTGGTTTACTAACGAAATTGAATTGTCGCACGGACCTTATGGAATAAATGGTTTACCAGGATTAATACTTGAAGCTCATAAAGGCAGTTATCACTTTTATGCTGAAGTCCTAAAAATCGAATTACAAGAATCTATTTCAAAACCAACTAAGGGAGAAATCATCACTGAATTCAATTTTAATAAATTGATGCAAAGTTCAGTAAAACAATAACACTTATGAAAACAACACTATTATTTTTTAGTATCATTTTTTTATCAATACAATGCTCATTCTCTCAAAGTGGTGAAATCATTTACAAAAATGAACCCGGTTTACCAGAAGGTCTTGAGGAGATGAAAAAGACAGATCCTCAAAACTACAAGCGCTATTCATTTATGATCAATCAAATGAATGAAAAGACCAAGCGGTTAAGGTTTACTTTAGAATTTAACACGGAGCATTCTAAATTCACTACCAATCCAACTATGGCAAAAGAAGATAATGCCATGGCTAGTATGTCAATGCCAGAAAGTAAATTTTACTACGATCTCCAAAAAAATGAACGTTATGAAGTAAGCAAGATAAGTGGTAAAGAACTCTTGGTAGATAAAACTCCCATCGAGTGGTCAATTTCCAAGGAAACAAAAATTATACAAGGCTTCACCTGTATGAAAGCAGAAGCAGTACAATTATTTTATAGTGTCGATGGAGATTCTGGAGAACTTAGAACCAAAGAACAATCCATTACAGCATGGTTTACAACAGAGTTGCCATTTTCGTTTGGTCCAGAAAATTATGGGGGCCTACCAGGGCTTGTATTAGAATTGAGCACTCAGGGTAAAAATTATAAAGTTGAAAAGATCAATATAAAAGAAAATAAAAGGACGACTATTGATTTTCCTGACACAGAAAATGCCATGTCAGAAAAAGAATCAGCAAAACAACTTCATAAAGTAATGTCAAATATGATGGGAGGATGATTTATTCTATATCCAAATCTTCTGAAAGTATTATTGATTCATGAAAAGTTAAAAAAAATTTTTAAAACCAGAAAGTTGAAAAGATGACCTTAAAAGAATAAAATAATAGCCTGGTTGAGTTTATGTCTTATGAAGTTAAAACAACTCAAGTTTCGCACCTAATCAATTTCACTTAACACCTTGATGATTAAAGCTATGGGTATTTGTTAGAAACCCATAACTCTCAATATCCTCTATTATTTTGGATGTAATAAGTTCAATATCAATTGATTCTACTAGTTTTTCCAAATTGGTTAAAATTAAGTTGACAACTGCCAATATTCTGATATTCAGCTTATTTTCAATATAATCCTGTTTTAAATCTTTAAATAATCCGCCTATGGTTTCATAAGCCTCCATTCTGTACCGAATACTTGTAAGCAGATATTGGGTCATTGCAATTGTTATTTGTGCAATCTGGACATCAAAATTGGTAGACTGACACTTTCCAAGGCCAAAGAGCTGCTTGGCTTCTTTAAAAAAGGCTTCAATTGACCATCGAATACTATATACTTCAATTGCTTTTACAAATTTGAGTGATGTATCGGTGGTTATTAAGGTGTGCCATTTGCCGTTCTTCCCACGTTTTGAGATAAAGAGAGCAACCTTGAGCCCATCAATTTCAGCTATGTAATGATGGTAGTAGTAATTGAATTTACGACAGCGCTTGGGCTTTGCTTTCTGTTTTTTAAGTTGTGCTAAAGTTTTGACCTTTGATCTGACTTCAATTTTACTATTGTATTTATACATTCCAATAATATGGGTCGAACTGCAAATACTTCGTAACTTTTTAAGTAATCCCACACTTGTAAACCAGGTATCTATTAAAATATAGTCTACAGGAATTTTACGCTTTACAACCCTGGAAAACATTTGCACTACTAGGTCTGTTTTCTTTTTATTGAGTTCCCTATACCTCTTTGCCGCAACTGTTTTACTACATCTTGGTGTCTTCTTTTGGGCCTTACGCTGCTTTGCGGTTAGACCATATTTTAATCTTGATGTTTTGCTCTCACGGTGCAGACTAAAATCAATGGGGATAAAAACACTTCCATTCCAATACCCAGCCACAAGTAGCTTGAAACCTAAATAGTAGGTCTTTGACACATGGTTGTAGATCTTTGAGACTCCTTCAATAGTCTTTCCTGTTTTTGAAAGATCAGTATCATCAAAGATCAAGCATCTTGTAGGGTCTGCTGAGGGGGTGAAGAGTTCATCTTTCAATAGATATTGCTTTACAAACTGGGCCAAAAAAGCTCTCCAATTAATTTTTTGATTTGCCAAGATTCGATAGTATGAATCTTTTCCACATTTATTAAGTTCTGGATCTTTGTCAGTTGTAAGTCCATAAATAGAATTAATTCCAATAAGGGGCAAAATCAAGAGCGTAGCGATCAAATCCTCAAATGAAAAACCCGCCTTTTTGCACCAACTGAATTGTTTTTTTATTCTATTGAAGCCTAAAATATTCAGATGTGCCCGTAAATAGTCTGAATTAAACCAAACCTTATTAAACTTCCCTTTTATTTCTTGAACTTTTGCAATATATTCGTGTTGTAGCATGTTTTGTACTTTGTGTTTAGTTACTTAAAGATACAGTAAAACCAAGGGTTTCCCTTGGTTTTCATGCTATTTTTTTCCAATTAAACCCTGTGAATAATGGGTGCGAAACTTGAGTTAAAACAATATAAAAATCTTGCTGTATGAAAAAAATCACATTTCTTATAATACTCCTTTCAAACTTAGCTTTTTCACAAAAAAGCTTTGAAGCAACTTATAAGGTTGAATTCAATTTTGAAGATAAGGAAGAACAAAATGCTATAGTTAAACGGTATAAAAATATAGCGATTAGAAATTCTAAAAAAATAGAATTTACATTAAAAGGGAATGACAAAATTAGTGAGTTTTCGATAAAAAAGAATATGGTCAATGAAGATAAAAATGTCAAAATCACTTTAGCTTTAGCGGGATATATAAATGACGGTTTATATCAAGATATTGAAAATGGATTGTTAATAAGGAATAATCCTGAAAGCTCAAGATTAACAGCAAGAAATGAATTCTTAATTAAAAGTCCATTATTTGATGATTGGAAATTAATTGAAGAATCCAGAACCATTTCAGAAAATAAATGCTTTAAGGCAAAAGGAAAAATTGATAATAATAATGAAGTTAAAAAATATCAAAACATAACAGCGTGGTACTGTCCAGGTATAAATTTCAATTATGGCCCTTTAGGCTTTGGTAATTTGCCTGGTTTAATAGTACACTTAAAGATCGATGAAACTAACTATATTTTAAAAAATCTTCGATTTAGTGACAACAAAAAAGTTGATTTTGAATTACCAGATAAAGGAAAGGAGATTACTGAAGAAGAATTTCTTAAAATCTTCAAAAAAAGAATGAAAGAGTTTCAGAAATAAAGTTAAACGTATATTTTTTTAAAAAACTAATTTTTCAATTCAATTTCAGTAGTAAAGTTTCCATGAGAAATCTCTTAACAAGCCTTTTCATCCTTTTGTTATCAATAACTATTACAACAGCTCAATCCATCCAACTCGACGGCTTTATTACCGATAGTCTTCAAAATCCCCTAGTCAATACCAACGTGATCGCTACGCCATTACAAGAAGTTAATGCACAGATTAAATTTAGCATAAGCAGTTCCAAAGGAGAATATAGGCTGAAGCTGGAAAGCAACCAGTCTTATCTTATAGAAGTAACGCATCTGGGGTTTAAGAAAATCATGGATACACTTCAACTTTCTCAAGACCTTTCCAAGGACTATATCATGGTGGAATCTACTGAAAGTCTTGAAGAAATCCTTATTGAGCAACAAATGGCGGTGATTGTAAAAGAAGATACCATTACCTATAGGACAGACCAGTTTAAAACAGGGGAAGAGCGTAAACTTAGGGATATATTAAAAAAACTACCAGGTCTGGAGGTAGATCGAGAAGGAAATGTCACCGTTAACGGAAAACCTGTGACAAAACTTATGGTAGATGGCAAAGCTTTTTTTACGGGAGACGAAAAACTGGGGGTCAATAACATTCCCGCCGATGCGGTGGATGAAGTGGAAGCTTTGGATAATTATAGTGAAGTAGCTTTTCTTAAAGGTTTGGAAGACAGCGATAAGATGGCGTTAAACATCAAACTGAAAGATGGGAAAAAGAAATTTATCTTTGGCGACATAGAAACTGGCGCAGGAGTAGAAGATCGGTATTTGGTGCATCCTAAATTGTTTTATTACAGTCCCAAGACGGCTGTAAATGCCATTGGGGATTTTAATAACACTGGCCAAAAGTCATTTACCATTCAAGATTACTTAGATTTTGAAGGCGGTATGGCCTTAGCCTTGGAAGATCAAGGGGCCTATTCTAGATTATATTCGGATGATTTTTCACAGTTCTTAAGACAAGATGATTTCATTTTCAATAAAAACGATTTTGGCGCGGCGAGTCTTTCTCAAGAGCTTGGAGGTAACTTCAGTCTGGATGCCTATAGCATTTTTAATAAAAGTAAATTGAGAACCCAAACGCTTGAAGATTTTACTTACCAAACGACAGAAGCTCCGGATGAATCCCGTGAGCAATCCAATAAAAATGACTTGCTTTTTAGCATTAGTAAGATCAAGTTGAGGTACGACAATAACGATGATACCGACTTGCGGGCCAACACCAATTTTAAATACAACACGGCGGAGGCGCAATCTCTTCTTAATTCTGAAGTAGGCAACACGAACCGATTTGTCAATACAAACACCCAACCCGAGAATTTTGAATTCCTCCAAACTTTTAATCTCAATAAGCAGTTTTCTTACAAACATACCTTAAAGCTCGAAGCTGAAATAAAAAGTGAAGACCAAACGACAGACAGGCTTTGGGATTTCAATCAGCCCTTGTTTACTGAGTTAATTCCTTTGGTAGATGAAGGAGATGAGTTCAGGTTAAATCAGCTTAACCAGAAGGAAGTTACCAACTTGAGCCTTAATGCTAAGCATTATTGGGTGCTAGCCGATTTTCATCACATCTATCCTGTGGCAGGTGTGGATTACTTTACCTTCAACTTGAATACGCTGGATGAGCAAATCTTAAACGATGGTAGCACCACTAGTTTTGAGTCAGCGGGATTTAATAATCAGATGGATTTTGAGCTCTTTAATGCGTCGCTAGGGTTTCAGTATAAAACTCAGATTGGAGAATTGGTTTTAAGGCCAGGTTTGGTCGTCAAGAATTTTAACTGGAATGTATCACAGTTTGGTGATGAATTGGTCAATGATCAAACCGCTGTTTTACTTCCCGAGTTTTACGCGGAGTACGAATTCAAAACCTCTGAAAAACTGAGGTTCAATTATAACCGGTATACCAACTTTGGGAATTCTTCAAATTATGCCAACAGATTAAGCCTGCAAAGTTTTAATCAGATTAGACGAGGAAACGAGAATTTACAAAATCAAATTTACCAAACGTCGAGTTTACTTTATAGTCAGTTTAATATGTTCAAGGGTTTGTTTTATAATGCTAGATTGTCTTATACGCATCGAGAAAGCAGCATTAGAAATCAGACTCAGATTGAAGGTATCGACCAAATAAGCACCAGTATTTTTACAGATTTACCTGAAAATACCTATAACGTTAATGGAACTATCAATAAACGTATTCCTAATTATACGTTTACTCTAGGAGGTAATGCAAGCCTATCGGACTACTCCAGGATCATCAACGATGAGGTGTTGGATTATGAAAGTATTAATTTTGGCTATAATGCAAAAGTAACCACACGATATGACGATTGGCCAAATCTGGAAACGGGCGTGAGGCAAAGTTTTTCCAGACTCAACTCAGATGCCATCGACAACAAGTTTACCACTTTGTCTCCCTTTGCCTATTTGGAATATGATTGGGAAGATTTTATTTTTAAGTTCAATTACGATTACAATTATTTTGAAAATCAAACCACAGGAGACGTCAATAGATTTGAAATGGCGGATGCTTCTTTATTCTACGGAAAAGAAGATTCAGCCTGGGGGTTTGAGTTAAGCGCTACCAACTTGTTTGATATTGAATTTAAAAGGCAAAATTCTGTCAATGAATTCATAGTCGCCGACCGAAGACTATTTATTCAGCCTAGGATTGTGATGATTAAGGTAATTTATAAACTGTAAGGGATATGTTGAAAATCTTTTAAATTCTATTGTTAATAGCACATAGCCCACGGTTAAAACCGTGGGCTATGTTGTGATAAAGGAATAAAAAATAGTCTAAGCGATTTTTAAAAATATTCTTTATCAGACCACCAATAATTTTACACCTTCTGCGAGGTCGTCACAATCTCAGAACAATTGATTTCTGTGATGTAGCGTTTTTCACCTTCTTTGGTTTCGTAGGAGCGGGGAGCGAGTTTGCCTTTTATTAAAACCTCTTGCCCTTTTTTGACATAAGTTTCGATAAAGCTAGCAGTTTTGCCCCAGGCAATGATATTATGCCAATAGGTGTTGGTGACTTTCTCGCCGCTAGTGTCGTGATAATACTCGTTGGTAGCGATAGAGAATTTAACGAGTTTTTTCCCAGAGTCAAGGTTGACAACTTCTGGATCTTGGCCTAAGTGGCCCATTAACTGTACTGAATTTTTTAAAGTACTCATAACTATAAAACTAAATGGTTTTTTAAATTGGCTTAGTCTTTCTAAACCACATCGACGGTGTTTCCTATCGACAGGGCAAAGATGAGAGCACGAGTTCCTTTTAATTGACAGTTATCCAGTTACTTCCTTTTACTTGCGTTTACAGACGGTTGTAGCCGTTTGTAAACGTTTTATAGACTTTAATAATCTGTTATTATGATGAGTTTTTCGACGTTATTTTTTAATGAAAAACTGAGAAAAGAGTCTCACATATAAAAAAATAACTCAAACATGTAAATATAATTTTTTTTATAAATTTACATCCCAGCAATAACAAGGCTTTCGAGAGATATAATTGGAAATTACGGTTTAACCGTAACAAGTGTACGGTTAAACCGTAATCCAAATGTTTTTATGTCACTTATATTTGTAAAACAATAATATAAATAGTAAAACAAACATTAATACAAACATTAATACAAACATTAATACAAACATTAATTTTAAAAATTAGAGTCATGAAAAAGATAATTGGAATTTTCACAATGGTATGTTTATTTTTCTTTGCAGGATGTTCACCAGAAGCGTTTAGCGACGATCAATACGAAGGAGAAACTCCAGAAGAGATTTTTGGATCAGGTGGAGAAAATAGAATTTATAAAGCAACAAATACTCCGCCTGATGATAGTGATCTTTAAAATTTAATTTATTTACTTTGGGCAAGATTTTAGAACGAACTTAATGAAGCGTTTCATATACTATTTTGTCGGACTTATTTTTATTATTAGTTGTCAAGATCAAAAAAAAGATAAACTAAAAGTTAATCCTGATCTGAGGGATTCTATTTTGATTTACCTTAAGAAATTTGACAATAACAGTAATAAAGAAGAAAATTTAAATAAATCATTTCAGTTTGTACAACGAATTGAAAATGATAGCCTTCAAATTAAATATCTCAAAACACTTGATTATAGAGCTTTAAATTCAAATTCAAGATATTACCTTAAAATCAATGAACTTGGCAGAAAAATATCTATAAAATATACAGATACTATTTCTTTGGCGAATTTTTATTGGAACTTAGGAGACTTTTACTTGACTTCTAATAAATCTGACAAAGCCTATTTTGCTTACAATGAAGCTGGTTACTTTTACAATAAAAAAAATGATTTAGGAAACTACGCCCAAATGCTATACAATTTAGCATTAATTCAAGCTCGAGCGAAAGATTTTACGGGTACAGAAGTCACTTTAATCAAGGTTGTTGAAATTAGCAAGGAAATTAGAAATTTTGATTTATTATTTAAAGCTTACAGTCTTCTTGGGGTAAGTAATTATAATCTTAGAAATTTTGACGTTGCCTTAGAATATCTAAATAATGCGTTACAGGCTTTAGGTAAAGTAGAAGACCCAGACTTATACAGAGCAGCTACATTTAATAATGTTGGTAATGTTCATGAAAAGCAAAAAAACTTTGATCTTGCTATCAAAAATTATAGAAAGACCTTATTCACCAAAAATCTGTACGAAAGAGATCCTTATCTCTATGCAATGGCTCTAGATAATCTAGCCTATAACAGATTGGAAAGCGGTGAGACTCAAAATGTGCTTCCCGACATGGAAAGGGCTTTAGAAATTAGGCAAAATATTAAGCATCTTGCTGGGATTTCTATTAGTCAGATTCATATCGCAGAATATTACAAATTTATAGGCAACACCATAAAAGCTTTACAACTTGCCGAAGAAGCGAATTCCACAGCACAAAGCAATAATAACAATAGAGATATCTTAGCCTCTTTACAACTCTTGGCAGACTTGCAACCCAGTAACAGCTACTCCTACACAACTTCCTATATTAACTTAAGCGATAGTCTTCAAATTGAGGAGAGAAAAGTGCGTAATAAATTTGAACGTATTCGTTTTGAAACGGAAGAGGTTAAGCAACGTGCAGAAATGCTTGAAGAAGAGCGCACCATCATTTTCCTTATTTCCTCTCTCATCATTATATTAGGGAGTTCAGTCTTTATATTTTATGTTCAGCGATCCAAAAACAGAGCTTTAGAACTGGAACGTGATCAAAAAGTGGCGGATGAAAAAATATACGAACTTCTTCTTCTTCAAAGTGCAAGGAAAGACGAAGGCAAGCGTGAAGAACGGGATCGCATCGCTAGAGAATTACACGATAACATTCTCACTGAACTTTATGCCAACCGGATGAATCTTATGTTTTACAAATATAAAACGGGGATTAAAGGGGATAAAAAATTCGGCCAACTCACCGATAATTTGATGGATGTAGAACGCCAAATCAGGAGCTTATCGCACGAATTATCCAACACCTATTTTGATGAGCATAAAGAATTTGGAGATCTTATTCAAGATCTCATTCAAAAGCAACAGCTAGAGAGAAGTCATCAACTTACAATAGACGATTCTGTAAACTGGTCCTTAATAGCTTCTGTAGTAAAAATGCATACTTACCGAATCCTCCAGGAGGCCACCATGAATATTCAAAAACACGCTGAAGCCAGCTTTGTATTTATCAAATTCAGCTTAAATGAATCTGCAAAGGAAATTGAACTCATTATTAAAGATGACGGCAAAGGCTTTAAAAATCAAAAAAAACCGGGTATTGGATTAAAGAATATAAAGTCTAGAGTCGATGAAGTCCACGGTAAAATAAGTATTGATTCTAAGCTTGGTACTGGAACTAAAATTAGTATTTTTATTCCCCTCAAATAAAACTTATGCCTAAGTATAATGTCCTTCTTGTCGATGATCATCCAATGATAATTGCAGGTTTTGAACAAGCCTTGGAAATCATAAACGAACATGATGATGAACTAAAATTCTCCAAAGATTCAGCCTTAAATTGTACGGATGCCGCCGAAAAAATTTTAAACGAAGATAAAAAGTATGATCTTATCTGTCTAGATCTTTCCCTGCCTGCAAGCAAGGACGGTAAGTATAGCTCTGGAGAGGACTTAGCCAAACTCGCCAAAAAAAAACAGCCTCATGCCAAACTTTTAATCTGCACTATGTTGGAAAACAACTATAAGGTATTAAATGTTTTGCGACGGATAGATCCCAACGGATTTCTAGTAAAGTCGGATACCAACCCAGATATCCTAATTGCTGCTATAGAAAGTTTACTTAAAGGGCATACTTATCACAGTACTACCGTACAAAAAATGATGAAAAAGACTATTGACTTTGCTCATAATATCGATGAAGAAGACTTGAGGATTCTTTATTTAATTTCTAAGGGTATTCTTACAAAAAATATTCCTGACCACATGGATCTTTCCTTAAGCGCGATTGAAAAGCGAAAGAAGCAGATGAAATTTTTCTTTGATATTCCCAATACCAACGATAAAATTTTGGTAGAAAAGGCTAAAGAAAAGGGATTCTTATAGTAAGAATCCCTTTTAGTTCAACTTGTTTATTCACTTAATAATTTCGAAATTTCATCTAGTTTTGGCGTCAATACCACTTCGATTCGGCGGTTTTTAGCTTTCCCCTCCTCCGTTGTGTTAGGGACTAATGGTGCAAACTCACCCTTTCCTGCTGCAGTCAGATTTTGAGGATTGATTTTTCCATTTTTTAACAGCAGTTTTAAGACTTCGGTAGCCCGCTTGGTCGACAGGTCCCAGTTATCTGTTAATGGCCCATTTCCTCCGTAAGGTACATTATCGGTATGGCCTTCTATTAAGACAGCTATATCAGGATTATCTGCGAGGACTTTACCAAGTTCCTTTACAGCTTTTTGACCTTCGCCCCCTACGGTCCAGCTTCCTGAAGCGAACAGGAGTTTATTTTCCATCGACACATATACTTTACCATCTCGCAGCTCGACGCTTAAGCCTTGTCCTTCAAAATTGGTTAATGCTCTGGATAAATTTTCTTTTAAAGAGATCATCTTTTGCTCCTTATCTGCAATAAGAGATTGTAATTCTTCTATCTGGTTGGATCTCGCTTGCAAATCCTTTTGAAGTTGTTCTAGGCGGTTTTGTTCTTCGGCGAGAGCACCTTCTTTTAGCTCCAACTGTTCTAAAAGTTCTCTGTTTTGTTTAGAATTAGCGGCAAGGGCTTGTGAGCTGTTTTGTTCTAAAGCATCGTAAGAATCGTTTAGCTTTTCTAAGGTGCTTTTAGTGGTTTGCAAGTCTTTAGTAAGGTCGTCGCGTTGAGTTTTTAAAACCTCAATTCTATCTTTGGAATAGGAGAGTTCATCTTCCAAGGCTGTTTTTTCAGAATTGCAATCGTCCAACTTTCGGTTAAGTTGAGTATTGACTCTTTGTAAAGTACCAAATTCATCCTCTAGCTCTAAGAATTTTTTTTGGCTAACGCAGCCCACAAGATTTAAAACTGTAAATCCGATTAAAAGAAATTTAATTATTTTCATAGGATAGCTATTTTAATTAGAAACGAGAGCTTAGTTGGTTTATTTCAATTCGAGTAAGACAGGGCAGTGGTCGCTATGCTTAGCGTCGGGTAAAATGACAGACCTAAACACCAGGTCTTCTATTTCTTGAGCAACCAAAAGATAATCTAGCCTCCAGCCTTTATTATTTTGTCGGGCATTTGCTCTATAACTCCACCAAGAATAGTGTACAACATCTTCGTTTAATTTTCGGAAGGAATCCACAAAGCCAGAGTCTTTCAAAAATTTAGATAGCCACTCTCGCTCTGCTGGTAAAAAACCAGAGACTGTTTTTAATCTTACGGGGTCGTGAATATCTATGGCCTCATGGCAAATATTGTAATCTCCACAAATGACTAGGGGAGGGATTTCTTTTTTTAAATTTTCGATATAAACTTTAAAATCATCCATGTAGGTAAACTTATAGTTCAACCTAGCATCGTTGGTGCCTGAAGGAAGATAGAGACTCATTATGGAGACGTCTTCAAAATCGACCCTTAGGTTTCGTCCTTCTCTATCCATATAGTCTATTCCTGTTCCATATTCGACATGCTTAGGTTCAGATTTACAAAGTATACCAACGCTGCTATAGCCTTTCTTTTCTGCGGAATACCAGTAGCAATTGTTATACCCAATGTTTTCAAAAATACTGTTATCTATCTGTTCCGGTTGTGCTTTGGTTTCTTGAAAACAAACCACATCCGCATCTGTAGTTTTTAACCAGTCTATCAATCCTTTTTTGAGAGCGGCTCTTATGCCATTTACGTTATATGAAACAATTTTCATTTCTTCATTTTTGTTCAAAAATACATAAACCTTATCAACTTAGTTTCGGGGTTTTAAAATTTTAATTCCTCATTGAGCGCTTAAGCTGTCTAATGCGAGGAGTCTTCTCAAGGTCTGCCTCTAAATTTTATTTTTTTAGAACTCATATTTTATGAATTGGCAGGGAGGTCTTTAATTTTCTAAAAGTTATTATAAATTTAAGATAATTTAGATACCTGAAAATGAGATATTTAAACTTTTAATTGTTAATAATTTGAAGATAATTTTGCAATTGTTTTTACATTATAGATTTGTACTTTATATTTGTATCAGGATGAAGTTTTTTCATAATAGATTGGTTAGTTAAGAAAAGCCTTGAGCACTCGCTCAAGGCTTTTCTGTTTTAAGTCACAAAAAAAAGGCTTCCCTTTAGAAAGCCTTTTTAAAAGAGTTCAAGTTTATTTAGTTGAATTTTATTAAATAAGTGTTCTTTTTTCCTTTATTGATTAAAACATATTTGCCGTTAATCAAATCTTTTTCTGTAAGCGTATAATCCAATCCTACTTTAGACTTATTCACGGATATAGAATTTTCTTTTAAGGCTCTTCTTGCTTCACCATTTGAGCTTAAAAACTCAGTTTCTGCGGAAAGCGCAGCAATCATATCAAAGTTATCATTTAAGATCTCTTTGCTTAATTCTTTAAGCGGAACCCCTTCGAAGACATCCAGAAATGTAGCCTCATCGAGCTTTGCTAAGTCTTCTTCAGTGCTTTTTCCAAATAGAACTTGAGAAGCTTCTTTAGCCTTGTCTAAACCCTTTTTAGAGTGTACTGCAGCTGTGATTTCATCTGCCAGCCTACTTTGCAGTTGCCTTAAATGCGGCTGTTCTTTATGTGTGTTCACCAAGTCTGAAATCTCTTTTTGGGAAAGGAAGGTGAAAATCTTTATAAATATTTCTGCATCCTCATCACTGGTATTGATCCAATACTGGTAAAATTTATATGGCGATGTTTTTTTAGGATCTAACCAAATATTCCCTGTTGCTGTTTTACCAAATTTGGTACCATCAGCTTTTGTAATCAGTGGGCAGGTTAGTGCAAAGCCTTTTCCTTGGTCGATCCGGCGAATCAATTCTGTGCCTGTTGTAATATTACCCCATTGATCGCTTCCCCCCATCTGTAAAGTACATTTTTGTGTTCTATAGAGGTGCAAAAAATCGTAACCTTGAACAAGCTGGTAAGTGAATTCTGTAAAACTCATACCTTCTTTAGACTCTGAAGACAAACGTTTTTTTACAGATTCTTTGGACATCATATAGTTTACAGTAATATGCTTACCAACATCTCTAATAAAATCTAAGAAAGAAAAATCCTTCATCCAATCATAGTTATTTACTAGGATAGCAGAATTATCTTCTTTAGCATCAAACTCTAAGAATTTAGATAATTGTGCTTTTAAAGCGTTTTGGTTATGCCTTAATGTAGCTTCATCTAAAAGATTTCGTTCTTGAGACTTTCCTGAAGGATCTCCTATCATACCAGTAGCGCCGCCAACCAAAGCTACAGGCTTGTGTCCTGCAAGTTGAAAATGCCTAAGCATCATTACGCTTACCAAATGGCCAATATGAAGGGAATCTGCAGTTGGATCTATCCCCACATAAGCCGCTCTAGGTGATTCATTAAGGTGGTCCTGAGTCCCCGGCATAACATCGTGGATCATCCCTCTCCAAGTTACTTCTTCTATAAAATCGTTTTTCATGATCTGTATTGATTTATGGCAAAGATATTATAATGAAAAAGGTTTCAACTTTCGAAATTTGTATATTTACCAAATGAATTTACTTTCTGGAGCTACAGGTCTTGTTGGAGCACATCTTCTCGCTCAGCTTATTTTGAATAAAGAACAAACAAGGGCTTTATACAGAACCAAAACGAAGCAAGATCAGGCCATTTCTATTATTTTGAAATACGGCATTACTCTACGAGAAGTAAATCAATTTGTCGAGTGGTTTCAAGGTGATATTTTAAATATACCCAGGCTTGAAGAGGCCTTCTTAGATGTAACTCATGTTTACCATTGCGCTGGATTGATAAGCAATAGTCCCTCTGAGTATAAAATGATGCGAAAAATAAATATTGAAGGCACCTCTAATATGGTAAATTTGGCCATAGATTTTTCTATTTTGAAGTTTTGTCACGTGAGTTCTATCGCAACTTTAGGAAAAACCTTGGGTCAAGAATTTGTCACAGAAGAGACTGTTTTAACTGAAGATTTAAAACAATCTTCTTACGAAATAAGCAAATATGGTGCAGAGATGGAAGTATGGAGAGGGTCTCAAGAAGGTCTTGACGTTGTGATTGTAAATCCTGGAATTATATTGGGAGATGGATTTTATGAGTCGGGGAGTGGACTTCTGCTTTCCAAAATTAAAAATGGACTTAAGTTTTATCCCCAAAAAATCACTGGTTTTGTGAGTGTGTATGATGTGAGTAAAGCGATGCATCAACTTATGAAAAGTTCCATCACCAATGAACGTTTTATATTGGTCGCCGAAAATTTAAAATTTAAAATGGTCATCGATGAATTTTCTAGATTATATCAAGTCTCACCTCCAAAGTTGGCTCTTAAACCATGGATGTTATACTTGGCTTGGTGCTTTGAAATTCTAAGGTCTTTTTTGACTTCATATAAACGACAATTGACCTTAGATGCCATCCCGAATTTATTTGAATATTCCTTCTATTCTTCTGATAAAATAAAATCTGAGTTAGACTTTGATTTTGAAGCGTTTACGGTCTATGCTTCGAAGATTTCACAAAGATCCTAATTAGGTTTTACTTAGCACTTTAAGTATTTTTTTTGGAGACAAGGTGTCCAATTTGGCAATAGAATCTTTTTTTATTCTCTTTAGTTTTTTCAAACTATCGATTTCCTTTGCGCGATCAATGTAGAGTCTATCTAATCTTTCAAGACTATCTTTTACAGCTTCATAAATTTCAAGATTGTCATCAAAGTTGATGTTGTAATACTCAATATTCAATTTGATCTGGGTACTATCCAATTGATATTTAGTAGAGATAAATTCCAGCATATCCAAACTCATATCTTTAAATTTTTTTTCATTAATCCCATAAGAAGCATCTAGGAGAACCATATCATAAATAAGGCCTTTCATTTCGGATTTGTTCAAAAGTTTATCTGGTTTTTCGACATCTTCAATTTTTTGACAACCCAGTAATGAAACAATACAAATGAATAATAAATATAGAGTGTATTTCATTTATCTGTTAAATTTTAGGCGTTGACCGAACTTGCCCTCATTAAATTTGAAATTCTCATAGACCAAGTGGCCATTTACAAAGGTATGGGTTACCCTAGACTTGAAGGTTGACCCTTCAAAAGGGGACCACCCACATTTATAAAATATATTGCTAGAGTTGACTGTCCAAGGTGCTTTTAAGTCTAAGAGGACTAAATCTGCTTTGTAGCCCTCTTTTATAAAACCGCGTTGGTCTACATCAAATAAGATAGCTGGATTGTGGCACATTTTTTCTACAATTTTTTCTAAGCTTAATTTTCCTTGATGGTAAAACTCTAGCATGGCTGGTAAAGCGTGTTGTACAAGTGGACCTCCACTTGGTGCTTTAGTATAGGTGTTGTTTTTTTCTTCCTTGGTATGAGGAGCATGGTCTGATGCAACTACATCTATCAAATTGTTGTTTAGTCCTTTTAGGAGTTTCTCTTTGTCATTTGCTGTTTTTACAGCTGGATTCCATTTAATGTAGGTTCCTTTTTTCTCATAATCTGTATCGTCAAACCAGAGGTGATGAATACAAACTTCAGCAGTAATCTTTTTCTTTTTAAGCGGTAGCTTACTGGAAAATAATTTTAATTCTTTGGCCGTTGATAGGTGAAAGACATGTAATCTAGCGCCTGTTTTTTTTGCCAAAGCAACAGCTTTAGACGACGATAAATAGCAAGCTTCTTCGCTTCGAATGGCTGGATGATATTTTATAGGGATGTCTTCGCCGTAGGTTTTTAGATAAGCATCCAAATTTCTTTTTACAGTGTCTTCATCTTCACAATGGGTAGCAATGATTAGGGGTGAATGTTTAAAGATTTGTTCAAGGACCTTTTCGTTATCTACCAACATATTACCAGTTGAAGAGCCTAAAAACAACTTTAAGGCCGCCGTAGTTTTAGGGTTTATTTTTTTGATTTCCTCCAAGTTATCGTTTGTACCACCAAACATAAAGGAGTAGTTAGCGTAAGAATTTTCTTTAGCGATACTGAATTTTTCTTCTAACTTGTCTATGGTAGTGGTTTGCGGATTGGTATTGGGCATTTCAAAATAGGAGGTGATACCACCGGAAATAGCAGCTTTGGATCCTGTGAGTATCGTTTCTTTATGGGTTAATCCAGGTTCTCTAAAGTGAACTTGGTCGTCTATAATGCCTGGAATAAGATGTTTCCCGCCGGCATCAATAATTTTGATGTCACTCGATTTTGCACTTATCGACGAAGAGACCTCTACTATCCAATCGTCTTTGATATGAACGTCGCCTTCAAAGATTTCACCCTCATTGACGATCTTAGAATTTTTGATTAGATATTCTCTCATAATTCAAATTTTACCTAGAAGGCTTTTCAATTTAAGGCTCATTACACCAAAGACAGCTTCTTTGATGATGCCTGTGCTCATTTTCGACTTCCCTTTTGTCCTGTCTGTAAATATAACTGGAATCTCCTTTATTTTAAATCCTTTTTTAAAGGCTTTAAATTTCATTTCAATTTGAAACGCATAACCTACAAACTTTATTTTATTAAGATCCATATCCTCCAGTACCTTCCGGTGATAACAAATAAACCCAGCAGTAGTATCTTCTATAGGTAATCCCGTAATAATTTTTACGTATTTTGAAGCCAGCCAAGACAATAAGACCCTTTTCATAGGCCAATTTATCACATTAACCCCAGTTATATATCTCGATCCAATACTCATATCAAAACCATCTTTAAGACAAGTATTATACAGCCTTATTAGATCATTTGGATTATGAGAAAAGTCGGCATCCATTTCAAAAATATAATCATAAGATCTTTCGAGAGCCCAACGGAACCCATGTAAATAGGCTTTCCCTAAACCGCTCTTAGATTTTCGTATTTCTAAATGTAACCTACCCTTAAACTCTTCTTGTAAGTTTTGAACTAAAGCCCAAGTCTTGTCAAGGGAAGAATCGTCTACAACGAGAATATCAAAATTGACAGGTTGAGAGAAAATATTTCTGACGACCTTTTCAATATTTTCAACTTCGTTATATGTAGGAATGATGACTAATTTGTGAGACATCAAGTCGTATTAAATGTTGGCTGACAAATATATATTTTACAAGCTAAATCTCATCTATAAAACTTCATTTTAATTTACATTTGTCTCAAATATTAAACTTGTTTTTGACCTTAAGACTAATACAAGATCATCATTGGACTGTGGGAATTATCCTGCTTATTTTGATATTTATGTTGATTATAAAGTGGAACAAGACGAACTATTTTTTTTCTTATGTAAACTCTTTTTATGACATGTCTTTTTTCAATAAAAAATTCTCTGAAAAAAGGCGCATAGAGCTCCCCGAGGTTTTTATTTTATTATCAAGTCTTTTAGGATTATCTTTTTTCCTTCATGTCATATCCGACAGCGGTGACTTCAATATTACGTCATACCTTCAAATCTTTTTATTGCTATTGATTTTTTTATTAAGTAAATACCTTATTGAAAAAATGATAGGAGACTTGTTTGAAATAGATCCACTCATAAATAAATATCTTTTTTTTAAGCAAGGTGTTTTAAGTTGGATTAGTTTATTTATACTATTTCCTTTTGGATTGCTTATTTATTTTCAAAACATAGACCACTCACTTTCTGTGACCTTGGTTATTGCTCTTGTGACCTTGCTTTACACTGTAAAGCTATTGATTTATGCTCTCTCTTATCAAAAGCATATTTTAGCTTACTGGTTTTACTTTATTTTGTACCTTTGCGTTTTTGAAATCGCACCCTACCTAATTCTTTTTAAAATGTTTAACACAGACTAATTAGAATTTTGTAAGAAAAAACTAAGCTCTATGAAAGTGAAAAGTATCCTTATTTCACAGCCTAAACCTAATGTAGAAAACTCTCCTTATTCAGAACTTGAAGAAAGATTAAAATTAAAAATTGATTTCATCCCCTTTATACACGTTGAGCCAGTAGATTCTAAAGAGGTAAGGCAGCAAAAAATTGACATCACCAAGTTTTCCGCTATTATCCTTACAAGTAGAAATGCAGTAGATCATTTCTTTAGAATTGCTGAAGAAATGAGATATAAAATACCAGATAGTCTTAAATATTTTTGTTTGAGTGAAGCGGTAGCCTTTTACTTGCAGAAGTATGTAGTGTATAGAAAGCGTAAGATTTATGTTGGGAAAAGAACATTTCAAGAACTTGAAGTAAGTATTAAGAAGCATAAAGATGAAAAATTCTTATTGCCTTCCTCAGATATGCTTAAGTCTATGGTGCCACAGCAGCTCGATAAACTTGGTGTAGATTGGACGCGTGGCATTTTTTATAAAACTGTGGTAAGCGATCTTTCTCATCTTAGAGAAGTATCTTACGATATTGTGGTTTTCTTTAGTCCTAGCGGGATTAAGTCGCTTTACGAGAATTTCCCAGATTTCGAACAAAAAAATACACGCATCGCTGCTTTTGGGAACTCAACCATCAAAGCCGCCGAGGAGAAAGGTCTAAAGGTCCAAATACAAGCTCCTACTCCAAAAACCCCATCTATGACAATGGCCATTGAAAACTATGTAAAAGAGAACTAATTTATTGTTTTCTTTCCATTAAATTAAAGAGCCGATATACAAGTGTATATCGGCTCTTTAATTTAATAATGTTTTCTAGTTTTTAAGCGTTGGGGGCACCATTCAGAATTTCTTCGTCCGCGTAAGATTCAAATTTTTTGAAATTATCTATAAACGATTTAGCTAAGGATTTAGCTTTTAGATCATAAGCTTCCTTGTTCGCCCAAGTCTCTCTAGGGTTTAATACATTAGAGGGAACGTTTGGACAACTTTTAGGGATGGCAATATTAAAGATATCGTGTGTTTTGTATTCCACATCAGAAAGTTGGCCTTCCAATGCAGCTGTAATCATAGCTCTTGTAAACTTCAGTTTCATTCGGTTTCCTGTGCCATAAGGTCCTCCAGTCCATCCTGTGTTAATTAGCCAAACGTTTACTTCTGCTTCTCTCATTTTCTTACTTAGCATTTCACCATACCGTGTAGGGTGTAAAGGCATAAACGGGGCGCCAAAACAAGCAGAGAAACTCGGTATGGGTTCTGTAACTCCAGCTTCTGTTCCTGCCACTTTAGCAGTATAACCACTTATAAAGTGAAAAGCTGCTTGTCCAGGGGTGAGTTTACTTATAGGAGGTAACACACCAAAGGCATCTGCCGTTAAAAAAAAGATATTTTTAGGATTTTCCCCAACAGACCCAGGTTGAATATTGTCTATATGATGAATAGGATAACTTACCCTTGTGTTTTGAGTGATACTTTTGTCTTTAAAATCTACTTCCCCATCTTTAATAATTACATTTTCAAGAATGGCTCCTGGTTTAATACTGTCATATATTTCTGGTTCTCCTTCGCGAGATAAGTTTATGACTTTTGCATAACATCCTCCTTCGAAATTAAAGACTGTATTTTCATTGGTCCATCCATGTTCATCATCTCCAATTAATCTCCTGTCTGGATCTGCAGATAAAGTCGTTTTCCCTGTCCCCGAAAGACCAAAGAAAATAGCAGTATCTCCTTTTTTTCCGACATTGGCAGAGCAGTGCATGGGGAGAGTGTTTTTCATGACTGGGAGTATGAAGTTAAGAGCAGAAAAAATCCCTTTCTTTATCTCTCCAGTATATCCCGTACCTCCTATTAAGGCGATTTTTCGAGTAAAATTAAGAATAGCAAAATTGTGGGCCCGTGTCCCATCAACCTCAGGGTCTGCTTTAAAACTAGGTGCACTAACTACGGTCCACTCTGGAGAAAAATCTTCAAGATCCTTTTCCGTAGGCCTTAAAAACATATTGTAAGCAAACATATTGCTCCATGAATTCTCATTAATGACTCTTATATTAAGTCGGTAATTCTCATCTGCACAGGCATAACAATCTCTTACGAAAAGCTCTTTATCGTTGAGGTAGTTAACCACTTTATTGTATAGTTTATCAAACTGATCAGGGTCAAATTCTAAGTTGATATCACTCCACCATACTTCATCTTTGGTAATATCATCTTTTACAATGAATCTATCTTTCGGAGATCGTCCTGTAAATTCACCAGTGTTGACGGCAAGTGCACCACTATCTACCTCAACACCCATCCCTTTTTGAATGCTGATTTCATGTAAATCTTCAGGTGAAAGTTGATAGTTGATTCTCTTTGAATCGATGCCATAATCTTTTAACTCAATCGTTTTAGTAATTCGCTTTAAGTTATTCATAATTTTGTTGTGTTGTTATTATGACAGACAAAGCTAATGAGTTTATATTTAAATTAAGGAGGTAATTATTATAAATTATGAGCTTTTTTTAATAATATGAATGAAGAGTAAAGCCCAACTCAAAATCAACAAAATTCCACCTATAGGTGTAATCCAAGCTATAGTTTTAAAGTCGAAGCTTGAAAGTTCATTGGTAGCTAGGCCATATATAGAACCCGAAAAGAAGATAACACCAGTGAGTATAAGCCAAAAGAGGATTTTGTTAAGTTTTTGTGTAGTAAAGGTTTGTGTGGATAGAAAAAGCAAAAACAAGGCGTGGTAGATTTGGTATTTCACTCCCGTTTCAAAGGTGTTTATAGCATCTTCAGAAATTATGCTTTCCAAGCCATGAGCTGCAAAAGCTCCAAGGATAATTCCTATACCTCCAAAACAACTTCCGAGTAAAACCAATTTTTTTCTTTGCTTCATCCTTGTATCCCTATTATATTATGTAATTTCAATTTTTACACAAAATTAATCATTAAAATCCATTTTTGAATATGAGATCAATTTTAATCATAGGTGCTGGAAAATCTGCATCATCACTCGTTAGGTTTTTGCTAAAGGCTTCTTCTAAAGAAGACCTACACATAATAATAGGGGATATTTCTATTGATAATGCTAGAAGCCTAACAGCAGATCATCCCAATGCAAAGGCTATGCAATTAGATATTTTTGACAAAGCCAATAGACAAGAAGCTATACAAAGTGCAGACATTGTTATTTCTATGCTACCTGCCAGATTCCATATGGAAGTTGCAAAAGATTGTGTGAAGTTTAATAAAAACATGGTCACAGCCTCTTATGTATCTAAAGAAATGGAAGCATTGGATGCAGAAGTTAAGGAAAAAGGGCTCACCTTTATGAATGAGATAGGGGTTGACCCTGGCATTGACCATATGAGTGCCATGCAGGTGATAGATAGAATAAGATCTCAAGGAGGCAAAATGTTGCTTTTTGAATCTTTTACGGGGGGACTTGTCGCTCCTGAAAGCGATGATAATCTATGGAATTATAAATTCACTTGGAATCCCAGAAACGTTGTTGTGGCTGGACAAGGTGGAGCCGCAGAATTTATCCAAGCCGGTCAATATAAATATATTCCTTACCAACGCCTTTTTCGCAGAACCGAATTTCTAAGCATTCCAAAATATGGGCGCTTCGAAGGCTTAGCCAATCGAAACTCTTTAGCTTACAGAAGTATATATGGATTGGAGAATATTCCTACCATCTACAGAGGAACCCTAAGACGTATTGGTTTTAGCAAAGCTTGGAATGTATTTGTTCAACTTGGATTGACAGACGATACCTATGCGATGCAACACACAGAACAAATGAGTTATAGATCTTTTGTGAATTCATTCTTGCCCTATTCACCAACAGATTCAGTTGAACTTAAGCTAAGGTTGAGCTTAAAAATTGACCAAGACGATCTCATTTGGGACAAACTTGTAGAGTTGGATATTTTTAATTCAGAGAAAATTATTGGACTAAAAAATGCAACTCCAGCTCAAGCTCTTCAAAAAATTCTAGAAGATAAGTGGACTTTGAAGCCAGAAGATAAAGATATGATTGTGATGTATCATAAATTTGGATTTGAGCTTAATGGGGAAAGAAGGCAAATTGATTCTACAATGGTAAGTATCGGTGAGGACCAAACCTATACGGCCATGGCTAAAACGGTTGGGCTTCCCGTTGGTATTGCTGCCCTCAAAATTCTAAATGGAGAAATTAAAAAGCCCGGTGTGTTAAGGCCTATATTTCCAGAAATATACAATCCTATATTAAAATCATTAGAGGATTACGATATTAAGTTTGAAGAGACCGAAAAAGAATTTATAGGTTATAACACAGATCAACTTAACTAAAGGAATTGAGCTGAAAACGCTTGCTCATAACTTTCATATGGGCAGCCTCATAAACAGATCGTTTTTGAAAGTCATCTTTAATTCTTCTATTAACAATAAGAGGATTATTAATGGCTTTCTTGCGTTCTGAAATTATTTCTGCGGATACTCTTGTTTTTGCACCATTTCTAGGGTTAAGATAAACAAGAAGTTGACCAGAAAGTGCAGTATGGATACACATTAAAATTTGGTTCTGAGAGATAGCTTTGGTTCGACTCATTTCCAAAACAGAAGTTGTTGAGCCTCCATCTATCAAAATATATCCTGCGGGGATGATCCCTAAAGTAGAGTTCTTTAATTTAAAATTAGACTTTGTTGAGATCGATTAAGTATTTAGGATTTTGACCAGAAAGTAAATTAAATTTATTTACACGATATAATAGATTTAATTTGATAGTACTCCCACTAAAATTAGCATCGGTTGGTGTTCGGTTTAAAAACCCTTGAGTTTGAGATAGATTAAACTTATCGGGATCTATTAAAACGTTAAATAAGTGATTACCATTTTGAATGCTCCTAAAAATATTAGTGTAAATAGGATTCTGGGGAGGATTAATCATTGGCAATAGCATACACACAAGTGAAATTTTCGAACTCAAGAAAATTTAAGTTGTAAAAAGTAATTTCATTATTTGAAGTTACCCTAGCAGTAGTTTTCTGACTTGAAATTTCAAAATCGTTCACAAAGATATCATGTAAAAAAAGCAATCCTTTTTTTCCGTAAAGCTTATAAAGAGATTCTTTTGCTCCCCAAACAATGGTCAATTTTCTAATGAGATCTCCTGTATCTCCAAGAGCTTCATATTCTTCAATAGGGGTGAACTTTGGTGCGATGAGTTTTATTTTGTCGCGTTGTTTCTCGATATCAATTCCAACTTTTTTAGTGGATACTATAACTGCTGTAAATTCGAAAGAGTGAGTAATAGAAATCTTATGACCATCGTTAAGATGAGGTTTGCCTTTAGTGTCGTAGTCTAAATCAAAATCTGAATATCCAAATTCCTTGAGTAAATGCCTGATGCTCATAAATCCTTTTTTATGGATCTGAGATTTCATGCCGTCGTATCGCTCCCTGCAATAATCAGTTAACTCGACGCCCTCTTCTAGACTTTCTAAAGATTCTTCTATCTTCCAGATGAGGGCGGTTGTATCTTTATCTACTGTTATTCTTTTGTAAATCGGCATAGAGTTGTAAAGGGTTTCCTTAATTTTGTGTTCAAAAATATAATAAAATTAATTATGAGTATGGAAACATTACATTATACTCCTTACAAAGTTAAAGATATTTCTTTGGCAGATTGGGGACGTCGCGAAATAGAGTTAGCAGAATCAGAAATGCCAGGTTTAATGGCGTTGAGAGAAGAGTTTGGAAAACAGAAACCTTTGACAGGCTCTCGCATAGCTGGTTGCTTACACATGACCATCCAAACTGCTGTGTTAATTGAAACACTCGTTGAGCTTGGTGCTGAGGTAACGTGGAGTTCTTGTAATATTTTTTCTACTCAAGACCATGCAGCAGCAGCCATTGCAGAAGCTGGAGTTGCTGTTTATGCTTGGAAGGGAATGACGGAAGAAGAATTCAACTGGTGTATAGAGCAAACTTTGTTTTTCGGGGAAGATAGAAAGCCCTTAAACATGATTTTGGATGATGGTGGTGATTTAACTAACATGGTTCTTGACGACTTTCCAGAACTTGCAGATGCTATAAAAGGTTTATCTGAAGAAACAACTACTGGGGTCCATAGGCTTTATGAGAGAGTGAAAAATGGAACTTTGCCTATGCCAGCTATCAATGTAAACGATAGTGTGACCAAATCTAAATTTGACAATAAATATGGGTGTAGGGAAAGTGCTGTAGATGCCATACGAAGAGCAACAGACCTCATGCTTGCTGGAAAACGTGTTATCGTTTGTGGGTATGGTGATGTTGGTAAAGGTACCGCTGCCTCTTTTAGTGGAGCAGGTTCCATCGTTACAGTAACAGAAATAGACCCTATTTGTGCTTTACAAGCGGCTATGGATGGTTTTGAAGTTAAGAAATTAGAAACTGTAGCTCCAACGGCAGATATTATTATTACGACAACAGGTAATAAAGACATCATTAGAGCTAAGCATTTTGAAGCTTTTAAAGACAAAACTATAGTTTGTAATATCGGTCATTTTGATAATGAAATTGATGTAGCTTGGTTGAAAAAGAATCACGGCGATACCCGTGTGGAAATCAAACCACAGGTCGATAAGTATACAATAAATGGTAAAGACATTATTTTATTAGCTGAAGGTCGTCTTGTGAATTTAGGATGCGCAACAGGCCACCCAAGTTTTGTGATGAGTAACTCCTTTACTAACCAAACTCTTGCTCAAATAGAGTTATGGCAAAATGTAGACAAGTATAAAAATGAAGTATACATGCTCCCAAAACACTTGGATGAGAAAGTAGCAAAACTCCATTTAGAACGTCTTGGAGTTGAACTCACAGAGTTGGAAACCGATCAAGCTGATTATATTGGTGTAGAAGTTAAAGGTCCATTTAAACCTGAATATTATAGGTACTAGTTGTGAACTAGTATTTAGTACAAACCAAGCCTAAAAAGCTTGGTTTTTTTTATTAAAAATTAAAATAAGACTTACACCTTAGAGCTTTTTTTAAATCTATTACCTTTAATTCAAATTTCAAAACATGCATATACATTTTATAGCGATAGGTGGAAGCGCCATGCACAATCTTGCAATCGCCTTACATGAAAAGGGAGACCAAGTCACAGGTAGTGATGACGAAATCTTTGAGCCTTCCAAAACTAGGCTAAAAGTAAAGGGTTTACTACCTGAGGAGTTTGGTTGGTTTCCAGAAAAGTTAACATCAGATATAGACGCTGTTATTCTTGGTATGCATGCCAAAGCAGACAACCCAGAACTTCTAAAAGCTACAGAATTAGGTCTTAAAATTTATTCTTATCCAGAATATCTTTTTGAACATTCCAAGCAAAAAACTAGGGTAGTGATAGGAGGTTCTCATGGTAAGACTACCATTACTGCTATGATTCTACATGTGATGCATTATCACGATAAAGAAGTAGATTTTATGGTTGGAGCACAATTGGAAGGCTTTGATACTATGGTTCACCTAACCGAAGAGAACGACTTCATTTTATTGGAAGGGGATGAATATTTGAGTTCGGCATTAGATAGACGACCAAAGTTTCATCTATATCAACCCAACATCGCTTTGCTAAGTGGAATTGCCTGGGACCATATCAATGTCTTTCCCACCTTCGAAAATTATGTAGATCAGTTTGAATTATTTCTTGATTCCATGACCAATGGGAGTACTTTGGTTTACAATGAGGAAGATGATATACTCACTCAACTGGCTTTAAATGCTAAAAAGCCTACTCGAAAACATGCCTATTCTACTCCAGAACACACCATAGATGACGCGGTAACCTATTTGGAAACTCCAGAAGGCCCATTGCCTGTGGAAGTTTTTGGAAAGCATAACTTACAAAATATAGCAGGGGCAAAATGGATTTGTCAACATATGGGGGTAGACCAAGATGATTTCTACGAAGCGATCAATAGCTTTAAAGGGGCGTCCAAAAGGCTGGAAAAAATAGCAGAATCTAATAAAGCTATCGTTTTTAAAGATTATGCGCATTCCCCCTCCAAAGTTTTAGCCACGACAAAAGCGGTGAAAGCACAATTTTCTTCGAAGGTAGTTTTAGCTTGTTTAGAGCTTCATACATATAGCAGCTTGAATTCAGAGTTTTTGAAAGAGTACAAAGAAGCTTTGAATGCGGCAGATGAAGCTGTGGTGTTTTACTCTCCTAAAGCTTTAGAAATTAAACAGCTTGAAGCTATTACCGAAGAACAAATTTTTGAGGCTTTTGGAAGAAAAGATCTAAAAATATTTACCAATCCTGAAGCTTTTAGAGAGTTTTTGAAGTCAAAGTCTTATTTAGACCAGGTTTTGTTACTGATGAGCAGTGGGAATTATGGAGGATTGGATTTTGAAGAAATCAAAAAGTGGATTCAATAATCTTACTGACTTAAGGTGTTTAAAAACAGATTTAAGCGTTTTTCCTGACTTTTTTTGAGGAGTGTTTTAGCTTTATTGAAATGAGATTCAGATTTGTCTTGGCTCATCTTGAACCTTCCGTGGAACTCATCTATAGAGACTTCAAGGCCTTGTATAAAATGCTTTAATACAGGAATTTTAGGATGGTTTGATTCAAGCTTAAAGTTGAAATCCAATTGGTTGGTCATTGCTATTAAACTTTCTACCATTGTAGGTTCTTCAATAAAGTTGGCTTTCCCTTTTAAATGAACTTTTGCAAAATTAAAAGTAGGGAGTTCATCAGTTTCAAATTCTGAGGGAGAAATGTAAGCATCGCCTGCGTGAAAGATAAGTTCTACCTGGGACTTGTGGATATGCTGAAATTGTGGATTCTCTTTGTTAATATGTCCTACCAATTTATCGTTGTAAATTATAAAAGGGATGTGCGACGTAAAAATTTCTTGGTCGTGGAGACTGATTAGCGTGGCTAGCGGAAATAACTCGATAAAGGTTTTTACAGATTCCCAACTTTCGGATGTAAAATGACTTGGTAAATAGCTCATAGTTTAGAAATAATAATGTCAAAATTACACTGTTTTTTAGCTGAATTTTAATTCTGAGTCAATTATTTATGACTTCTTAGTTGGAGAGCTCAGGGTGTTTTCTATTTGATTACCTTTATCTAAATAAGCATTAGTATGAAACCCTCCTCAAAATCTTTTAGCATAAAGAATTGGTCTGAAGGTGATAGACCAAGAGAAAAGTTAATTCATAAAGGTAAATCTAGCTTAAGTGATGCAGAACTTTTAGCGATTTTAATAGGCTCTGGTAATAGGGAAGAGAGTGCTGTTGAGCTTTGTAAACGGATTTTACATGCTTCTGAAAACAGTCTGCAGAAACTCGCTAAATTCAATTTAAGCCAACTTCAAGATTTTAAAGGAATTGGTGAAGCCAAAGCGATTAGTATCATCGCAGCACTCGAGATTGGAAATAGGAGAGGAGCAGAGTCTGTTAAAGAGCTTAATAAAATTTCTACAAGTAAGGATGTATTTACGATAATGCATCCTTTTTTAGGGGATTTGGATCATGAGCAGTTTTGGATACTGATGCTGAACAATTCCAATAAAATTATTTATAAATATCCCTTAAGCAAAGGTGGAATTACGTCCACTATGGTAGACACGCGTTTGGTTTATAAAAGTGCTTTGGCTCATGGCTCTACAGCTCTTATTTTGGTTCATAATCATCCTTCTGGAACCTTGCAACCTAGCCAAGCCGATAAAACCATCACCCAAAAACTGAAAAATGCCGGTGACCTGCTGGATATAAAGATTCTGGACCATATTATTGTAACAGAAAAAACTTATTTTAGCTTTGCTGATGAAGGTATACTTTAATTTATGGAACTATTAGTTTACATTCCAAAACAAACTCCAAGAATCAACTATATCTTTAGACACATGTGTGGAAGGATACTGGGGTTTAAAGTCAAATTTTGCACGAAAGTTGAAGATTTCATTGCTTTCGAGGGCGTAAAGTTTTCTTACGCTAAGAAAAAATTGGGCAATGAAGTTTTTATCCAAAAGTTTGGTTTATTGGATGAGCAAGGGATTAACGATCTTAATTTCAGTGTGGATCATTGGGAAGAGGTTCCGTGCTTTTTTCGAGTCTCTTCAGAAAGTGAAATTCCTTTTGATATTTTTTCAGCAGCATTCTATTTAATTACACGATACGAAGAATATCAGCCTCATGTCAAAAATGATGTCGATTCTTATCCTATTGAAGAAAGTTTGGCCCACCAATATGATTTTCTAAAACAGCCTGTGGTGGATGTTTGGACTTATAAGCTAAAAAAAATATTGGAGGCTAAGTTTCCTAAAATCAGTTTTCCAAAGCGAGAGTTTAACAGTCATTTTTTGATAGCAGTGTCCAAAGCTTTTGAACATAGACACAATGGTTTCGTAAGATTTGTGGGAGCTTCTTTTAGGGATATTTTTCAACTCCAGATCAAATCTCTTTTTGAACGCTTTAAGACTATGTTGAGGCTTCAGCCAGATCCTTTTGATATTTATGATGAACTTATAGGTTTTGCAAAAGAGAATAAATTGAAGTTCGATTTCTACTTTCAATTGAGCAACTATTCTAGGTACAGTAAAAGTATAAGTTATAATAAAAGGATTTATCACAACCTTATTAAATCTATGGGAGATTACGGAGATCTTGGACTTTTGCCTGGTTTTGAAGGACTCCATGACTATGAAATTCTCGAGAAAGAAATAAAACGTTGGGAGGGCATAGTCAACAGAAGTTTAGTAAAAACTCTTATAAAGAATTACCATCTTAATTTTCCAGATGCCTATCTCAATTTCAACAAGTTGGAAGTTGAGAAAGATTTTTCTATGGGTTATCAAAAAAATATAGGCTTTCGGGCAGGGACTTGTACCGCTTTCCAATTTTATGATTTGAATTTGGAGCAAGTGTCTGGACTGGTTATACAGCCTTATGTTTTAAATTCCAGGATTTTAAAAGGCATAGATATTTATGAAAAAATCGAGGAACTGAAGCAATTAAAATCCGCTATAGTATCAGTTGATGGACAAATGAATTTTATATTTGAAAATTCAGATTTTGTAGATCGCTATTCTAAAAATGCCATATTTGCACTCATGAAAGAAATGAAACAATGAAAGAGATAACCGATATTTTTTTTGATCTAGATCACACGCTTTGGGATTTTGACAAAAACTCAGAACTTACTTTTGAAACTATTTTTAAAAGCTACAATGTCGATCTACCCCTAAACGATTTTCTGCAGGTTTACTTACCTGTGAATAGGAAGTATTGGAAGCTTTTTAGGGAGGGTAAGATCGAGCAAAAAGACCTGAGATTCCAGCGTTTGAGCGAAGTGTTTGATACGCTTAAGTTCTCTGCATCAGAACAGCTCATCGATGATTTATCTCAAGCTTATATAGATCAATTGCCAAATTACAACCACTTGTTCCCCAACACATTTGAGGTGCTGGATTATTTATCTGCTAGCTATAAGCTCCATATTATTACCAACGGCTTTTATGATGTGCAACATAAGAAGCTAGGGAATTCAAAGTTGTCTCCTTACTTTCAAACAATAACCACTTCGGATGATGCAGGAGTCAAAAAACCTAATAGGATTATTTTTGATTATGCCTTAGACCTAGCAAAAACAAAGCACTCCCAGAGTATCATGATAGGCGATAGTCTAGAAGCGGATGTAGAAGGTGCAAAGGCTATAGGGATAGAGGCCATATTTTTTGGATATGATGCAAATTACAAAGGGATTCAAATTCAAAATTTAAATGAACTCAAATCTTATTTTTAATATGAAGTACATAGTCATTCTTATTGTCTTATTATCACTCCAATTCAGCTTTGGACAAACTAAAAGCTTAAATGCTTACGAATATGTTGTTGTCCCTATGCAGTTTAATTTTCAATCGGAGCCCAACCAATATAGCCTTAATATTCTTGCGCGAGTTTTGCTTAAAGATCAGGGTTTTAAAGTATATATGGATCAGGAAAAGAAGCCTTTAGCCTTTGGGCTAGATCCATGTAATTCTCTTAGAGCAAATATCATCCAAGAAAACGCTTTCCTAACGACCAAATTAAAGTTCGTTCTTTTAGATTGTTCTAATGATATTGTTTACGAAACAGAACAAGGAGTAAGTAGGTTAAAAGACTTTAAAAAATCATATAATGATGCGTTGAGAGATGCTTTTATGTCCTTTTCTACAGCAAATTATATGTACGACGACACTTTAAATAGTACCCCTGATCTTACTAGTGGACTAAGTGACGTTATGGAAAGACCAGACTCAAACCCAGAGGAGGAATACCCAGATAAATCTATTTATAAGTTTGGTGGTGAATTTTATTGGTTGGTGACTAATTCCTCAGGGGATTATGATCTTTTATCCAGCCAGGGTAAAACGAACTACGCTCAGCTTAAAAAAGCAGATAGAGGCTCTTATATTTTTAATTCAAAAATGATAAACGGAGCTGCTTATTTCGATGCTGAAGGAAATCTTATGGTCGAATATATGGAGCGAGACTTGAATGAAATCCAAAATATAAGATTCAATAAAATCGACTAATAGCTATACTTGCCTGTCCATTTTTGTTTTAAAAACTGTCTTAATTGGTCTTCTCTTTTGTTTTTTCCTGGGTTAAATAAAACTTTATCTGTTAAGTCTTCGGGCATAAACTCAGTTTGAATAAAATTGTTTTCATAGTTATGGGCATATTTGTATTCATTCCCATAGCCTAGGTCTTTCATCAATTTGGTAGGAGCATTTCTTAGAGTAAGGGGTACAGAAAGGTCTCCAGTTTCTTTTATGAGGGCTTGTGCATCTTTTATCGCTTGGTAAGAGGCATTGCTTTTTTGGGAGGTCGCTAAATAAATCACACATTGACTTAAAATTATTCTAGCCTCGGGAAAACCAATTGTATTCACGGCTTGGAAGGTGTTATTAGCCATAATAAGTGCGGTGGGATTTGCATTCCCAATGTCTTCGCTAGATAAAATGATAAGCCTTCTGGCAATAAACTTGACGTCTTCACCACCTTCTATCATTCTTGCTAGCCAGTATACAGCTGCATTGGGATCGCTTCCCCTTATCGATTTTATAAAAGCTGATATGATATCATAATGTTGCCCTCCCGTTTTATCATATCTAGCCGTTTTCTGTTGAATTTTTTCTTCAACGAGATCATTTGTAATAATGATGTTCTCATCATCTACAGAATTAACGATCAGCTCAAACATATTCAGAAGTTTTCTGGCATCACCTCCGCTTAATCGAAGTAGAGAAGTCGTCTCTTTTAGAGTGATATTTTTTTTTGAAAGATACTCGTCTTCAGATTTTGCTCTATTTAAAAGCAGAATTAAGTCTTCTTTAGAAAATTCATTAAGGGTATAAACTTGGCAGCGGGAAAGCAGTGCTGGAATAACTTCAAAACTTGGATTTTCTGTAGTAGCTCCTATAAGGGTAATCCAGCCTTTTTCTACAGCCCCCAAAAGTGAATCTTGCTGTGATTTGCTAAACCTATGGATCTCATCTATAAATAAAATAGGATTTTTTTGCTCAAATAAACCTTGATCTTGTTTGGCTTTTTGGATAACTTCTCTCACGTCTTTCACCCCACTGCTTATGGCTGATAAAGTAAAAAAGCTTCTCTTGGTTTCTTTAGAAATCAAGTTTGCCAAGGTGGTTTTACCAATGCCTGGAGGTCCCCAAAGGATTATTGACGGTATTAAATCTCGTTTTATCATTTGAGAAATAGTTCCTTTTTCACCAATAAGGTGAGTCTGACTTAAGTAATCGGAAAGTTGTTTTGGTCGTAATCTTTCAGCTAAAGGTGCTTTCATGATTCAAAATTAAGAATTTCTTTTCAGCTTGTTTTATTAAAATGATTTCTTAACAGAGCTATATTTAATAGCCGCTTTTTAATACTTTTGAATTATGAAGACCAAAAACCCCATAGACCAACATCATCAATCTTCCTTAGCCTCAGCTATTCTATGGCCACTTTTAATTGTAGTCTCACTATGGATTGTTTATTGGATTGAAATCAGGTTTAGATTTAACTTTACCTCCTTTGGGGTTTACCCAAGACAGGTAAAAGGACTATTTGGTATTTTTGCTTCACCATTCATTCATAGTGGGATAGATCACCTCTATAAAAATTCAATTCCGCTTCTAGTTCTCTTAGCTAGTTTATTTTATTTTTATAAAGACATAGCCTGGAAAGCATTGCTTATTGGATTGCTTAGCTCAGGAGTATTAACTTGGATTATTGCAAGACCTTCATTTCATATTGGAGCAAGCGGTATAGTTTATTTCTTAGCTTCTTTTTTGTTTTTCAAAGGCATACTCTCTAGAAATTATAGGCTAGTCGCCCTAGCCCTTATCGTGGTCTTTTTATATGGAAGTTTAGTTTGGGGAACTATGCCTGGTGAACCAGGCATTTCTTGGGAAGGCCATTTGTCTGGATTTAGCTCTGGATTCCTTTTGAGCTTTTTTCTTAAATCTTCGCATTTTTTGGATCTTCCCCTTTATAATAAGCCTAAGAAAACGAATTCAGAAGATGAATTTATGAAACAATTTGATGAAAATGGCAATTTTAAGCCTTTAGATACAGACCATAAAGAATCCAACTTTTCACAATCTTCAACTGCAAATCAAATAGAAATCAACTATAAGGCCGAGGATAAAGAGTGATTTATTTGGTAATTGTCATATTTTGCTGCCTTAGGCATTCATATAAGATGACACCACAGGCTACGGAAACGTTTAAAGATTCTATACTGCCTAACATAGGAAGTTTTCCTTTTACATCAGCCATTTTGAGTATGCTTGGTTGGATTCCTTCTCCTTCACCACCCATAAGAAGAGCTAGTGGTTTATTGAGTTCCAATTCATAAACGGATGTATTTGTTTTTTCTGTCACCGCAACAATTTCTACACCAGATGATTTTAAATAGAATAAAGCATCTTTAAGATGATTTACTTTACATATAGGAATATTAAAAGCTGCTCCAGCAGAGGTTTTTATAGTTTCGTTGTTGACTTGTGCGCTTCCACTCTTAGGAAGAATGACTGCATCCACACCAGTACATTCTGCTGTCCTTAGAATTGCTCCTAAGTTTCTTACATCGGTAATACCATCTAAAAGTAAGAACAAAGGTTTTTCCTTGATTTCTAAAACCTTTTCAACAGTTTCTTCAAAATCACTATAGCTTATTTTTGAAGTATGGGCAATAGCCCCTTGGTGGTTTAGTTGTTCGTATTTTTTAAACTTTTGAATAGGGACGTAGGATACCTTTATTGTGTTCTGCTCTGCCAGACCTTCAATCTCTTTAAGCTTAGGATTGTCAGAATCCCGTAATAAGATGATTTTTTCGATGTCTTTGCCTTGTCTTAAGGCTTCAACAATGCTATGTATTCCAAAAATGACGTGGGACTCTTCCATAATTTTAAAGTTAAAAGGGATCGACAAAATTATGCCAATCCCTTTAGTAAACCTATAAAATACTTACTTATTCTTTAATGATCCTTTTATTGATAGTTTGTTGACCATCCGTTAAATTCACAATATATACACCATTTGATAGTGAGCTCACATCTACACTTAAAGCATTGGGATTGTTGAAATCACTTACCCTTAAGATTTCTCTACCCATTATGTCATAAATGGATACGCTAACATCATTACTAAATCCAAAATCTTTGGCGGTAATATTAAGATTATTGTCAACTGGGTTAGGCCAGAAAGAGATAGAATTCGATTCAAATTTTGTGTTAGATAAATTTTGTTTTGTAAATTTTAAGGTTACTGGGTAACCACCTGTTCCACAACCTCCATCTGGTTCGAAATCTATGAGATCTAATAAAATCTCTATGTCATTTTCGACACTATAAGTCGACGGAACTTCAGGTGTAGATTGTCCAATAAAAGATATATTTGTATCACAAGATAAGTTACTTCCTGTTCCTGTTACGAAAACTTCACCACAAATTAAATCGAGTGTTATCGTAATTTCACTAGCAAAAACTTCAGGGAAATAAGTGTAAGTAAATATTCTTTGAGTCCCATTACGTTCAACAGTAACAGTTTGTTCAGCTTCTGAAAAAGCAGGACCAGCTGAACCAGCAAAAGCATTTTGTTGTTTTGATATTTGTCCAACCGTGTATTCACCAACAAAATAATCTTCTGGTATAAAATAAGTCACATTAGAGTTGTCTTGAAAAGGAGAACGGAAAAATGGACCATCTGTTACAATAATATCATCGTTTGTCGTGGCGAACATTCTTCCTTCATTCATGACCAATTCTGGATGATCGGGTTCTGGGCTTCCACCATTTGGAGCTAAAAATATTGTCCTTGTCGCTTTTCTTGTTTCTGCATTATAATCCTCAATATAAATTGGGTTAATGTCTGTGACATCCCATAGGAGAGTGTTCTCACTCTTTAAAATCGCATTTGGATGCATTTGCAAATAGCTATTAATATGGTCTTGTTTTTCTTGTTGTATTTCCTGGTTCTCCTCTAAAAACTCCTGAGAATTCATTTGTGTTGTGGCACTAAATGAAATATATAATAAGAATACTGTGATTAAGTTTTTCATTTTTTTATTAAATGTATGTATTTTAATGTTTTAACACAAGTTATTTTTTGTCTGTAAAAACTATCAAATTTTAGTTTCCAGTTTGTTTTGTGAATCTTAAGTCTACTTGGTAACTTTCAGTTCCACACTCTGCATCTGCTTCAAAATCTTAAATCTTAATGATAAGTTCAGTATCATTTTTGATATCTTTGCTCTGTCTTAGGGCTTTAGCACTACTATGTATTCCAAAAATGAAGTGGAATTTTTACATAATTTTATAGGTTTACTAAAGGGATTGACAAAATCATGTCAATCCCTTTAGTAAACCTATAAAATACCCACTTATTCTTTGATGATTCTTCTATTGATAGTTTGTTGACCATCCGTTAAATTCACAATATATACACCATTTGATAGTGAGCTTACATCTACACTCAAAGCATTGGGATCGCCGAAATCACTCACCTTTAAGATTTCTCGACCTATCATATCATAGATTGAAACACTTACACCATTACTAAACCCAAAATCTTTGGCGGTAATGTTAAGATTATTATTAACTGGGTTAGGCCAGAAAGTGATAGAATTTAATCCGAAATTTGTGTTAGATAAAGTTTGCTCTTTACCGTTTAGAACAATAAGGCTATAAACTTGCTCTTCTTGAGACAATTCATTTTTATGTGATATTTTTATATCAAATATACCTTGTTGATCTATTTCTATAATTTCAATATTGTCTACACTATTGTCCCCAATTAGTGCAGGACCCCCAAGGTCCGCCATATTTAATAGCCATGGCTCGTATACTTCTTCACTATCAGTTGAGTTTGTCACCCTTAGATCAAGATCATTTACTAAGTCGGGTGCTCTGTCATTAAAAACACTATTCAAGGCAATTCCAGCAGGATCGTTCCAAGCGATGGCAACCTTCATTATCAGTCCTGATGTATTCTCAAATCGAAGGGTATGAATTTCATTTTGAGCTAAAGTTTTCTCCCTAATAAAGTCACTTCCCTGATCGTTTATGATAGCTTCTGCTGCTCTTTTTGAATTCATTACACCCCAACCAAATACAGGATCTGGTCCTAAAGGTCCAGCATCGTCTGCTGTTATTGAAATAAGTCCTTTTAAGGAGGAAGATAGCATAAAGGTTCCGTTCAAATTAGTGTAAAGTTCCTGCAATAGTGAAGCGGAGCCTGCCACATTTGGTGAAGACATAGAAGTCCCCGTTGCTGTTCCATAACCATTACCCGGAGCTGTAGATTTAATAGAGGTCCCTAATCCTGTAATATCTGGCTTTATACGACCATCATCTGTTGGTCCTTGTGAGCTACTTGAATTCATAAAGGCATTTGTCATTTCTCCTGTTTCATCGTCTAAACTAACAAGTCTAGCATTAGCCACAACAAGTACATTTTTAGAGGTTGTACTTCCTGTAAGTTTATCATATCCTTCTTGTAGCCCTCCTTCGTATTCGTCATTTCCGTCATTTCCCGCAGCAAATACAGATAAGTAAAAAGTCGCGCTATTGGAAATGGCATCCCATAATCTTGAACTTGAACTATAAGCTCCCATCAGCCATTCTACCCCATCAGCATTTCTTACTGGTACTCCATAAGAATGGTTGGATATAATCATACCATTTTGTGTAGAAGCGTTAAAAGCTTCAGCGACATCATTTGAAGCTCCAAACGAACTTAACCTTGCAAGTGGAGCCATACCTTTTGCTTCTTCATCTAGACCGCTTGCAATGAGTGTTCCGGCGACATGTGTAGCATGGAAGCTCACTTCATCTTCATCATCCACTTGGACCACTCTATCTACGAATTCTGGATGATCTAGTTGTGGTATTCCACTTACTTCCCAAATCCCAATGTTTAAGCCTCTTCCCATCAAATTTAAACCTAACCCTCCATCTGGAGCTAAAAATGTTGTTCTTGTAGCTTCTGCTGCTTTTGCATTAAAATTTTCAATGTAGATCGGGTGATTGTCTATGACATCCCATAGGAGAGAGTTCTCATTTTTTAAAATTGTATTTGGATGTATCTCCAAATAACTAGTGATGCGGTTTTGCTTTTCTTGTTGTATTTTCTTGTTTTCCTCCAAAAATTCCTGAGGACTCATTTGAGCAGTCGCACTAATTGAAATGTATAAAAATAATAATGTAAATATGCTTTTCATTTTTTTTTATTAAATGTATGTATTTTAATACTTTAACGCAAGTTAATTTTTTATAAATTAAAAAGCCGCTTCAAAATGAAGCGGCTTTAAAATTTTTAAAAATTATCAAATTTTAGTTTCCAGTCTGTTTTGTGAATCTTAGGGCTACTGGGTAACTTCCAGTTCCACATCCCGCATTTGCTTCAAAATCTTAAATCTGAATGATAAGTCAAGTATCATTTGTGATATCTTTTTGTCTTAGGGCTTCAACACTATTATGTATTCCAGAAATAATGTGGAATTTTTACATAATTTTAAAATTAAAAGGGATTGACAAAATCATGTCAATCCCTTTAGTAAACTTATAAAATACTTACTTATTCTTTAATGATTCTATTATTGATAGTTTGTTCACCATCAGTTAAGTTTACAATATATACACCATTTGATAGAGAGCTTAGATCTACACTCAAAGCATTGGGATTGCTGAAATCACTTACACTTAAGATTTCTCTACCCATCATGTCATAAATGGATACGCTTACATCATTACTGAATCCAAAATCTTTTGATGAAATATTCAGGTTATCTTTAACTGGATTTGGCCAAAAGCTTATAGATTCTGTAGTGAAGTTTTCAGAACTTAGCGTGCTTGTGGTTATTCCTGTTACTATTATACTTACAATCTGAGTTTCATCATCAAGTGTCCCTTTGTGTGAAACTTCAACTGTATAGGTATCATTAGAACTATTGTCTATGTTGATAATTTCAACAGTATCTACAGTATTATCTCCTTTGATTGCTGGCGAAGTTAAATTCTCCAGGTCTAATTTCCATGGAAAATATTCTGTTTCATCAGAGCCGATAATTTTTAAATCAATATCATTAACCAGTGCTGGTCTTGGGTTATTAATATCGTTTTCTAAGGCATCACCTCTTACATCCGTCCACACTACTCCAACTTCCAATTCTTGAAATTGATCTTTTGTTATATTAAACGTATAGGTTGAATTATTTACAAGTGTATGTTCAAAGATCATCGTTATATCTTCGTTATTTATAATGGCTTCAGCCGCTTTTTTACTGTTCATTATACCCCATCCTCCAATTGGATCAGGCCCTTCTAGACCAAAATCATCAGCTGTTACACATATTAAACCTTTTAGTGTTGAAGCTAACATGTATTTGTTATTTAATCGACTATAAAGTTCTTGTAATAGAGCTGCAGAGCCAGTTACATTTGGAGCAGACATCGAAGTTCCTGTAGCTACGCCATAAGCTGAGGTGCTAGCATTACTTGTGGATATAAGTTGAGTTCCCAATCCGGTGATATCTGGCTTTATTCTTCCATCATCAGTTGGTCCTTGTGAACTACTGCTATTAATTGTCGCAGAAACCATGTTGCTATCATCATCTAATTCAACATCTGAAGCATTGGCTACAACCAAATTATTTTTAGCATTTTTTTCTCCAGTTAATTTATCCAATCTTGACCCTAAACCACCATCATATACTGCATTACCATCATTTCCAGCGGAGACTACCATTAAATAAGATGGATTTAATTCGATAACAGCATCCCACGTTCTAGCAGAATTATTATAAGCACCCATAACCCATTCATTATCATCTAAGTTTCTAACTGGAATACCGTAAGAATGATTCGACAATAATAAGCCGTTATCTCTTGCCTGTGCCAAAACTTCTGTAACATCACTTAAATTATCGAAAGCTAGTAAGTTTGCTTTTGTGGCCATACCAGTAGCTCCTGAATTCAAACCTTTAGCGGCCAAAGTACCAGCTACGTGAGTGGCGTGGAAACTAGATTGACTTACATTGTCTGAGACAGTTATTTTACTGTCTCCATTATCATCTCTGAATTCAAAGTGGTTGAGTAAAGGGTGACCACCTACTTCCCAAAGGCCAATTTTTAAGCCTTCACCTTCTAAATCTAAACCTAAATCTCCGCCCAATTGTAATAAATTGGTTCTGGTAGCTCTGGCAGCTTTCTGATTGTGGTTTTCGACATGAATGGGTTTTCCATTAATGATATCTACTAAAACACTAAACCGATTTGATTTATAATTCTGGTGATTCTCTAAATAAACTCTAACTTTTTCTTTTCTTGCTTCTTCATAGCTTTCAATTTCTTCTGTAATTATTTTGCCATCTTGACTGAAACTAATAAAGGATACAAAGACTAAAAGAATTGATAATATTCTTGTAATTGTTTTCATTTTTTTTGTTTAAAAATACAATAAAATATATTATTGATATAAAAAAAGGGCTAAGTGTTTATAACATAGCCCTTTTTATCATGATTTAATAATCTGTAATTACCTCGTTCTAGAATTCAAACCTGCATTTCCTCCAGTTACATAATTCGGAGAATTTACAATTTTTATAGCAATTCGTTGAGACTCTATGGGTAAGCTATTGTTTGTCACCGTTATTGTAATTTCTGCAGTCCTTTCATTTGCAGGAATTATTACTTGAGAATCAAACGTAAAATTATCAGTTGTAATTTCGTTTTCTTCTGTATCTATTTCTATTCCAAAGCTTCTTTCGGAATTTGATACATCTGAAACGAACACAACAGCAGTTTTATCTCTAGAATCTCCTGGATCCAGATTTACATTGCTGCTTCCTAAAACTCTACTAAATCCTACAACTGTATCTCTGTCTTCTTCAAAATCTTCATAATCATCACAAGAAATGAATGGGGACGTTAACAATAGAAGGACAATTAATCTTGAAATATGTTTCATAATTTTATTTTTTTAATATCCTGGGTTTTGTTGTGCGTTTGGATTGGTATCTAAAGTCCTTTGACCAAGAGGCATTTGGAATCTAAAGCTTCCTGCTTCAAGAAGAAGTGGTACTGAAGGTGTGCCTGAACCATCTGCGATATCACCAAATGCTTCTCTTTGTACACTTTCGCCATATCTTTTTATGTCTAAAAATCTTTGATATTCGAAAGCAAATTCAAGCCTTCTTTCCAATTTTATGGCGCTTAATAATGCATTTCCAGATTCACCATCTGCTGGGTTTAAATAGCGTTCTGTTCTTACTTCATTAAGAGCTGCTAATGCTTGTGCAGACTGGTTTAATCTGAAGTGAGCTTCAGCTCTATTTAATGAAGCTTCAGAAGCTCTGAATATCTTATAATCTACTACACCATCATTTTCTCCTTCTCTTCCGAAAAGCTTTCTTATAGCCTTTAGGTCGTTACCAGAAGTAGTAGCATCAAATATATAAGCTTCTTTGCGAATATCGTCTTCTTTATATAAGTCTACAAGTTCTTTGGAAGCTACATATTCAGCAATTAAAGCTTGAGGTACTCCTTGGTTCCAAGCTGTTCCAATTTGGATGTTCAAGATTGGATTTACGTTTTCAATTGAGAAGATCAATCCATTATCGGAAACCGTACTGTCATCCCAAATCCCTACAAAACCATCTCTTTCAGCAACTGGCGTAGATACTTGATTTGCAGCATTAATCGAATTTTGCCATTGTCCCATGTATAAATAAACACGAGAAAGTAATAGATTAACTGCATCTTTACCCATACGAGCATCAGGATTACTTTCATTTATATCCCTAGCAGCATCTGTAAGATCGTCAACGATAAAACCATAAACTTCTCCAACTGTATTTCTTGCTGGTTCTACATTTGGGTCTGCTTCAAATAGATACGCGACACCCAAACCGGAATTTGCATCCGCGGATTGTGTTGGTATCTTTCCCCAAAATGTTACTACATGAAAATGAGCAAGTGCTCTTAAGGCTTTCGCTTCAGCTACAATATTAGCTTTGTTCTGTCCGTCAAAAGCTTCGGCAAATTGTAAAATTTGATTTGCTCTAAATATAAGAGAGTAAGCATTGCTATACATGGTTGACATAGTAATATTTACATTGTATGTATATTCATGTAAATATCTTTTAGTTAGCCTTCCATTTCCAACGGTGGCTAAAGTGACATTATCGGAAAGAACATCTGCCGCAGTCAAAATAGAACCATTATCTGATGAACCATAAAGACCCCCACTTACCAAATTGGCATAAACACCCCTTATTCCGTTTTCAAAATCTGAGGCGGATACAAATGCATTTTCAGTTCCAAACTCATCAAATGGAATTTGGTCTAGCTTGTCTTCACATGAGGTCAAAAACCCAATGGTAAAAACAAAAATTAAACTTTTAATAAATATATTTTTCATTTTTTTATGATTTTATGATTAGAAACTTATATCAAGTCCCATTTGGAATGATTTCAAATTCGGATAGCTATACAGAGTTGCTTCACCTGGAGCAACTGAATTTGCAAAAGAAATAGTTTCACCAGAAGAAAGTCCAACTTCAGGATCTCCGTAAAAATCTGAAAAGGTTAAAAGGTTTTGCCCTTGTGCATACAATCTTACAGAACTAAAAGGTGTCTTATCCAATATTTCCTTAGAAAAATTATAGGATAACGTGACATTTCTTAGTCTTATATAATCACCTTTTTCAAGAAATCTATCAGAATTTACATCAATATCGTCTTGTCTAAAACGTGGGTTTGGTTGAACATTCGTATCCCCTGGTTGTTTCCAGTAATTGAAAGCTGAAGTTGCTTGGTTGCTGTTTATTTGATCACCATCAGAGTTTCTTTGTTGTCTTACAAAATTATTGATCCAGTTTCCACTTTTAAAAACGAAATCCCCTCTTAAACTTAAGTTTTTGTATCTAAAAACATTGTAGAAACCACCTTCTACATCTGCTATTGTAGATTTTCCTTGAAGTGTACGAGCATCTTCTGCACCTTCGGCTGTTAAAGCATCAGCGAAAACAACATTATCATTTGCATCCAGATACTGTGAACGTCCAGTTGCTGGATCCACACCTGCCCATCTCACTAAGTAGTGTTCATTAATTTTAGAACCTTCTCTATATAATATATTAAAAGAATTTGGTGCTATATCCTCACCGTCGGGTAAGCTAACAATTTCCGTATCTAAGAATAAAACATTTCCTCCAACTGTCCATGTTATGTCATCGTTTCTTATAATATCTCCTCGTAAAGAGATTTCTAATCCTTTATTTTGAATTTCACCTAGATTTCCAGCTACAGAACCTACACCTGCCTCATCAGCTCTAGGGATTTGGAATAATAGATCTTCAGTATCTCTAATAAAATAATCACTTACGGCTGTTAATCTACCGTTAAACATGCTAAGTTGTACACCAATATTCGTGTTCAAAGAAGTTTCCCATTTCAAAGCAGGATTTGCAATATTTGCTGGTACAGTAGCACTTCCTCCAGGGTAAGATCCAAAACCTACTGTTCCTTGCGAAGCATATCTACTAATTCCTGCTCTGTTACCTGTTGTTCCATAAGAACCTCTAAAGATTAATTCGTCTACAGATGCCACGTCAAAAAAGCTCTCTTTAGAGATATCGTAACCTGCACTAGTACTAAAAAAGAAACCGTATTGTTCTCCAGATCCGAAGTTTGAGGACCCGTCAACACGTCCTGATGCAGTAAAAAGATATTTTTGATCAAAATCATAATCTGCAAACAGACCATAAGATACCAAAGCTAACTCACTTCTCCTAGTATTACCGGCAGTTACTTCAGCAGCATTTATTTGTGTTGTTAACAGTGGAGAAGTAAAACCTCTACTTCTTACAGAATACGATCTAAATTCGTTTAAGTTATACTCATATAAACCAAGTACATTTAAGGTATTCTTTCCTTTTGTAAAATTATAGTTTAAAGAATTAGTTACTGTCAAGTCAAAGCGATAAGTACCATTGTCCAATTTGTTTCCTGGGAATTCATCACTTCCAATTAGGGCATCAAGAATACCACCTGGTTTAGAATATCCATCACTTCTAAAGTTAAGACTATTGATAGAGGTTCTAAAACTGTAAGTAAAACTATCTGATAATAAAATATCAGCACTAAAACTTGAGGATAAAAGATTGTTAATATCTACAGAAGGTTCCGATAATAAAGCACCTCTATTATTAAATCCTGTAGAAGTTGTTGAATATTCTGGATCTCCATTTGCATCCAAAACAGGATTCCCTTCATCATCTAAAACAAATTCTGTTTCGTATGGATTATAATCCAACATTGCTCTAAATGGATTTTGTACGTTGTTTCTATCTCTAGGCTCGTCACTAGTAGATCTAGAGTAACCAACACTTACACCTATTTTTAACCATTCTTTAGCATCAAAATTCACATTTAGACGTGTGTTTATTCTTTCAAAACCGCCTAGTTGATCTATTATACCTGTGTTTCTATCGTGACCTGCAGAGAAGAAATAATCCATTTTATCTGCACCACCAGAAACAGATATAGCATTGCTTTGTACTATTCCTTTTCTAAGAGTAAGGTCCTCCCAGTCTGTTTGGTTATCCAAAAGAAATTGACGTTCTACACTTCCAGGTTCGGTTGTAACACCAGGTAAGCTTCCAGCACCAGAAATACCTAAAGCAAACATTTCAGATTCATATTGTAACTTTTGTTGAGCATTCATCATTTTAAAGTTCGGCTCTACACGTTGCGTTTCTCCAAATCTTGAATTAAAAGTTATTTTAGCGTCTTTGTTACGGTTACCACTTTTAGTAGTTATTATAACAACACCACTAGCACCCCTAGAACCATATCTTGCAGTTCTAGATGCATCTTTTAAAATCTCAATATTAGCAATATCAGAATTAGGAATAGATGCTAAATCTTGCTCTCTAATAGGTGCACCATCCACTAAGTATAGTGGAGAAGATGCTCCAGCTGCAAGCGAAGTAACACCCCGTATTCTTACAAATGCACCTTGCCCAGGTTTACCGTTAGCAGCAGTTACCTGTACACCAGCAGCTTTACCTTGAAGTAAATTATCAATACTAGTTGTAGGAGAAAGTTCAGCAATCTCCTCAGCTGAAATCGATACTGAAGCAGAAGTTGCTACTGTTTGATTCCTGTTTGAATAGCCTGTAATTACAACTTCATCCAATGTAGCAGAGTCGATAGCCATGCTCACATTTATTTGAAGTTGGTTACCTACTTTTACATTCTTAGTTGTAAACCCAACATACCTGAAAATTAAGGTTTGATTCGAACTTGCCTGAATAGAATAATTTCCATCAAAATTTGTCTGTGTTCCAGTATTATCTCCCTTTATTAAAATGTTTACACCTGGTAGCGGGAGACCGTCAGGATCTGTTACCGTTCCAGTAACAGTGTTTGTTTGTGCAAAGGTTATCTGCACGAATAACACTAAAATTAGTGTTAAAATTCCATTTAACTTTGTTCTCATTTTTTTGTTTATTTGAATTAGCCTACGCCAAAAATCAAAAAATAAAGTTAATCCTACAACTTATATTAGTATTATTTTAATATTGATCATGTTAAAACTTAATATCAACATAATCTTTATTAGAAAAAAGATGTGAAATTGATATGTATTCTTGTGTTAGAAAAGTTTGATTCTTGCACGTTAGATACCGAATTTGCTATGATGAGATTAAAAACCCCTGCTTTCGACTTCAGACCAATACCTGCACCGTATCCCATTATGTTTTCGTTAATATTATTGAGTTTATTTTCATAATTTCCTACATCAATCACAGTATTTGCATACAAATTTGTATCCAAAATGTATCTATATTCAGTCTGTAGGACTGCAAATCTAGAGGCTAAAAGGCTGTTTTCGGCAAATCCACGTATAGAGTTAACACCACCAAAGCGAAATAATTCATTGTTACGAAAGTCATTAGAAATTAGGATTTGGCTATTGAGATTCAGGTAGAGCCTGTTGCGATAATTGATGTTAATTTGGTGTTGGCCGTTCAAAGTCAGCTTGTACTGGTCCGTGTTATTTTTTGTTTTCCTATTTCCTAGAGAAAGATTTACATTTACATACGTATTTACCCCAAATAGCCGCCTAGGGCCTAATTTTAGAAATTCTGCACCAATCCCATAGAATGATGAGCTGTAACTCTCTATCTCTGATATCGAATTAAGGTCTTCCGATTCTAGGCTTGTCGAGTTTGTGAATTCTGCTGTGCCTTTTAAGTTGAGCTTTTCATTGAGATAATATTTTAACTCAACAGTTTGTGAGCTATTTGAAAATGCAGAGTCTCTTCTGAAGATTCTTAAGTCTGCACCAACGCTTATAGGAGAGGTAAACACAAATGGTAATTCGATATTCCCTTCAAAAGTCCGTTGTCCATCCCCATCGTTTTTATAAATCACTCCAAGGCGTTCTCCAAAATTCAGGTTATTTAAAAGCACCATGTTTAGATAGCCATTCAATTCAAAGTCGTTGCTTTCATTATTCCCAAAACCCAGAAAACCATCAAAGGTGTTGGAATTAAATTTTTCTAAATATAGGAAGAGTTCTGTAGAGTCCTTTTTAAATAAAACCTCAGTAGGTTTTTTAACAGATATAAAAGGAATGTTGTCGAGCTTTTCTGTGTTTCGTTGTATTCGTGACTCTATGAATTCAGACCCTATTTTAAGACCTGTAAAATAGGAAATATAGCTTTTTGGTAGAGATTCGTATCCCTTTATATTGACTTTGTCAATCCTCCTTTTCTGGCCCTTGTCTATCACAAGATTTGCATTTAGAGCATGATCATTTTTAAACTCCAGATCTGTTAAAAATGATTTACCAAAAGATAAGCCCTGAGTTTTCAATTTTTCAATGATAGTTTTTTGAAAGATCTGAACATCCCGGTAGGGTAAGCTAATTTCTAGATCATCAATTTTAATAGTCTTAGGAATATAATCTAAGTCCTCTTTTTTTATTTCAATATATAAGGTGTCTATTTTTTGGTTTAAACGGATAGAAGCTAGAAGTTTTTTATCGGTAATTTTTTGGTTTAACTCTAAGAAAGGATACCCAATACTTCTCAAACTATCAATTTTTAGTTTCAATTCAGTTTCAGCAGCATCGAAGGAGTCAAGTGTATACCGTTTGGAGCTTAGCAAGGAATCCTTCATGGTATTCACTTGTAAGTGTATTGTTTGGCTGTGTGAATAAAAAGTAAGACCCACAACGCATAAAAAAGTAAATAGTAGTTTTAGCATTTTGCTGCAGAGGTCTAGGTTATTTTTGTAATTGCATAGATATACAAACGATTTTTATAGGCGAAGTGTATGTCTGATTTTGCAATGTTGAATTGGATTGTTTAATAATGAGGAGCGTAAGAAATCTGAAATGTCTTAATTGCTGAAAATTAATCAATTATAATTTGTTATTTAAAATTATATATTTACATTTGCAAACCTTAAAAATAAGAGTTTTTTTAAACAATTCAAGTAAAACTATGCCAACAATTTCACAGTTAGTAAGAAAAGGAAGACGCAAGATGACTAAGAAGAGCAAATCGGCGGCTTTAGATTCTTGTCCTCAAAGACGTGGAGTTTGTACGCGAGTTTACACAACTACACCAAAAAAACCTAATTCAGCAATGCGTAAAGTTGCTCGTGTTAGATTAACAAATGGTAAGGAAGTAAACGCATACATTCCAGGTGAAGGACATAATCTACAGGAGCATTCGATAGTATTAGTTAGAGGCGGGAGAGTTAAAGATTTACCTGGTGTAAGGTATCATATTGTTCGTGGTGCTTTAGATACAGCAGGAGTAGAAGGCCGTCTGCAGCGCAGATCTAAGTATGGTGCTAAGAGACCTAAAAAATAATCAGAGTTAAAGTAAAGAAATGAGAAAAAGACAGGCCAAGAAACGTCCTATACTTCCAGATCCAAAATTTCACGATCAATTGGTAACCCGATTTGTGAATATGATGATGTGGGACGGAAAAAAATCAATTGCTTTCAAAATCTTTTATGATGCAATGGATATCATTGAAGAGAAAAAGCAGGATGATGAAAAATCCGCTTTAGAAATTTGGAAAGAAGGATTATCTAATGTAATGCCCCACGTTGAAGTAAGAAGTAGACGTGTAGGAGGTGCTACTTTTCAGATACCTTCTCAAATAAGACCAGATAGAAAAATATCTATTGCTATGAAATGGTTGATAGGTTATTCTAGAAAGCGAAATGAAAAAACTATGGCAGCTAAATTAGCTGGTGAGTCTATGGCAGCTGCGAAAGAAGAAGGTGCAGCAGTTAAAAAACGCTTAGATACACATAAAATGGCTGAAGCCAATAAAGCATTCTCACATTTTAGATTCTAAATAATGGCACAAAGAGATTTAAAATTTACTAGAAATATAGGGATTGCTGCTCACATTGACGCTGGTAAAACAACGACTACTGAGCGGATTCTATATTATACCGGTATAAGTCATAAGATAGGTGAGGTTCATGATGGCGCAGCCACTATGGATTGGATGGAGCAGGAGCAGGAAAGAGGAATTACTATTACATCTGCAGCGACACATTGTACATGGCTATATAGGGAACAAGATTATATGGTTAATATCATCGATACACCAGGTCACGTTGACTTCACGGTTGAAGTAGAGCGTTCCTTGAGAGTTTTGGATGGTGTTGTTGCTTTGTTCAGCGCAGTTGATGGTGTTGAGCCACAATCTGAAACTGTTTGGAGACAGGCTGATAAATATAAAGTACCACGTCTTGGTTTCGTTAATAAAATGGATAGACAAGGGGCAAATTTCTTTAACGTGTGTACGCAAGTTAAAGAGATGTTAGGAGGTAATCCTGTACCCCTACAAGTACCAATTGGTGACGAAATTGATTTTAAAGGCGTTGTTGACTTAATTTCTAAGAAAGCAATTATCTGGAATGAAGAGGACTTCGGTATGACTTATGAAGAAATTGATATTCCTGCTGAGTTAGAAGCTGAAGTAACAAAATATAGAACTGAACTAGTTGAAGCTGTTGCTGAGTATGACGATCAGTTGATGGAGAAGTTTTTCGAAGATGAAAGCTCAATTAGCGAAGATGAGATTATTGCTGCTTTAAGAGCTGCAACTATCGATATGTCTATCATACCCATGATGTGCGGTTCCGCTTTTAAAAATAAAGGTGTTCAGGCTATGCTTGATGCCGTAATGAGATATCTTCCATCTCCTGTAGATGTTGAAGCTATTGAAGGACACAATCCTGATACAGGTGAAGTTGAAACTAGAAAGCCTCATGTTGATTCTCCTTTTTCAGCTTTAGCATTTAAAATTGCTACAGATCCTTTCGTAGGTCGTTTAGCCTTTTTTAGAGCGTATTCAGGTAGACTAGAAGCAGGTTCATACGTATTGAATAACCGTTCCGGTAAAAAAGAACGCATTTCAAGAATGTATCAAATGCACTCCAATAAACAAGAGCCAATTGATTATATTGAAGCTGGAGATATTGGTGCCGCTGTAGGTTTTAAGGACATCAAGACTGGTGATACACTTACAAATCTTAAAAATCCACTTGTTCTGGAATCTATGTCGTTTCCAGAGCCAGTTATTGGTATAGCTGTTGAGCCTAAAACCAAAGCTGATGTTGAAAAACTAAACGTTGCTTTAGGTAAACTCGCAGAAGAAGACCCTACTTTTAAAGTGAAGACTGATGAAGTTTCAGGCCAAACAATTATATCTGGTATGGGTGAGCTTCATATTGAAATTCTTGTGGATCGTTTAAAACGTGAATTTAATGTTGAAGTTAACGAAGGTGAGCCTCAAGTTGAATATAAAGAAGCTGTAACTAAAACTGCAAACCATAGAGAAGTTTACAAAAAGCAATCTGGTGGTCGTGGTAAGTTTGCTGATATCCTTTTTGAAATGGGACCTGTTGATGAAGATTTTGAAGGTGCTGGTTTACAATTTATCGATAAAATTAAAGGAGGTAGAATTCCTAAAGAATTCGTTCCTGCTGTAGAAAAAGGATTTACGGAAGCCATGAAGAATGGTCCTCTTGCTGGATTTAGAATGGATACATTAAAAGTGACTCTTTTGGACGGATCTTTCCACCCTGTAGATTCCGATCAACTTTCTTTTGAACTTGCTGCAAAGCTTGGTTATAAGTCAGCTGCAAAAGCTTCGGGAGCTATTGTTTTAGAGCCTATTATGAAAGTAGAAGTTGTGACTCCAGAATTGAACATGGGAGATATTGTTGGGGATTTGAACCGAAGAAGAGGTCAAGTTAATGACATGTCGGACAGATCTGGTGCGAAAATTATCAAAGCTGACGTACCACTTTCTGAAATGTTTGGTTATGTGACCACTTTAAGAACTTTATCATCAGGACGCGCAACATCCACAATGGAATTTTTAAAATTTGAAGAAACACCTTCGAGTATTTCTGAGAAAGTAATCAAAAGTGCTAAAGGTTTAAACGAATAACTAGAACTTATTATGAGTCAAAAAATAAGAATTAAACTAAAATCATATGACTATAACTTAGTGGATAAGTCTGCTGAGAAAATTGTCAAGACAGTTAAGACAACTGGTGCTGTGGTTACTGGACCAATTCCATTACCTACGCAACGTAAAATCTTTACTGTATTAAGATCTCCACACGTTAACAAGAAAGCGAGAGAGCAATTTCAATTAGATTCTTTTAAGCGATTATTAGATATTTATAGCTCTTCATCAAAAACTATCGATGCTTTGATGAAGCTTGAGTTACCAAGTGGTGTAGAAGTAGAGATCAAGGTTTAATCTAAATATTGGGAAGATACTTAATGTAACTTTCCAATAACAAATCCTAAACTAGGTTTAGGGTAACATGTCCCGAGCATTTGACGAGGGAAAAACGGAGGAAAAATACATTCAGGTCGAACGTTTTTTTCGGGCCTGAATTTTTTTTAAATAAATAGTAATAATCAAAAATCAATTATGTCTGGGTTAATAGGAAAAAAAATCGGCATGACTAGCATCTTCGATGAGAATGGAAAGAATATTCCATGTACCGTTATAGAGGCTGGACCATGTGTAGTTACCCAAGTCAGAACCAACGAGGTTGACGGGTATGAAGCGCTTCAACTTGGTTTCGATGACAAATCAGACAAAAACGCCACTAAAGCAGACTTAGGTCACTTTAAGAAAGCTGGTAGTTCTGTCAAAAGAAAAGTCATTGAATTCCAGGGATTCAAAGAAGAGTATAAGTTAGGTGATCACATCACAGTAGACTTATTTAAAGAAAATGAATTTGTAGACGTAAGTGCTACATCTAAAGGTAAAGGATTCCAAGGAGTTGTAAAACGTCATGGCTTTGCAGGTTCACAACGAACACACGGCCAACAAAGTATGTTGAGAGCTCCAGGTTCTGTAGGTGCTGCCTCATATCCAGCTCGTATTTTCAAAGGAATGAAAATGGGTGGACAAATGGGAAGTCAAAAAGTAAAAGTTCAAAATCTAAGAGTGTTGAAAGTGGTTCCAGAAAAGAACTTGATCGTTATCAAGGGCTGTGTTCCTGGACATAACAACACTTATGTAACTATTCAGAAGTAATGAAAGTATCAGTATTAGATATAAAAGGAAAAGAAACAGGTAGAGAGGTCGAACTCTCCGAATCTGTTTTTGGATTGGAACCTAATGATCACGTTGTTTATCTTGATGTAAAGCAGCACTTGGCTAATAAACGCCAAGGAACGCATAAAGCAAAAGAGAGAGCGGAGATCGTTGGTAGTACAAGAAAGATCAAGAAGCAAAAAGGAACGGGTACAGCTCGTGCAGGTAGCATTAAATCTCCTATTTTTAGAGGTGGTGGTCGCGTATTTGGTCCTAGACCTAGAGATTATCATTTCAAATTAAACAAGAAGCTTAAGCGTCTTGCGAGAAAGACTGTTCTCTCCCAAAAACTTAAAAACAATCAGTTGATGATTGTTGAAGATTTTGGATTTGAAGCTCCGAAGACAAAAGAGTTTTTAAACCTTCTTGATAACCTGAACATTAGAGACAAAAAGTCTTTGATAGTCTTGGATGAGTCGAATAAAAATGTATATTTATCGTCCCGTAATTTGAAAACTGCTAAAGTTGTAAATGTTTCAGAATTAAACACTTACAATATCATGAACAGCAACTTTTTATTAATTTCCGAAAGCAGATTAGATGAATTACAAAATAATCTCAACAAATAATAGCTATGGACATCTTGGTAAAACCAATTATTACAGAGAAGGCAACAAATGAAAGCGAATTAAGAAATGCTTTTACTTTTGCTGTAAATCGTAATGCTAACAAAATCCAAATAAAGGAGGCTGTTGAGTCCGCTTATGGCGTTACGGTTGAAGGAGTGCGTACGTTGAATGTTATTCCAAAAATCAAATCTCGTTATACAAAAACGGGAATGGTGACTGGAAAAACATCCGCATACAAAAAGGCTATTATTAAAGTAGCTGAAGGAGAAACAATTGATTTGTATAGTAATCTATAAGCTTAAAACATGTCGGTTAAAAAAATAAAACCAAATACACCAGGACAGAGATTTAAGGTTGCTAATGGCTTTGATGCCATTACTGCTAGCAAGCCTGAGAAATCTTTGCTTGCCTCTCGTAAACGTTCCGGTGGTAGAAATAATCAAGGGAAAATGACTATGCGCTATATTGGTGGTGGTCATAAAAAACGTTACAGAATTATTGATTTCAAAAGAGATAAGAAAGATATCCAAGCTGAAGTCATGACTGTGGAATACGATCCTAATAGAACAGCTTTCATCGCTTTATTGAATTATGAGGATGGAGAGAAAAGATATATCGTTGCTCCCAGTGGAATTAAAGTGGGTCAGAAAATTGTTTCTGGTCTTTCTAATGTTCCTACTGAAATAGGGAATGCAATGCCACTATCTCAAATCCCTTTTGGAACCATAATTTCTTGTGTAGAATTAAGACCTGAACAAGGAGCTGTTATGGCTCGTAGTGCAGGTACTTTTGCACAATTGATGGCCAAAGATGGTAAGTACGTAACGATTAAGCTTCCTTCTGGTGAGACCAGAATGATATTGTCTGCATGTATAGCCACCGTAGGTGCTGTATCGAACAGTGATCACCAGTTAACTATATCTGGTAAAGCTGGTAGAAGTAGATGGTTGGGTAGAAGACCAAGAACAAGACCTGTTGTGATGAACCCAGTTGATCACCCAATGGGTGGAGGTGAAGGTAAGTCTTCAGGTGGTCATCCAAGATCAAGAAATGGTATTCCAGCTAAAGGATTTAAAACACGTTCTAAGACTAAGCCTAGTAATAAGCACATCATAGAACGTAAAAAGAAATAAGATATGGCACGTTCATTAAAGAAAGGACCTTTTGTCCATTATAAATTAGATAAAAAAGTTGCTCAGAACCTAGATTCAGGTAAAAAGTCTGTGATCAAAACATGGTCTAGAGCCTCCACCATTACTCCTGATTTCGTTGGTCAGACTTTTGGTGTCCACAACGGTAGACAATTTGTACCTGTTTTTATTACAGAAAACATGGTAGGTCACAAGCTTGGAGAATTTTCTCCAACTCGTACTTTTCGTGGTCATCAGGGTTCAAAGAATAAAGGAAAAAAATAATTGAACAATGGGAGTAAGAAAAAGAAATAAAGCAGAAATGCTTAAAGAGGAAAAAAGTCAACTTGCTATTGCAAAATTGAATAATTGTCCAACCTCACCCCGTAAAATGAGGTTAGTAGCCGATTTGGTTAGAGGTAAAGATGTTGCTCATGCATTGCAAATACTAAAGTTTAGTACTAAAATTGCATCAGGTAGATTAGAGAAGTTAGTTCTTTCTGCTATTGCCAACTGGCAAGCCAAAAATGAGGATGCAGATTTAGAGCAAGCTAGAGTTTTTATAAAGGAAATTAAAGTAGATAGTGGCAGTATGTTAAAACGTCTTCGCCCAGCCCCACAAGGCCGTGCACATAGAATACGTAAACGTTCAAATCATGTCACTCTTATACTAGGAGAAAAAATTAACACTGAAAGCTAGATAGACTATGGGACAAAAAACAAATCCAATCGGCAATAGACTTGGTATCATTAAAGGATGGGAGTCCAACTGGTACGGAGGTAACGATTACGGTGATAATCTTGCAGAAGATCACAAGATTAGAAAGTATATCCATGCTCGTTTAACTAAAGCTAGTGTTTCGCGCGTAATTATTGAGCGTACGCTTAAACTTGTAACCGTTACTATTACTACTGCAAGACCCGGTATTATTATTGGGAAAGGTGGTCAGGAAGTAGACAAGTTAAAAGAAGAACTCAAAAACATTACGGATAAGGAAGTCCAGGTCAACATCTTTGAGATCAAGAGACCTGAATTAGATGCCTTTCTTGTTGCTACCAGTGTGGCACGACAAGTTGAAAACAGAATTTCTTACAGAAGAGCTACAAAAATGGCAATTGCAGCAGCTATAAGAATGAATGCTGAAGGTATTAAAATTCAAGTATCTGGACGTTTAAACGGAGCAGAAATGGCTCGAGTTGAAACTTATAAAGAAGGACGTATTCCTTTGTCCACATTTAGAGCAGACATTGACTATGCATTGGTTGAATCTCACACTACTTATGGTAGATTGGGTATCAAAGTATGGATCATGAAGGGTGAAGTATATGGAAAACGTGAGTTATCTCCATTAGTTGGCCTTGCTAACAGTGACACCAAAGGAAAAGCGAGACGACCTAAAGCTCGTCGTAGAAAATAATCATTAAAGATTAATATAAGAGATGTTACAGCCTAAAAGAACAAAATTTCGTAAGCAGCAAAAGGGAAGTATGAAAGGGGTCTCACAAAGAGGTCATAGACTTTCAAATGGAACTTTTGGAATTAAATCTTTAGATTCTTCTTTTGTTACTGCAAGACAAATTGAGGCTTCACGTATCGCAGCAACTCGCTACATGAAAAGAGAAGGTTCTATCTGGATCAAGATTTTTCCAGACAAACCTATCACTAAAAAGCCTCTTGAAGTCCGTATGGGTAAAGGAAAAGGTTCTGTAGAATATTGGGCAGCTGTTGTTCAGCCTGGTCGTATTTTATTTGAAATCGGGGGTGTTCCTCATAGTGTTGCAAAAGAAGCACTAAGATTAGCAGCTCAAAAATTACCTGTTAAAACAAAATTTATAGTCGCTAGAGATTATCAAGAATAAATAAAGATGAGACAATCTGAAGTAAAAGAACTTTCGGTAGAAGAATTATATGAAGAATTAACAAATAATAAGACAAAGTTGTCCGATTTGAAAATGACTCACGTGCTTTCTCCTTTAGAAAACCCTTCTGAAATTAAAAAAGTTAGAAGATCAATTGCGAGAATCGCTACCGAAATCACAAAAAGAGAATTAGATTAATTCTACTTACAATGGAAAAAAGAAATTTAAGAAAAGAACGTATCGGTGTTGTGACAAGCAACAAAATGGATAAGTCCATTGTCGTTTCTGAAGTCAAGAAAATAAAGCATCCAATGTATGGTAAGTTCGTTTTGAAAACGAAAAAGTATGTTGTGCATGACGAAAAGAATGACTGTAACGACGGTGATACCGTAAGAATTATGGAAACCAGACCTCTCAGCAAAACAAAACGTTGGAGATTGGTTGATATAATTGAAAGAGCTAAATAACTATGGTACAACAAGAATCAAGATTAAGAGTAGCAGATAACACTGGTGCTAAGCAAGTTTTAGTTATTCGTGTCCTTGGTGGTACGAATAGGCGATATGCTTCTGTTGGCGATAAAGTTGTAGTCAGCGTTAAAGAAGCAACTCCCAATGGTAATATTAAAAAAGGTGCTGTTTCTACAGCCGTGGTTGTTAGAACAAGTAAAGAGGTAAGACGTCCAGATGGATCTTACATCCGCTTCGACGACAATGCCTGCGTTTTATTAAACCCTACAGGAGAGATGAGAGGAACACGTGTATTTGGTCCAGTTGCCAAAGAACTTCGTGAGAATCAGTTTATGAAAATTGTTTCACTTGCACCAGAGGTGCTTTAATCTATCATTATGAAAAGAAGTAGAATAAAAAAAGGTGATCAAGTAAGAGTAATTGCTGGTGATCATAAAGGACAAGAAGGTAAGATACTTGATATACTTGTTAAAAAAGAAAAGGCTATTGTTGAAGCAATCAACATGATTTCTAAACATCAAAAGCCCTCTGCAACTAATCCACAAGGTGGAATTACTAAGAAAGAAGCCCCAATCCACATGTCTAATTTATCTCTTATCACTAAAGAAGGTAAGAGTACAAGATTAGGTACTAAAGTTGAAGATGGCAAAAGGATTAGAGTTGCTAAGAAAACCAATGAAGCTATTTAATTATGAGTTACGTACCAAGATTAAAAGAAGAATATAACAGCAAAATACTTCCTGCTCTTCGTGAAGAGTTTAGTTATTCCAATCCTATGGAGGTGCCAAGACTTAAAAAAATAGTTTTAAGTAGAGGTGTTGGTGCTGCAATTGCTGATAAAAAATTGATAGATCATTCTATCGAAGAGTTTTCAACAATTACAGGTCAGAAAGCTGTTCAGACTATATCAAAAAAGGATGTTGCCTCTTTCAAATTAAGAAAGGGAATGCCTATAGGTGTTAAAGTAACTTTACGTGGATATAGAATGTATGAATTTTTGGATAGATTAATCACTTCAGCTTTACCACGAGTAAGAGATTTCAGCGGTATCAAATCAGATGGATTTGATGGAAGAGGAAATTACAACTTAGGTATTATTGAGCAAATAATCTTTCCGGAAATAAACATTGATAGAGTGAATAGAATTCAAGGGATGGATATAAGTTTTGTCACATCAGCAGATACTGATCAAGAGGCAAAATCATTATTGACTGAATTGGGATTACCATTTAAAAAGAAATAATTATGGCAAAAGAATCAATGAAAGCCCGTGAGGTGAAACGCCAGAAAACGGTTGAAAAATACGCCGAAAAAAGAAAAGCTTTGAAAGAAGCTGGAGATTTTGAAGGTTTACAAAAACTACCTAAGAATGCTTCTCCTGTGAGAATGCATAACCGATGTAAGCTTACAGGTAGACCTAAGGGATATATGAGACAATTTGGTCTTTCTCGAGTTACTTTTAGAGAAATGGCTAATCAAGGTCTTATTCCAGGGGTAAAAAAAGCAAGTTGGTAATTAATTTAAAAAGTGCAATAAAATGAATATTGATCCAGTTGCAGATTATTTAACTAGAGTTAGAAACGCAGTTTTGGCCACTCACAGAGTTGTTGAAATACCGGCTTCTAACCTAAAAAAGGAGATCACAAAAATTTTGTTCGATCAGGGATATATTTTAAGTTATAAGTTTATTGATGCCGATAATCAAGGTGTTATTAAGATAGCTTTAAAATATGATAAGTTTACAAACGATCCGGTAATCAAAAAATTACAGAGAGTGAGTAGACCTGGTTTGAGAAAGTATTCCGGTTCCGAGGAAATCCCTAGAGTCTTAAATGGCTTAGGAATTTCAATTGTATCAACTTCTAATGGAGTTATGACAGGAAGACAAGCTCAGAGAGAACATGTTGGAGGTGAAATTCTTTGTTACGTATACTAATTTAAAAAGACAAAAATTATGTCAAGAATAGGTTACAGTCCAATTAGTATTCCAGATGGTGTTACAGTCGACTTAACAGTCGATACTATAACAGTAAAGGGTAAGCTTGGTGAGTTGAAACAAACTTTCCAAGAAATTACGGTCAAGATAGAGGATAATGAAATATTTTTTGAAAGACCTTCCGATAAAAAAACACATAAAGCTAAGCATGGTCTTTATAGATCTCTAGTGTTTAATATGATAGAAGGAGTTACTAAAGGTTTTACTAAAGAATTAGAACTTGTTGGAGTTGGTTACAGAGCTACCAATCAAGGTCAAAAATTAGATATCGCCGTTGGTTTTTCTCATAACATTGTTTTAAATTTAGCGTCTGAAGTACAACTCGAAACTATTTCAGAAAAAGGTAAGAATCCAATTATAAAATTAACGTCATTTGACAAACAACTTGTTTCACAAGTCGCTGCTAAAATTCGTTCATTTAGAAGACCAGAACCTTATAAAGGAAAAGGTATTAAATATGTTGGTGAATATATAAGAAGAAAAGCAGGTAAATCAGCTTAATTATGGGATTTTCTAAAGAAAAAAGAAGACACAAGATACGCAAGCGTATAAGAAAGACTATTACTGGTACTCCAGTAAAACCAAGACTTTCCGTATTCAGAAGTAATAACGAGATCTATGCGCAATTGATTGACGATGTAAATGCAATAACAGTTGCATCTGCATCATCAAGAGATAAAGGAATTGACGTTGCTAACAAAACAAAAAGCGAAGCTTCTGTTATTGTTGGTGAGGCCATAGCCAAAAAGGCTTTGGATAAGAAGATTGATTCAATTTCTTTCGATAGGAGTGGTTATTTATACCACGGTAGAGTTAAATCATTAGCCGAAGGTGCTCGTAAGGGAGGCTTAAAATTCTAAAAATATGTATCAAGATTATAAAAACGTTGAAACTGTAAAACCTGGTGGATTAGATCTTAAAGATCGTCTAGTAGGAGTTCAACGAGTTACTAAAGTCACTAAAGGTGGTAGAGCTTTTGGATTCTCTGCTATTGTTGTAGTAGGTGATGAAAATGGAGTAGTTGGTCACGGATTGGGTAAATCCAAGGAAGTTGCTGACGCTATCTCTAAAGGTGTAGAAGATGCTAAGAAAAACTTAGTTAGAATTCCTTTACACAAATCTACTTTACCGCACGAGCAGTTAGGTAAGTATGGTGGTGCCAGAGTATTTTTATTACCAGCTTCTGCAGGTACCGGTGTTATAGCTGGTGGACCTACACGTATGGTTTTAGAAGCTGTTGGTGTTCACGATGTACTATCTAAAAACCAAGGATCTTCTAATCCTCACAATATGGTAAAGGCTACTTTTGATGCCTTACTTAAATTAAGAGGTGCAGATCAAATAGCTAAACAAAGAGGAATTACCCTCGAGAAATTATTTAATGGTTAAGATACATTATTATGGCTAGAATTAAAGTTACTAAAACCAAGAGCGCTATTAAGCGTCCAAAAAACCAAAAGCTTACATTAGAGGCTATGGGTTTAAGAAAAATTGGCCACTCTAACGAATTTGACGTATCAAGTTCTTTAATGGGAATGGTTAATAAAGTTAAACATTTAGTTTCTGTACAAGAAATAAACTAAAACTATGGAATTACATAATTTAAAACCTGCCAGAGGTTCCGTTAAAACCACTACCAAAAGACTTGGTAGAGGTCAGGCGACTGGAAACGGTGGTACTGCTGGTAGAGGACATAAAGGTGCTAAATCCCGTTCAGGTTACTCGAGAAAAATTGGATTTGAAGGTGGTCAAATGCCACTTCAAAGACGAGTTCCTAAATTCGGATTTACAAATCCTAATAGAGTAGAATATCAAACCATTAATTTGGATCGTCTTCAAGAACTTGTGGATCATAAATTGATTACAGATTCTATTGATTTTGATATTTTACACAGCATGGATCAAGTCAATAAAAACCTTCCCCTTAAAGTTTTAGGTAGAGGTGAATTGAAAGCTAAATTGAAAGTTTCTGCTCACAAATTTTCCGCTTCTGCAAAATTAGCAATTGAAGCAGCTGGAGGAGAAGCTATCACTACTTAACTAACTACCATATGAAGTTTTTTGAAACATTAAAGAATATCTGGAAAATTGAGGAGTTGAAGAATAGAATTCTTCTTACTCTTGGTTTGTTATTGGTGTATAGATTTGGTGCACAAATTGTTTTGCCTGGGATCGATGCAGCTCAGTTAGCTAGTCTTTCTAACCAGACAGACGGTGGTATTTTGGGTTTATTAAATGCTTTTACAGGTGGTGCTTTTTCTAACGCTTCAGTTTTTGCTTTAGGAATTATGCCATATATCTCTGCGTCTATTGTAGTCCAGTTGATGACTATAGCTATTCCGTATCTTCAAAAATTACAGAAGGAAGGCGATAGTGGTAGAAAGAAAATTACTCAGATCACGCGTTGGTTAACCATTGCTATCACATTGGTGCAAGGACCTGGATATATTATTAATTTATATAATATACTTCCTTCCTCCGCCTTCTTAATGGATAGTACTTTCACCTTCGTGGTATCCTCTGTTATAATTCTTACTACAGGTTGTATTTTTGCAATGTGGTTAGGTGAGAAAATTACAGATAAAGGTATTGGTAATGGAATTTCACTTTTAATTATGGTTGGTATTATTGCAACCTTACCTCAAGCTTTTATTCAAGAATTTATATCTAGAGTTACTGAATCTAATGGTGGTTTAATCTTAATACTAATTGAATTGGTTATTTGGTTCGTTATCATCTTAGCAGCCGTGATGTTAGTAAGAGCGGTAAGACAAATTCCTGTTCAATATGCAAGGAAGAACGCTTCAGGTAAATTTGAAAAGGCTTCAGTTGGAGGTGCTAGACAATTTATACCCCTTAGGCTTAATGCTTCAGGAGTAATGCCTATTATATTTGCTCAGGCTATTATGTTTATTCCAGCAGCTGTTGCAGGTCTTTCAGATTCTGAAATGGCCCAAGGTATTACAGCAGCATTCCAAAATATGTTTGGATTCTGGTATAGCTTAGTGTTTGGAATCTTAATTATTGTGTTTACTTATTTCTATACGGCAATAACGGTTCCTACCAATAAAATGGCTGATGATCTAAAGCGTAGTGGTGGTTTTATTCCAGGCATTCGTCCTGGATCAGAAACGTCTGAATATTTAGATAGAGTAATGTCTCAAATCACATTACCTGGATCTATATTTTTAGCCCTTATTGCAGTTTTTCCTGCAGTAATTGTTTCATTACTTAATGTACAGCAAGGATGGGGTTTATTCTTTGGTGGAACTTCATTATTGATTATGGTAGGAGTTGCAATCGATACTATACAACAAGTAAACTCATACCTTTTGAATAGACATTACGATGGATTAATGAAATCTGGTAAAAATAGAAAAGCAGTCGCATAATATGGCAAAACAACCCTCAATAGAACAAGACGGTACAATTATAGAAGCACTGTCTAATGCGATGTTTCGTGTGGAACTTGAAAATGAGCATATTGTTACTGCTCACATATCTGGTAAAATGAGAATGCATTACATAAAATTATTACCTGGCGATAAAGTAAAATTAGAAATGAGTCCTTACGATTTAACTAAGGCTCGAATAACTTACAGATACTAAATATTATGAAAGTTAGAGCATCAATAAAGAAAAGAAGTTCTGATTGTAAGATAGTTCGTAGAAAAGGACGTCTTTATGTCATCAATAAGAAAAATCCTAAATTCAAACAAAGACAAGGTTAATTATGGCTAGAATTGCAGGTGTAGATATACCAAAACAAAAAAGAGGAGTTATAGCTTTAACCTATATCTTCGGAATCGGTAACAGTAGAGCTAAGAAAGTTCTCAAAGAAGCCGGTGTAGACGAAAGTATCAAAGTTTCAGATTGGAATGATGATCAAATCGGTAAGATTAGAGATGAAGTCGGTAAAAATACTATCGAAGGAGAATTGAGATCTCAAGTTCAAATTCACATCAAAAGATTGATGGATATTGGATGTTATAGAGGTATTAGACATAGATCTGGTTTACCATTAAGAGGTCAAAGAACCAAAAACAACTCTCGTACAAGAAAAGGACGAAGAAAAACAGTTGCTAATAAGAAAAAAGTAACTAAATAATAATTAACAATGGCAAAATCATCAACAAAAAAGCGTAAAGTAATTGTAGATGCATATGGCGAAGCTCATATTTCTGCCTCTTTCAATAACATCATCGTTTCGTTAACCAACAAAAAGGGCGATGTTATTTCATGGTCATCTTCTGGTAAGATGGGCTTTAGAGGTAGTAAAAAGAATACCCCTTATGCTGCACAATTATCTGCTGAAGATGCGAGTAAAGTTGCTCACGAAGCTGGTTTACGTAAAGTAAAAGTTTATGTAAAAGGTCCTGGTAACGGAAGAGAATCCGCCATCAGATCTTTACATAACTCAGGTATAGAAGTTACTGAAATTATTGATGTAACTCCAATACCACATAATGGTTGTAGACCACCAAAACGAAGAAGAGTCTAATTATATAAATCAATTGATACTATTATCGAAGGATAAGACCTTAATTCATAATAGAGTAAATTAAATACAAGACAATGGCAAGATATACCGGTCCCAAAACTAAAATAGCTAGAAAATTTGGCGAATCCATTTTTGGTGACGACAAATCTTTCGAAAAAAGAAATTATCCTCCTGGCCAACATGGTAACAACAGGAGAAGAGGTAAAAAATCTGAGTATGCAGTGCAACTCATGGAAAAGCAAAAGGCTAAATATACCTACGGTATTTTAGAAAAGCAATTCCGTAATATGTTTAGTAAAGCGAATAGATCCACTGGTATTACAGGTGAGATATTATTGCAGTTATGTGAATCTAGACTTGATAACGTTACTTATAGACTAGGGATTGCACCTACAAGAAGTGGTGCTAGACAACTAGTTTCCCACAAACATATTACTGTAAATGGTCAGTTAGTAAACATTCCTTCTTACCAAATTAAACCAAATGATGTTGTTAGTATTAGAGAAAAATCTAAATCACTTAACGTGGTTCAAGAGTCTTTATCCAACAATAAATCTGTTAACGAATGGATGACTTGGAATAGTGAGAAAATGCAAGGGACTTTTGTAAAAGTTCCAGAAAGATCACAGATTCCAGAAAAAATTAATGAGCAATTCATCGTTGAATTATACTCTAAATAATAACTGACAACACTCACATTTATGGCATTATTTAATTTTCAGAAGCCCGATAAAGTTATCATGATAGATTCGACTGATTTTGAGGGGACTTTCGAGTTTAGACCCTTAGAACCAGGTTATGGTCTAACTGTCGGTAACGCTCTTCGTAGAGTTTTGTTATCATCCCTTGAAGGATTCGCTATCACTTCAGTACGAATTGAAGGTGTTGATCACGAGTTTTCAACAATAGAAGGTGTCGTCGAAGACGTTACCGAAATGATATTGAACCTTAAACAAATCAGATTTAAGAAAAGAGCTGAAGATGTAGACAACGAAACGGTTTCTATCTCTTTTTCCGGTAATGATAAAATGACTGCAGGTGACTTTCAGAAGTACCTTACAGGCTTTGATATCTTAAACCCAGATCTTGAAATTTGTACTATGGACAAGAAAGTTTCTCTTAACCTTGAGCTTACTGTTCAAAAGGGTAGGGGATATGTTCCTGCTGAAGAAAACAAAACTTCAAAAGCTCCTATTGGAACCATTTTTACAGATTCTGTTTTTACACCTATTAAAAATGTAAAATATAGTATTGAAAACTTTAGGGTTGAACAAAAAACTGATTATGAGAAATTAATTTTCGAAATTATCAGTGATGGTTCTATCCATCCAAAAGATGCTCTTACTGAAGCTGCGAAAACACTGATTCATCACTTTATGCTTTTCTCTGATGAGCGTATTACACTTGAAACAGAAGAAATGTCACAAGCTGAGACTTATGATGAAGAATCTCTTCACATGAGACAATTACTCAAAACTAAACTTGTAGATCTTGATTTATCTGTTCGTGCTTTGAATTGTTTAAAAGCCGCAGAAGTTGAGACTTTAGGCGATTTGGTTTCTCATAACAAAAGTGACTTGATGAAGTTTAGAAACTTCGGTAAAAAATCACTTACTGAGCTAGAAGAACTTGTAGAAAATAAAGGACTTGACTTCGGTATGGACCTTTCTAAATATAAACTTGACAAAGACTAAATTTGTTAAGTACAAAATACATTAATCATGAGACATAGAAAGAAATTAAATCACTTAGGGAGAACATCCTCACATAGGAAAGCTATGCTTTCAAACATGGCTTGTTCCCTAATTGAGCATAAAAGAATAAACACTACTGTTGCTAAAGCTAAAGCTCTAAGACAATATGTAGAACCATTAGTTACCAAATCTAAAACTGATACTACCCATAACCGTCGTTTGGTTTTTTCCAAATTGAAGGATAAATACATGGTAGCTGAACTTTTTAGAGAAGTAGCGCCTAAGGTTGGAGAAAGACCTGGAGGTTATACTCGTATCATCAAACTTGGTAACAGACTTGGTGATGCTGCAGAAATGGCAATGATTGAGCTTGTAGACTTTAACGAGGTATATACACCTGGTAAGAAACAAGCTAAGAAGAAATCTACTAGACGTTCTGGTAAAAAAGGAAAAGAAGAGAATCAAGTAGAAACTACTGATAATTCAGATTCTAAAACAGATGAGGCCTAATAACTTCAGCATTTTTTTGTAAAATCAAAGGGATAAACTTTCATTAGTTTATCCCTTTTTTTAAATCTATACATATGAAATACAACTTAAAAAGTCCTGCAGTTATTTTACTAGCTGATGGAACAGTATTTAAAGGTCAATCTTCAGTAAAGTTTGATTCCAATAGATCGGGTGAGATCTGTTTTAATACTGGAATGACAGGCTATCAAGAAATATTTACAGATCCCTCTTATTTTGGACAAATCATGGTGACCACAAATGCCCATATTGGTAATTATGGGGTAAACGTCGACGAAAGTGAATCTGATGGTGTTAAGATTTCTGGCTTGGTTTGTAAGAATTTTTCATTCGCGCCTTCCCGAGTTAATTCTGACTCTAGTTTAGAAGAATTTTTAGGTGAAGCAGATCTCCCAGTTGTTTTTGATGTAGATACAAGAGCATTGGTCTCACACATCAGAACGCATGGTGCAATGAATGCTATCATTTCTTCCGACGTCGAAAATTTGGAGGTTCTTAAAGCCGAATTAGCAAACCATCCTTCTATGAAAGGTTTAGAACTTGCTTCTTCAGTATCTACAAAAACAGGATATACGTTAGGCGATAAATTATCTGATTTTAGAGTCGCTGTCTTAGATTTAGGGGTGAAGAAAAATATTTTAAGGCGTCTTGAAGCTAGAGGGGCATACATAAAGGTTTTTCCTTACAACTCCACTTACGAGGAGTTGATCGAATGGAATCCTAAAGGTATATTACTTTCTAACGGTCCCGGTGATCCAGAACCTTTAACTTCTGCTATCAACTTAGCTAAGAAATGCATCAGTAATGCCATTCCTACCTTTGGTATTTGTCTTGGGCATCAAGTTATTGCCCTGTCTGTTGGAATACCAACCCTTAAAATGCATAATGGTCATAGAGGGATAAATCATCCCGTTCTCAACTTAGTTTCTGGTAAGAGCGAGGTTACTTCTCAAAATCATGGATTTACGATAGACAAGAAGTCTACAGAGTTCAATGACAAAGTTGAAATTTCACATATGCATTTAAATGATCATTCTATAGCCGGTATCAAAGTGAAGGGCAAGCCTTGTTTTTCTGTACAGTATCACCCAGAAGCTGGTCCCGGTCCTAATGATGCTAGCTATTTGTTTGACGAATTTTTTGTAATGATGTCTTCTGAACATGTTTCAGTATAAAAAAAGTGGGCCATCTGGCCCACTTTTTATCTTAAAGGTAATGAATTAATTATGGTAAAAGTACTGTGTCTATAACGTGGATAACACCGTTAGATTGATCTAAATCCACAATTGTTACCGTAGCGACGTTTCCTTTAGAATCTTTAATTTTTACGCTTTTACCGTCAAGCATCGCAGTAATCATACCGCCATTTACAGTTTTAAGCTCCACTTTCCCTTCGCCTTTTTTAATTGCAGCAACAACATCGCTTGCGCTAAATTTGCCAGCGATAACGTGGTAGGTCAAAACTGCTTGTAATTGTTTTATATTTTCTGGTTTTAGCAAAGTTTCTACCGTTCCTTCAGGTAAATTTCCAAAAGCAGTATTAGTAGGTGCAAATACAGTAAAAGGCCCATCACTTGATAGAGTTTCAACAAGATCCGCAGCTTTAATAGCAGCTACTAAAGTAGTGTGAACTTCAGAATCTACGGCAGTTTCTACAATGTTTTTTGAAGGAGACATCTCTGTACTCACTTCCATTTTAGTCTGACCGTAACTCAGTGTTGTCATAATAACACTCATTACCAATACCAATTGAATTTTCAAATTTTTCATAGTTTTCTATTTTATTATTTCTTAAATATACAGAGGCTCGCCTCGTGCAGTTTTAAATAGTAATAACTTTAACGTGATCTTTAGTAAGATTGATTTAAATATGTTTCTTAAATTATATTTAACTCTAACGTTGTAGCTGGCTATCATTCAAATAAGAATCAACTTTTCAAATAATTTAGTGATTATTTCTTAAATTGCGATAAACAAATAAATAAATTATGAGCGCTATTTTAGACATACATGCAAGGCAAATATTCGATTCTAGAGGGAATCCAGCTTTAGAGGTAGATGTAATCACTGAAACTGGCACCTTGGGGAGGTTTGCCGTTCCATCTGGAGCATCAACTGGAGTTCATGAAGCCGTGGAGTTAAGAGACGGTGGCAAAGATTACATGGGTAAAGGGGTGTCGAAAGCCATAGAAAATGTAAATACAACAATCGCAGATCGATTATTAGGGATTTCAGTATTTGAACAATCTGAAATTGATCAAATCATGATTGATTTAGACGGTACGGATAATAAATCAAAACTTGGAGCTAATGCAATTTTAGGAGTATCTCTTGCTGCAGCTAAGGCTGCTGCAAATGAATTGAATTTGCCTCTTTATAGATATATAGGTGGTGTTTCTACAAATACTCTCCCCGTTCCAATGATGAATATTATTAATGGGGGTTCACATAGTGACGCTCCTATTGCTTTTCAAGAATTTATGGTCATGCCCGTAAAAGCAGAGAGTTTTACTCATGCCCTAAAGATGGGGACCGAAATTTTTCATCACCTTAAAAAAGTTTTAAAAGACAGAAACTTAAGTACAGCTGTTGGTGATGAAGGTGGTTTTGCTCCAAAATTAGAAGGAACAGAGGATGCTCTTGACTCCATTAAACTAGCTGTTGAAAATGCAGGCTACAAATTCGGAGATGAAGTCATGATTGCTTTAGATTGTGCGGCAGCTGAATTTTATGAAGACGGAAAATATAACTATAAGAAGTTTGAAGGAGACTCCGCTAAAGTAATGACTTCCGAAGAGCAGGCTAGTTACTTAACTGAACTATCAGAAAATTATCCTATTATTTCTATAGAAGATGGAATGGATGAGGACGATTGGGAAGGTTGGAAAATTTTAACCGAAAAGATTGGTAAAAAAGTACAACTGGTCGGCGATGATTTATTTGTGACTAACGTTCAACGTTTAAAGAAAGGTATTGAAAACAACATAGCAAACTCAATTCTTATCAAAGTAAATCAAATAGGAACCTTAACAGAGACTATTGCCGCAGTTAATATGGCTCATAATGCTGGTTATACGTCGGTTATGTCTCACAGATCGGGTGAAACAGAAGACAATACTATAGCAGATTTAGCTGTAGCCTTGTCCACAGGGCAAATCAAAACAGGATCTGCGTCTAGAAGTGACAGGATGGCAAAATATAATCAACTTATTAGAATAGAAGAGGAGTTAGGGGATAATGCTTATTTCCCACAACTCAATGCGTTCAAGATTCAAATATAATGACAAGTCTAAATTATCCCTTTTGAATTTTTTTCTAAAATAACCAAACCTGTTAAAAAGGGTTTGGTTATTTTTTTTAAGGCAAACTGGTTCTTTATATTATAAAAGCTAAATTAGTATTTCTACATCCGTCAATATTTTAGTAATTTGAAGATAAAATAAGACTCTTTTACACTTTCAGGAATCAAAATTGAATATGTTCAATATTATCTTCAATAGCTTCACATATATTTAATAAACCAAATTTTGTAATCGCATCTTTATACCTTAATTTGCATACTGAATTAAACAATTATAAAATGTCAGATAAAGCGGAATTAATTTTAGATGGAAAAAAAATTGAGCTTCCAATAGTTACGGGTAGTGAAAATGAAAAGGCCATAGATATAAGCTCTTTAAGAGCCTCTACAGGCTACATTACACTAGATCGTGGTTTTAAGAATACGGGGTCAACCTCTAGCAGTATTACTTTTTTAGATGGTGAAAAAGGGATATTAAGATACAGAGGTTACTCCATTGAAGATTTAGCAGAGAATGCAAGTTTTTTAGAAGTTTCTTACCTATTAATTTATGGTGAATTACCAGACAAAACTGCACTGGAATCTTATAAAAAAGAGATTACATACCATACCTTAATTCACGAGGATATTAAAAACATAATTGATGGTTTCCCATCCAACTCCCATCCAATGGGTGTACTATGTTCTCTGGTGTCTTCATTAACCGCATTTTATCCTGAATCTTTAGATCCAAACAGATCTGCAAATGAAGTAGACCAAACTGTCAAAAGGCTTATAGCTAAGATGCCTACTATGGCTGCTTGGGCATATAAGAATAAGGTAGGTCATAGGGCAAATTATCCTGACAATAGTTTAGATTATTGTTCGAATTTCTTAAAAATGATGTTCGCAGTTCCTTCAGAAGAATATGAGGTAGATCCTGTTATAGCTAATGCGCTTGATAAATTACTAATACTTCACGCAGACCATGAGCAAAATTGCTCAACTGCCACGGTAAGAGTAGTTGGATCTTCACACGCAAGTTTATATGCTTCAATTTCAGCTGGTATAAGTGCATTGTGGGGACCACTCCATGGAGGAGCTAACCAAGCTGTTATAGAAATGCTGGAAGCCATTCAAGCAGATGGTGGTGATGTACAAAAGTACATGGCAAAGGCTAAAGATAAAGATGATCCATTTCGACTAATGGGATTTGGACATAGAGTTTACAAAAATTTCGATCCTAGAGCAAAAATTATTAAGAAAGCTGCTGATGAAGTTTTAGCTAAATTAGGTATTGATGATCCCATTTTGGAAATAGCTAAAGGCTTAGAGGAAGTAGCTCTAAATGATGAATATTTCATTGAAAGAAAACTTTACCCTAATGTTGATTTTTATTCAGGAATTATCTATAGAGCGATTGGAATTCCAACTTCTATGTTTACCGTGATGTTTGCACTAGGAAGACTTCCAGGATGGATTGCACAATGGAAAGAAATGCGTCTGCAAAATGAGCCTATCGGAAGACCAAGGCAAGTTTATACAGGTGAGGTTAAACGTGAGTTTAAAACAATAGAAGAAAGATAAGTCAAATTAAAATAATTAATAGGATAAAATAAATCAAATGAAAAAAACACTTGCTTTACTTTTTTTATCTACTAGCCTTTTAATAGGATGTGGAGGGGAAAGTAAAAAATCAGAGGAAAAACAAAGTATCAAGATCAACTCCAGTTCTAATGAAAAGGTAAAAGAGGAAGGGATATCTGAAGTTTATCTATCTGGTAGTGATCAAATGAAATATAATAAAAGCCAAATTACGGTTACAGCTGGTGATGAAGTTGTGTTAACGTTCGAACATGCAGGGAAACTGCCAAAAGAAGTTATGGGACACAATTTTGTTTTGTTAAAAAAAGGAACAAATGTTCAAGAGTTTGGACAAGAAGCTTTAGAATATAAAGACAATGATTACATACCTGAAGACAGTGATGTTATTATTGTTCATACTGAAATGCTAGGTGGTGGTCAAAAGACTACAATTACATTTCAAGCGCCTGAAAAAGGAGATTACGATTTTATATGTAGTTTCCCTGGTCACGTTGCTTTAATGAATGGTATTTTTACTGTAGAGTAATTAATAACTTAGTTTAACTAAAAAAGCCTGTTTGTAATTACAAACAGGCTTTTTTATGTTTTAACAACATCTAATACTTAATTGGAGAATTAGCTTTTGGTAAACTGGTCTTTATGAATTCTCTAATGTCATTGTTAGCCGTTTCTAAATCTTCTTTTCTAAGGTACATCATATGTCCACTCTCATAGGTTTTGAAATGTAACCTGTCTTTCATTTTTCCACTTGCATCTATATGCCACATGGTATACTTTGCATTAAAATAAGTAGTAGCCCCATCGAACAAACCAGATTGAATCATGACCTCCATACTAGGGTTTTGAGCCATAGCTTGTCTTAACTCTTTGCCTGTGTTATTGTCCTGAGTTCTGTCCCAAGGATAGACATTGCCAAACATGTTGTATTTTAAATCGGTCTTATAGTTAAGTTCATTTTTAAGGTAATCATTTATCGCAGGGGTAAATGACTGTAACCATGCCGTTAATTCAGCATTGTAATCTGGTCGAGTTCCCGCTTCTTTGCCGTCGAGACCCAAGTACCTTGAATCTAAACGTCCAACCGTATAGCCGTCGTCAATTTTCAAAGTTTTCCAAAACGTATTAAAGGGTAATTCTAAATTGTTTTGAAGAAAGACTTTTTCATCTATGCTTGAATAATAGGACATTTTTTCTACTATAGTTTTCTTTTTTTCAGAATCTAAGAACCCGCCCATTGTAAGGGCTGGTATAAGTTCTTGAATAGTGAACCTTTCTACTTCATCAAGTGCTTCTAAAATAGGTTTGTCTTGTAATTCAGGACTCAGCTTATCGTGGTACCAAGCTGCTGCAGTAAAATAAGGCAACCTATTGGCGATCTCAATAGGGCCATCCCTTTCTATCCCCAATTCTGTAGGAGAAACCAAAATGACTCCGTTGATATACATCCAATGAGAATTTTGAAGCCTATTGGCTAATCCTGCTACCCTTGTTGTACCATAACTTTCACCGATTAAATATTTTGGTGCAAGCCATTTGTCTTTTCTGCTTACAAAAGTGTTGATCCATTCTGCCAAATACTCCACATCGGCATTAACTCCGAAAAATTTTGACTTATCGAAATTGCCTTTCTCGTCTAGCACAGGTCTTGAATATCCTGTATTTACTGGGTTGACGTATACTATGTCTGCAACATCCAAAATACTGTAAGGGTTTTCCTTATACCCATAAGGTTGAACAGGAAAGCCTTCATCACTTATGTTCAGAACTCTTGGACCTGTATATGCAAGATGCATCCAGACAGAAGCTGAGCCTGGGCCACCGTTAAATGAAATAACCAGTGGTCTTTCTTTAGAAGTCTCATTTTTTTTCTGATTGGAAACTTTATAATACGTGTATTGAAGTCCTGCAATAGGTTTTCCTTGTTGGTCCCAAACGGGTTGCATCCCTGTTTCTGCAGTGTAATTAATTTGTTTACTATTTATAGTTACTTCATGGTTGGTAACGACAGTTTCATCTAGATTAAATTCAACAGACTGAGAGTAGATTAGAGAAGTCACAAAAATAGTAAGTAATGCCAAAAAATATTTCATAATTTTAATTTTAGCCCTAATATAATTAAGCTTTTCAAATTCTTGATACTTATTATTCTCATTTTTTGTTTTACCACTTCTAATTCTCTTATAATACCAAATTATATTTATAATGCCGTATGAATAAATTGAATTATACTGCGACTTAGCTCAGCACAGGTTTTTTGATTGATTGAATTTAAAAATAAATCGCACGCGAAAAAAGAAACTGATTTTATCCGACATTTGAATGCCAAATTGGTATAATTCTCTAAAGATTTATTTGAAGTTCTAATGATAACCCACTTTTAAAATGTAAAAATGAAAAAAGCCGCTTCTTTTTAGAGCGGCTTTAATTTTACTCTATATGGGCTGATGACTTACATCATTCCCGGCATTCCGCCTCCCATTGGTGGCATCCCGCCGCCACCATTATCGTCTTCCTTTATGTCTACAAGAGCGCATTCAGTAGTTAAAATCATTCCTGCAACCGAAGCTGCATTTTCCAATGCAATTCTCGCTACTTTCTTAGGATCTATAATACCTGCTTTTATCATATCCACATAAGTGTTGGTTTTAGCATCGTAGCCTAGGTCACCTTCTAAGACTTTATTGATAACTACAGAGCCTTCACCACCTGCATTTTCTACGATAGTTCTCATTGGAGATTCAATCGCTTTTGCAATAATGTTGATTCCTGTTTGCTCATCGGCATCATCACCTTTAAGCTTAGAGAGTGCTTTAAGCGCTCTGATGAAGGCAACGCCACCACCAGCAACTATACCTTCTTCTACCGCTGCACGAGTAGCATGTAAGGCGTCGTCCACACGGTCTTTCTTCTCTTTCATTTCTACTTCAGAAGCAGCTCCTACATATAAAACTCCAATTCCGCCAGATAATTTAGCTAGACGTTCTTGTAATTTCTCTTTATCATAATCGCTTGTTGTAGATTCTACTTGAGCTTTAATTTGATTCACACGGTTAGTGATGTTTTCTTTTTCACCACCTCCATTTACTATAGTTGTATTGTCTTTATCTAAAGTGACATTTTCTGCAGTACCCAACATATCTAGAGTAGCGTTTTCTAGTGTAAATCCACGCTCTTCTGAAATAACAGTGCCTCCAGTTAAAATTGCGATATCTTCTAGCATAGCTTTTCTACGATCACCAAATCCTGGTGCTTTTACAGCAGCTATTTTTAAAGAACCTCTCAATTTATTTACAACAAGTGTAGCTAAGGCTTCACCTTCGATATCTTCTGCAATAATCAATAGTGGTTTACCACTTTGAGCAGCTGGTTCCAATACAGGAAGTAAATCCTTCATAGAGTTAATCTTCTTATCCACGATCAAAATGTATGGATTCTCAAGATCAACAGTCATTTTTTCACTATCTGTGACGAAATATGGAGAAAGATAACCTCTATCAAACTGCATACCTTCTACAACTTCCATGTAAGTTTCAGTTCCTTTGGCTTCTTCAACAGTGATCACCCCTTCTTTACCTACTTTACCAAAAGCTTCTGCAATTAATTCACCGATTTTTTCATCGTTATTTGCTGAAATGGAAGCGACTTGCTTAATTTCTTCTGATGTATCTCCAACAGATTTTGCTTGTTTCGTTAATTCTGCAACAACAGCTTCTACAGCCTTGTCTATTCCTCTTTTAAGTCCAAGTGGGTTAGCTCCTGAAGCTACGTTTTTAAGTCCTTCATGAACAATAGCCTGAGCTAAAACAGTTGCTGTAGTGGTACCGTCACCAGCTAAATCATTGGTTTTGGAAGCCACTTCTTTAACCATTTGTGCTCCCATATTTTCTAAGGGATCTGCAAGCTCTATTTCTTTAGCAACGCTTACCCCATCTTTGGTAACCATTGGTGCACCAAATGATTTACCTATAATCACGTTACGACCTTTAGGCCCTAAAGTCACTTTTACGGCGTTTGCTAAAGCATCTACACCTCGCTTAACACCATTTCTTGCTTCTATATCAAAAATTATATTCTTTGCCATTATATTGTGGTTTTGTTTATTTGTGAATTATACTATAGCTAAAATGTCGTCTTCTCTCATGATGAGATAATCATTTTCTTCATACTTTAACTCTGTACCTGAAAACTTTCCATAAAGAACTATGTCTCCAACTTTCACAGTCATCGTATGCTTCTTTTTACCATTCCCAACGGCAACCACTTTACCGCGTTGTGGTTTTTCCTTTGCGGTTTCTGGAATAATAATTCCAGATGCTGTTTTGGTTTCTGCGGCTTGAGGCTCTATAAGCACTCGGTCTGCCAAAGGTTTAATGTTTAATGTCATTATAAATATTTTTTTTGGTTTAATTTTAAAAATAGTAGTCTAAAAGCGTGCCAATAAATAAGGGCTGTCAATTACCAACAAAAAATGCCAGCTTGTCATAAGCTGGCATTTTGAAATAATTTAGAATCCCTGTTTACTGTTACTCTACAGGTGGTAAATCGTTAGATTGTGTATTTTCAATGGGAGCTTGAATACCGTCCAATAATTTTGAATCTTGAACAGCTCTATTGTTTATAATAGTAACGTTTGATAATAAGATTAAAATCAGTAATAAGGTGGCTAAAGCCCATGTGCTTTTATCAAGAAAGTCAGAGGTTTGCTTGACGCCTCCAATTTGTTGAGATCCTCCTCCTCCAAAAGAAGAGGAAAGGCCTCCACCTTTAGGATTTTGAACCATGATAACAACGATAAGTAGGAATGCTACTATTAAAATTAAAACTAAAAATATGGAAAATGTACTCATTATAATTTATTTTCTTTAAGTCTTTCTATTTCTTGAATTTGGTCTGCAAAGAAAGAACTTTTTTTGGGATTATTCAAAATTAATATCTTAAATGCTTGGATCGCTTTATTATATCGCTTTTGTTCAGTGTAAACTCTAGCCAAAGTCTCAGTCATAAGGTGAGTTGACGGCTCATACTTGGCTTTTATTTTTTCTGCAGATTCATAAGATTTCGTAGGAACAATTTTAGGGTTATTCCTTATAAATTCGTCTATGACTCTAAACTGAGGATTGATCTTTAACTCACTTTCTTTTTTATCTATGGGTTGTAATTGAGTTAACTTCAGCCACTCTTGAAAAGAATGAGCATCGGAAGAATTAATATCCAAAGGCTGTCCTTGTTTGCTAGATTTTGATTCTTCTTTCTCTACAAAAAGGTCTGGATCGTTAATTTGGTCAGCCATCTGTTTATTAATCTCAAACCCTTCATTTGAATGTTCTCTATTTCGCTCAATCAGCAAATCAATTTTATTGGCAACATCCAGTTGATGAAATTTTTCAGATGTAATAAAATCAAACAAAACGGATCGGTCCTGAGTATAAGCAGCCGTAGTTTTCAAAAAGGTATTGTATTGAAAACTCCCATAGTAGTTCTGTAATTTTAGCTTTATAGCATATAAAGGTTGGAAATAGGGATACTTGAGAATCATCTCAGTAATAGCTGTTAAGCTATTCACCTCAAATTCCTTTGGAGATTTAATAAGATTTAAAACCGTTTCTTTGTCCATTACCAATTTGTTAAAGAGGCATTAAATATATCCTGAGTAATCCTTAGGTACACTTCTTCAATAGCTACATCCCTTGTAGCGCCACTTAATTGTTCGTTTGCTGGAAAATCAAAATAAAATGAAAAATTTTGTTCAAAATCTTTTTCTGGATCTAAAGTGTTATAAAATCGAACATTTACGGCAATGGTTAGTCGATTTTGGGCAGCTCGGCTATCTGCTGTGGCAGTCATAGGCGCCACGTAGTATCGAGTGATTTCTCCCTCATAGACAAGATCTGCATTGGAGTTTGTAAGGCTCAATTTGGTCTGGTTTTGTATTAAATCTTGGAGTTGCAACGTAAAATCTCTATCAATACCTGGTTCAATGAGTTTGGCATTATTTTGAAAGAAATTCACTTGAAAGGTTTCTGCATTTCCAGTGTCGGCTCCTGTAAAAGAATAATAACCACACGACTGTAGACTAAAAATCAGCACTAAAATTCCAATTATTTTTATCTTCATTATAAATCGTATTGCTTTATTTTTCTATATAGTGTTCTTTCGCTAATTCCCAATTCATCTGCAGCAGGCTTTCGTTTTCCTTGGTGTCTATTCAAAGATTTTTTGATGAGTTCCACTTCTTTATCTTGAAGCGACAAAGTCTCCTCTTCTTCGATATCCTCAGCATAATCGTAAGGATTTTCTATGTGTTGCTCAATCGGCTTTGTTTTCTTTTTTTCAGGGATTTGCAAAATTTCTAGCTGCTCTTGATGAGATTCTTCAGAGAATTCTTTTGTGTCGGAATCGCCGTATACTTTCCTAATTAAGCTTCTGTTTTCTTCTTTAAAGGCTTCATCATTTTCTTTTTCCATGAACTCTAGAGTCAATTTCTTAAGATCATGAAGGTCGTTTTTCATATCAAAAAGAACTTTGTAAAGAATTTCTCTTTCGTTGCTAAAATCGCTTTTGTTGCTTTTTGATTCTGAAATTACAGAGGGTAGATTGGAACTGTTACTCGGTAAATAATGCGTTAGTATGGCTTCATCCACTTCTCGGCTAGTCTCTAATACTGATATTTGTTCAGCAACATTTTTGAGCTGTCTGATGTTACCTGGCCAGCCGCATTTTTCTAGCGCTTTAATGGCTTGGTCTGTCAAACGTATCGTTGGCATTTTATATTTAATCGCAAAATCTGAAGCGAACTTTCTGAACAATAAGTGAATATCCGATCGGCGTTCTCTTAAGGGGGAAAGTTGAATTTCAACAGTATTGAGTCTGTAGTATAAATCTTCTCTAAATTTATTTTCTTTTATAGCTTCAATCATATTTACGTTGGTTGCCGCAACGATTCTAATATCAGATTTTTGAACTTTAGAGGATCCTACCTTTATAAATTCTCCAGTCTCTAGAACTCTCAAAAGCCTTACCTGAGTGGTGAGGGGTAATTCTCCTACTTCATCTAGAAAAATAGTCCCTCCGTCGGCTTCTTTAAAATAGCCATCTCTGGATTGATTGGCTCCTGTAAAAGCCCCCTTTTCGTGTCCAAATAATTCACTATCAATAGTGCCTTCTGGGATAGCACCGCAGTTTACAGCGATATATTTAGCGTGTTTTCTATGAGAAAGGGAATGTATAATTTTGGGTAGACTTTCTTTACCAACTCCACTTTCTCCTGTGACCAAAACAGAAATATCTGTAGGTGCCACGCGTATAGATTTTTCTATAGCCCTATTGAGGTTGGGGTCGTTCCCTATAATTTCAAATCGCTGCTTAACAGCTTGTGGAGATTCCATATTTTAAATTTATTTTAAGATGAAAGAGCTTGCATAGGACCATAACCAACAGGTTCGCCGATTAAAGTGGCACTTGTGCACTTTTCCATTTTTACTAAAACATAATCTCCTAATTTGTAGTCTTTTTTAGGAAAGACAACGGTTGTGTTTTGAGTGTTTCGTCCGCTCCATTGTGAGTCGGATTTTTTAGATTCTTTTTCAACTAAGACCTCTTCAATTTTGCCGAGATGCTGTTCCGTTCTAAAACGTGAATGTTTTTGCTGAACGTCTATGATTTCTTGAAGGCGTTTTTTCTTTGTAGCCTCTGGAATATCATCTTCAAATTTCTTGGCGCCAAGAGTTCCTGGTCGCTCAGAATAAGCAAACATATACCCGAAATTATATTTTACATTTTCCATTAAGGATAGGGTGTCTTTGTGATCTTCTTCTGTTTCTGAAGGAAATCCAATGATCATATCTTGAGAGATACCGCAGCCAGGTATTATTTTTCTAATATTATCTATCAACCTAAAGTATTCTTCGCGGGTGTGTAGCCTATTCATTTTCTTTAAAATCCTATCACTTCCACTTTGTACGGGAAGATGTATATAATCGCAAATGTTGTTGTGTTTTGCCATGACTTCAATCACATCTATCGTCATATCCTGTGGATTTGAAGTAGAAAAGCGAATGCGCATTCCTGGCTGAGCTTTTGCTACAATGTCAAGTAAGTGTGAAAACCCGACTGCTGTAGCTTTTTGCATTTCCGTTGCGCTTTTGAAATCTTTTTTCAAACCGCCACCATACCACAAATAGCTATCTACATTTTGGCCTAGTAAAGTGATTTCCTTAAAGCCTTTACTCCACAAATCATTTACTTCATCAATAATGCTTAAAGGATCACGGCTTCGTTCTCTACCGCGAGTAAATGGTACTATGCAAAAGGTACACATATTATCACAGCCTCTTGTAATCGACACAAAAGCGGACACACCGTTGCTTTGCAAACGTACCGGTGAAATATCTCCGTAAGTTTCTTCTTTAGATAAAATCACGTTTATGGCATCTCTACCACTTTCAACCTCCTCCAGTAAGTTTGGTAAATCCTTGTAGGCATCTGGTCCTACAACCAGGTCTACAATTTTCTCTTCTTCAAGAAATTTACTTTTTAAGCGTTCTGCCATACAGCCCAAAACGCCTACCTTCATAGAAGGATTGATTTTCTTGACCGCGTTATATTTTTCCAACCGTTTTCTTACCGTTTGCTCTGCTTTATCTCGTATAGAACAGGTGTTAACCAAAACAAGGTCAGCTTCAGAAAGTTCGTTGGTAGTATTGTATCCTTCTTTATTCAATATAGATGCTACGATTTCACTATCGCTAAAATTCATAGCGCAACCGTAACTTTCAATGTAAAGTTTCTTAGTGTTATTTTCCTTCTTTTCTTTAACCAAGGTTTGCCCCTGTAGAGTCTCATCAATAATCTTCTCCATATGAAGTTGTAATATTTTAAGCAAAGATACAAGTTATGAAATTACTGACAAACTGTCATTTTATCAATTTTATGAGTTATAAATTTAGTTCCTTTAGCAAAATTTGCTTTGGTATAAGATGTTGAAATCGATTTGAAAAGTTACTTTATAGCGCTTTCTAAAATTAAAATCCAAAAATTCGTATACTTTTGTATCATAAATAAATCAACAATGGCAAAAAATCTAGTAATAGTTGAGTCTCCTGCCAAAGCTAAGACAATAGAAAAATTTTTAGGTAAAGATTATAAAGTGGCCTCAAGTTTTGGTCATATTGCGGATTTACCGTCTAAAGAGCTGGGGGTGGATGTAGACAACGACTTCAAGCCTACATATATAGTTAACGCTGATAAGAAAGATGTTGTTAGAAAGCTCGCCAAACTAGCAAAAGAATCCGAAATTGTTTGGTTAGCGAGTGATGAAGATAGAGAAGGAGAGGCCATAGCTTGGCATCTAGCCGATGAACTGAAGCTAGAAGAAAAAAAAACCAAGCGAATTGTCTTTTCCGAAATTACCAAATCAGCTATACAAAAGGCGATAAAGAATCCGAGAGAAATTAATTATAATTTAGTTAATGCTCAAAAAGCGAGACGGATTTTAGACCGTTTAGTAGGGTACGAATTATCTCCAATCTTATGGAGAAAAGTGAAAGGGGGCCTTTCTGCCGGTAGAGTTCAATCGGTTTCCGTTAGATTAATAGTAGAGCGGGAAAGAGAGGTATTAAACTTCGATCCTCACGTATTTTATAGAGTAGATGCTCAATTCCAAACTACAAATGGCGCAAGCTTTAAAGCAAAACTACCTAAGAACCTTGAGTCTCAAATAGAAGTAGAAGATTTTTTAGAAATCCAGAAACAGGCCAATTTCAATGTAGATGACTTGACCAAAAAACCTGCAAAAAAATCTCCAGCACCACCATTTACGACCTCTACATTACAACAAGAAGCTGCTCGGAAGTTATATTTTTCTGTTAGTAAAACCATGAATATGGCTCAGCGACTGTATGAAGCTGGACATATCACCTACATGAGAACCGATAGTGTAAATTTATCTTCTCAAGCTAAAGAAGGAGCTGAAGATGAGATTAAAAGTGCTTATGGTGATAAATACCATAAAGCTAGAAATTATAAAGGAAAGTCTAAAGGAGCACAAGAGGCCCATGAAGCTATACGACCAACAAATTTTGCTGAACATCAAATCGATGCAGAACGGGACCAACAGCGTTTATATGAGCTGATTTGGAAACGGGGTATTGCTTCGCAGATGAGCGATGCTGAACTTGAAAGAACCAACGTGAAGATATCTTCAGATAAAGACGATCGTCACTTTACGGCGAACGGTGAAGTTATTAAGTTTGATGGATTTCTAAAAGTTTATCTAGAAGGTCAGGATGAAGAAGACGAAGAGCAAAGTGGATTGCTTCCAGCCATGTCTGTAGGAGAGAAATTACAGAATTCTTATATTCAAGCGACAGAGCGCTATTCAAGGCCACCGTCTAGATATACAGAAGCGTCTCTAGTGAAAAAATTAGAAGAATTAGGAATTGGACGCCCATCGACTTATGCTCCCACGATTTCGACAATTCAAAACAGGAAATATGTCGAAAAAGGAAGTATTGACGGTACCGATAGAGAGTATATTCAATATACTTTAAAAGATACCGATATAAAAAGTAAAACATTATCTGAAAAAGTAGGAAGCGATAAAGGCAAACTTGTGCCAACAGATGTTGGTATGGTGGTTAATGACTTTCTGGTGAAACATTTTGAAGCTATTTTAGATTATAATTTTACGGCTAAACTCGAACAAGACTTCGATGAGGTTGCTGAGGGTAACGCCAAGTGGACCAGAGTGATGAGTGACTTTTATGTACATTTTCATCCTAAGGTCATAGACGTTGCTGCCAATGCAGAACGAGAAGTAGGCGAGCGAGTCTTAGGAGAAGACCCTGTATCAGGCAAACCTGTGAGTGCACGTCTGGGAAAATTTGGTCCTATGGTTCAAATTGGTTCTGTGGAAGACGATGAAAAGCCTAGGTTTGCAAGCCTAAAACCCAGTCAAACCTTATCTTCTGTGACTTATGAAGAAGCCATGGACTTATTTAAACTTCCCAAACAACTGGGAGAATATAAGGAAGAAGAGGTGGAGACCAACATTGGCCGTTTTGGTCCTTACGTCCGGTTTGGCAAAAAGTTTGTCTCTTTAGAAAAAGATGATGATCCTTTGGACGTCACTTACGATCGTGCTATTGAGCTTATAAAGGCAAAAGAAAAAGCAGAAGAGCCCGTATGCTATCATAACGAAAAAGGAGTCCAGAAAGGAGTAGGTCGTTTTGGTCCGTACTTGAAATGGGACGGCATGTTCATCAATGTGAATAAAAAATATGATTTTGACAATCTTTCTGAAGAGGATATCGTTGAATTGATCGAAGATAAAATTCAGAAAGAAAAAGATAAATTAATCCATCATTGGGAAGAACAAGGTATAAAACTAGAAAAGGCAAGGTGGGGACGTTTTAAACTTTCTAAGGGAAATACAAAAGTAGAATTGCCTAAAACTACGGAAGCAGAAGGAATGGCGTTGGATGAGGCTGAAGCTATTTTAGCCAAAAACACAAAGACTAAGAAAAAAACGACTAAGAAAACTGCTGTAAAAAAGACAGCTGCGAAGAAAACAACTGCGAAGAAAACTGCTGCTAAAAAAACAACTGAGAAGAAAACAACTGAGAAGAAAACTGCTGTGAAGAAAAAGCCAGCTAAAAAAACGACTGCCAAAAAGAAAACAAGCACAAAAAAGACAACTAAATCTTAACCCACGTTAATGGCATTCGAATTTTTAGAACCTGTTCATCCTGAGCTTCAAAATAAAATTAAAAATTTCTCAAACCAAACCTTATCAAATTACGTCAGTTTTTTTGATGAGGATGAGGACATTCAGCTCAATAAGTTTCAGTTAGCTATAGTGTGTATTAAAGAGGAAAGAAATAGTGTCTATCCAAGAAAATCAGATTTTTTTTATGAGGAAATAAGGTTGAGCTTATATGCGATGTATGTAGGTAATTGGCAAGTGGATATTATTGATTTAGGAGATATCAACAGGGGGGATAAGGTTTCCGACACGGCTTATGTAGTAAAAAATATACTGTCTAGTCTTTATAAGAAATCTATTTTGCCTATTATTTTAGGAGGGAGTCAAGACCTCACGTTTTCGCAATATAGAGCCTACGACGGAATTAAATATATGATCAATTTAGCAACAGCAGATCATAAGTTTGATATTGGTAATTCAGAGTTACCAATGGATAGTCAATCTTATGTGGGTAAAATGATTATTGATGAGCCTTATAACTTGTTTAATTTTGCTAATCTGGGGTATCAGACGTATTTATCTCCTCAAGAAGAGATTGATTTAATGGAAAAACTTTTTTTTGATGCACTAAGGTTAGGAACTCTGAAGTCAGATTTCACAAAGGCTGAGCCTATCTTAAGAGACACTGACTTGTTTAGTATTGACATACATTGTGTTAAGTCTTCAGAAATTGCTGATCCAAATCACGAAAATATTAACGGATTCAGCACTTTTGATTTATGTAAGCTGTGTAGATATGCAGGTATGAGTGATAAATTGAGTTCTTTTGGTGTTTATGAATTGCAGTCGATGCAGAAATCTGAAGGACTTATCAGTTTGATAGCTCAGATGTTATGGTATTTTGTAGAAGGTTTTAGTTTGAGGTTAAATGAGCACATTACTGAAAAGAGCCCGAATTTCATAAAATATAGTGTTCCGATCGAAGATGAAATTTTAGTTTTTTTTAAGAGTGAGATTTCAAATCGGTGGTGGATTAAAATACAAAATGAAAATAATGTTTATAAACCTTCGTTATTAGCTTGTGATAAACAAGATTATATTGATGCGACAGGATCTGTGATTCCAGATAGATGGTTGAAAGCGAAATATAAAAACACCACTTAGTTTGAATTTATTTTAATTGTTGTTAAGAAAAAAATTGTTTATTTGTAGTCAGACTTGAATTTAATCATTTTGTTATGAAATTATATTTTACATTTTTTAAAGGCTTTTGCTTTGCATTTATAGCTCTTTTAGTCTTGAGTTGTGGAAAAAGTGACAAAGGTCAACTTGTAGGAGTGGAAGGGAAGAGATGGTACCCAGAAAAGCCCTTTGGGATGGTTCTAGTCGAGGGAGGTTCCTTCATTATGGGTAAGTCTGACGATGACTTGGCTAGTGTCCAAAATGCTCCACCTAAAACAGTTACAGTTCCTTCCTTTTATATGGATGAAACTGAAATCACAAATTCTGAGTACAGGCAATTTGTTTCTCATGTCAGAGATTCTGTAATTAGACAGAAATTGGCTGAAGCAGCAGAATTGGCGGGAGATGGAGATGGAAATAATAACCGTTCTGTCCAAAATTTCGCTTTTAAGAACACGAATTCAGATGATGATTTAAGTCCATTTCAGGAATTTTCTAGATATTATGACCCATTAGATCAAGCTTTAAATTGGAATACAGAAATTATTTGGGATCCAGCCCAATATCCAGATGAAGACTATGTTTATGTCATGGATGAGTTCTATCTCTCTAACGACCAGTCCTATAATGGACGAAGAATGCTTGATGTTACTAAATTTAAGTATAGTTATAAAACGATAGATCTCGATGCCGCTGCAAGAGCTAAAGGGGTGCGAACCAACTTTATTACAGAAGAAGAAGTAATGGTTTATCCAGATACAACAGTTTGGATTAAAGATTTTAATTACTCTTACAACGAGCCTATGCATAATGATTATTTTTCTCATACAGCATACGATAATTATCCAGTTGTTGGGGTGACTTGGGGCCAAGCAAAGGCTTTTGCGAATTGGAGAACCAAATATCTGAATGATTTTAGAAAACAAAAAAAAGAAGCAAACGTCAATTTTTTTAGATTGCCTTCAGAGGCAGAATGGGAATACGCTGCCAGAGGTGGTATAGAAGGTGGGACTTTCCCCTGGGGTGGGCCTTATGCTAAAGACGATAGGGCTTGTTTTTTGGCTAACTTCAAGCCTTATAGAGGTGATTATGCGGCTGATGAGGCTTTATATACAGTAGAATCTGATGCTTACGAACCCAATGACTACGGTTTATATAATATGTCTGGAAATGTTGCGGAGTGGGTTAATACGTCCTACGATCCAGCTTCTTATGAATACATGTCATCTATGAATCCTAATGTAAACAACTCTGAAAATAAGCGTAAAGTTGTTCGTGGAGGGTCTTGGAAAGATGTAAGCTATTATCTGCAAGTAAGTACAAGAGATTATGAATATTCAGATTCTGCAAGAAGTTATATTGGTTTTAGAACCGTACAAGATTTCTTAGGGAATTCACTTTATTTAAATTAAAAAAAAGAAAACTAAACAATCAAATATTTTATTATGGCAAACTCAAACAAAAGAAAGAAAGTAATGAGTATGGTGTATGGCCTTGGAGCGGCTATTGTAATTATTGGGGCACTATTTAAAATTCAGCATATTTCTATTGGACCTATAACAGGTGGTTTAATGTTGACTATTGGGCTTATTACTGAGGCAGTAATATTTACAATTTCAGCATTTGAGCCAGTAGACAAAGAACTAGATTGGGAAAAAGTTTACCCAGAATTAACTGGAAATAATCCTTCATCTAAAAATCCAAAGCAAGATTTGAAAGAGGAAAGTGGTCTTTTATCACAGAAATTAGATGATATGCTTAAGGAAGCAAAGATAGATTCTAAACTTATGGAGAGCCTTGGAGAAAGTATTAAAAACTTTGAGGGTGCTGCAAAAAACATTGCTCCAACAACAGATTCAATGAATTCGCAAAAGAAATATGGTGATCAAATTTCAATGGCTGCTCAACAAATGGAGTCCTTAAATAACTTGTATAAAGTCCAAGTGGATTCAGCTATGCGTCAAGCTGAAGTTAACGAAGCAGTAACAAATAATGCAGGAAAGCTCAAAGATCAAATGGAATCCTTAACCGCTAATTTAAATTCTCTTAATGGTGTTTATGGCGGAATGTTAACTGCTATGAGACCAAAAGCTTAATTATAATTATATAAATTTACCATTATGGCTGGAGGAAAGGAAACCCCAAGACAGAAGATGATTAACATGATGTATTTAGTCTTCATTGCAATGCTAGCTTTGAATATGTCTAGAGAAGTATTATCTGCATTTGGAACAATTAATGAATCCTTAGAAGATACCAATACTAATTTTGAAGACAAAAATGATGCAGCACTTGCGGGTCTTGCTGTGAAGGCTGATGAATCTGAAGAGCAATTTAAAGAAGTTTTCAAAAATGCACAAATTGTCTCTACAGCAACTTCAGAATTATTCACCTATTTCGCTGGGCTCAAAGAAGGGATGTATAATTCAGTTGAAGATCCAAAAGACTATGAAACTATGGATAAATCATCTTATGCAAATGAATTATTTGTCAAAGGTGAAAAATTAACACCAGCCGGAGAAGAGTTCTTGATTAAGATGAGATCCTATAAAGATAAGATGAATCAAACTTTAGCGGGTAATACAAAGTATGATGTTTTTTTATCCACTATTAATGATAAATTTAGTGGAGATCCAGTTTCTCCTGATTCTGGGGTTAAGAATGCCAAAGTAAATTACGTTAGACATCATTTTGTTGAATATCCATTAATTTCATCCATAACTAAAATTACCGCTCTTCAAAATAACTTAAAGGTTCTTGAAAATGAAATATTATCCTCTATGCTTTCTGGTCAATTAACTCAGATTGCTTCGATGGATAATTATTCAACCTTATTAGAACAAAGTAGAGGCGCTTATTATCAAGGTAATATATTTGATGGATCTATCGTTTTAGGTCGTACTGATAGTGAAACCGTTCCAAATGAAGTCAAACTGACCTTAGATGGTAGACGTCTTGTTAAGGGTAAAGATTTCACACTCGAAGGGGGCCAGGTTAAGCTAAATGTTAGCGCAGGAAGTGTTGGTGATCATAAAATTGAAGGTGTCCTTATTTTTATTCAAAATGGTAAAAATATACCTGTTTCAGTTGACAAATCATTTTCAGTAATTCCTAAGCCGAATCAAGCGATTGTTTCAGCCGATAAAATGAATGTGGTGTATCGTGGTATTGAGAATCCAATTACGGTCTCTATGCCAGGAGTACCAGAGAATAAAGTCAATGCATCTGCTGATGGTTTGAGACGCATAAAGGGTTCTCAATATATGGTGAAACCTACAACTGGAACTGAATTAAAAATTAATGTAACTGGTGAAATTGAAGGAGAAATAATTCCCTCTTCAGCGATTTTTAGAATTAAAAGTTTACCAAGACCCACGCCTACAGTAAGAGGACAGATACAAGAGGGTGCTGCTATACAGATGCCTAAGAATGCTCTAAAGATTTCCCCAATCGGTGCTACATTTGAAAATTTCGATTTTGATATTACTCCAGTTGTTAAGCAATTCACGCTAAGTATTCCAGGACAGCCCTCAGTCGTTGTCAATGGTAGCAGAATGGATTCAAAAGCACAAGGCCTTTTAGATTTAGCTAGAGCAGGAGATATTATTCAAATATTCGATATTAAAGCTGATGTTCCTGGCGTGAACGTTAAAAATATGCCCGCAATATTAGTCCAATTAACAAACTAAAATGATGATGATGAGTTATTCAAATCTTAAATTCTTTTTATATTCAGCGATAGTTCTAAGTTCAAGTTCAGCTTTAGCGCAGTCGTCTAATATTCTGAACGCTTCCGAACCTTCACAGGTTGGTGTACTCACAGAAAGTCAAAAGATTTCTGATGATGATAAGCCACTTGAATACGGATATATTGGTGATAGAGATATTTTATGGTCTAAGATCGTTTGGGAAAAGATAGATTTAAAGCAAAGAATTAATTTCCCTTTGCTCTATCCTACACAAGATGGTGCTTTTCCAAGAGGAAGACGCTCTTTGTACAAAGTTCTCTTAGATGCTATTGAAGAAGGTTCTGTGGACTCTACTTCCACTTCTGCAATTACAGAAGTGTATGCGACAAGTTATTTTAATAAGAGAAAAACTTACGCAGATATTTTAAGCTCAACGAAGTCGCTTTTTCTCCCCGATGTAGCTCTAGATGTTTTAGGCCAATATGGTGTTACAGGAACAGAAAATGTTCAAACATTTATCAATAGATCTTTAGTAGGTAAACTTTCTGAGTTTCCACAACTTTACTCTCAAGAGCTAGTGGCAAAGATGGAGCCTTTTTTGATTCCTACTGCAATTACAAGTAGGGATATTCTTGAATATCATATTAAAGGGATGTGGTATTTTGATAAGCTTCAAGGTGAAATGAAATACCGTCTGCTTGGCATAGCTCCAGCAGGTTTCGATATTCAGAGCCAAAATCAAAGCTTCTCCGGTAATCCACAAATTGTTCCTTATTTTTGGGTTTGGTTTTCTGATGCTAGGCAAGTACTGCACAGCGCAAAAGTTATAAATAATAATAATAGTTCAATGCCTTTTAGTTTTGATCATCTTCTTAACTCTAGACGTTTCGATGCATTTATTTATAAAACTCAAAATGTTTATGAAGATAGAGAGATTTCAGATTATATTCAAGATAATGCCTTACTGCAACTTTTGGAGTCCAATAGAATAAAAGAAGGAATTAGAAACTTTGAATTGGATATGTGGAATTACTAAACCTTATTCTTTTTAAAACCTTTAAATTAGCCCTTATAATTGTAAGGGCTTTTTTATGAAAGATGTTTTGATTGTCGGGTTTGGTATTTCTGGTCTATGTGTAGCCAGAAGGTTAGAGGAATCTTCTAAAACCTTTGACATTATATCAGATGAAAGTCAGCAGTCCTCAAAAGTAGCTGGGGGAGTTCTTAATCCTGTAGCTCTAAAACGTTATAATTTAGCCTGGAATGCGGCTAAATTTATGCCTGAAGCAATTGATTTCTATACTCAATTCAATACTGATTATTCTGAATCATTTTTTGAAGCCATTCCTGTTTATAAATTATTTTCTTCTATTGAAGATCAAAATAATTGGACAGTAGCCTCAGACCAGCTTGCTCTTGAGCCATTTATAGATCCTGTTATCCAAAAGGTGTCCGCTTCAGTATCGTCTTCTTTCAAACGTGGGCAAGTCCTTCAATCTCATCTCCTTCATTTAAAAAGATTGTTAGCTATTCAAAAAAATAAATTTAATACACTTCATAACTTTAAAAGTGAATCCTTTTCATATGCCGATCTGAAAGTCGGCGAGGATCATGTAAGTTACCATGAGAACACATACCGCAAGGTTATCTTTTGTGAAGGCTATGGAGTGCATTCCAATCCCTTTTTTAATTGGCTTCCCCTGTATGGGAACAAAGGGGAGTATTTGATATTTGAGTCAAAAGACCTAAAGGCCAATTCAAGTATCTTGAAATCGCGTTATTTTATTATTCCCCTTGGAAATGATATTTATAAATATGGAGCAACTTATTCTAGAGATGAGCTTAATGACTTACCAACCACAGAGGGTAGAAAAGATCTTGTGGAAAAACTATCAGAGCTTATTCAGTGTGATTTTAAAATTATAGATCAGATTGCGGGAGTTCGCCCTACTGTAAGAGACCGAATACCTGTTTTAGGCAAGCATCCAGAGCATCAACATCTCTATATTCTTAATGGATTTGGAAGTAGGGGGGTGATGTGTGCACCAACTTTATCACGTGAATTAACGGAACATATATTCGAAGGGAAACCTATTGATAAGGAAACTGACATTAATCGGTTTTTGAAATTTTATTCTTAGCATCTTTATCGTAAGATAAGAATAAATTAATCCATATGTTTCTAGCTAGCCTCATGTTAATCGGCATCATAAGGACTAAGACTACAATAATAGAGATGAAAGAGGGGATAACTCCTAAACCTACAATGAAATAGGAGGTAATAAAAGCCGCGACTGAAAATGCAACTCCCAGGCCATAACTAACATACATAGCTCCATAAAAAAAGGAAGGTTCTATTTTGTATTTAGTATCACAAACAGAGCATCTCTTATGCATGTCGTAAATTTTATTCAGTTTGAAAGGATTGGATTCTTTATACATTTTATCCCCATGGCATACCGGACATTTTCCTGTAAATACGCTGTATAATTTTGAGCCTTTAAGCATTTTTAATAAAATTTAGCTTTGTTGAGTAAATATAACAATATTTGCAGAAATTTTAAGTAACATATGCTACATATTCATAATCTTTCCATTTCATTTGGTGGAGAGTATCTTTTTAAGGAGATCAGTTTCAAGCTAAGCTCAGGAAACAGGCTAGGTCTCATAGGTAAAAACGGAGCCGGAAAATCAACAATGCTTAAAATTATCTCTGGTGAAATGACCTTAGATACAGGTCAAATTGCAAAAGATAAAGAGATAAGTATCGGTTTTTTAAAGCAAGATATAGATTTTCAGCAAGGAAGAACCGTTTTGGAGGAAACTTATCAGGCTTTTGAAGCTATAAAAACGATAGAATCCAAATTAGACCATATCAATCATCAATTGGTAGAAAGAACAGATTATGAAAGCGAATCTTATAATCAGTTGATGATTGATCTTAATGATTATCAGCATCAGTATGAGATTTTGGGTGGTTATAATTACCAAGGAGAGACAGAGAAAGTTCTAAAGGGCCTTGGCTTTACAACGGAAGGATTTGAAAAGCAAACGGATACCTTTTCTGGAGGCTGGAGAATGCGTATAGAGCTTGCTAAACTGCTTTTACAGACCAATGATATTTTACTACTGGATGAGCCCACCAACCACCTAGATATAGAGAGTATTCTATGGTTGGAAGGCTTTTTACAAAATTTTGCTGGTTGTGTTGTTATCGTGTCTCACGATAAGATGTTTTTGGATAACGTCACCAATAGAACGATCGAGTTGTCTTTAGGTCAAATTTACGATTATAATAAACCTTATTCCAAGTTCAAAGTTTTAAGAGAAGAATTGAGAGAGCAACAATTGGCTTCTCAAAAGAATCAGCAAAAGGAAATTGAACAAACCGAAAAACTGATCAGTAAGTTTAGAGCCAAAGCTAGTAAAGCGTCTATGGCTCAATCCCTCATTAAAAAACTTGAAAAAACTGAAGTCATCGAAGTGGATGAAGAGGACAACAAAGTTATGAATGTCAAATTTAGCACTTCTAAAAACCCTGGAAAAGTTGTGATTGAAGCAGAAGACCTTTCTAAAGCCTTTGGAGAGGATACGGTTTTTAAAGATGTAAACTTTCTTATAGAGCGGAATTCCAAAATAGCTTTTGTAGGGCAGAACGGTCAGGGGAAATCTACTTTGGCTAAAATTATTGTAGGAGAACTTGAGCATGGAGGACACATAAAGCTAGGCCATAATGTCCAGATTGGATACTTTGCCCAAAACCAAGCAGAATATCTAGACGGCAATAAAACTGTTTTAGACACTATGCTTGATGCTGCTAACCAAAGCAACAGAAGCCGTGTAAGAGATATTTTAGGGTCATTCTTATTTAAGGGAGATGACGTAGGCAAGTTCGTTAAAGTCCTTTCTGGAGGAGAGAGAAACCGTTTGGCCTTGGCCAAAATGTCGTTAACTCCCTTCAATGTTTTGATTATGGATGAGCCTACCAACCATTTAGATATTCAATCTAAAAATGTTTTGAAGGCAGCGCTTAATAATTTTGAAGGCACCCTGATTTTAGTATCGCACGATAGGGACTTTCTTCAAGGTTTAGCAGATTCTATCTACGAATTCAGAAATCACCAAGTCAAAGAATTTCTAGGGGATATCAACGATTATTTGAAATATCGTGAGCTAGAGTCCATGCGTGAAGTTGAAAAAAAGGACAAACAAAAAAAGCAAGAGAAAACAGCGAATTCAAACAAAAACGACTACGAATTTCAGAAGAAGCAAAAATCCCTTCAGAATAAACTAAGCGGAGTAGAGTCTAAAATCTCCAAGTTGGAAAAAGAAATCAAGAAAAGTGATCAAGATCTTGTCTTGAAATATGAAGAGACTATAAAACAACCTCACTTTTTTGACACTTATAATGCCAAAAAAAGCCAGTTGGAAACTCTCATGAAATCTTGGGAGGACCTTCAGGTTAAAATTGAAAGTCTTTAAGTTTTCACAAAATTTTAAAGTAGGGTGTAACCTTCATCCTTCTGTATCGTCCTAAAAGTACTATGAGAAAAATTATATTATTCGTCCTTGGGGTTGTTTTATTGGTTGGAGCTATTTTTGGAGCCAAGTTTATCATCGATAGCAAAGAACCTCCAGAAACAAAAATCCGAAAAACTGTCAAAACTGTATTTGTAGAGACCGTTCATAACTCTACGGTTCCAATCCTTATTCCCGCCAACGGGAATCTTATAGCTAAACATAGGGTAGAGCTTTATGCTGAGGTGCAAGGGGTCTTTAAATTTAGTGCAAAGCCCTTTAGGGCTGGACAGAGGTATAAAAAAGGTCAAGTTTTGATCAAAATGGATGCATTAGAATACCGAGCTTCGGTACAATCTGCCAAGAGCGATTTGTATAATCAAATCACAGCTATCATGCCCGATTTGAGACTGGACTTCCCTGAGGTCCATCCAAAGTGGCTTAACTATCTCAACCGCTTTAACATTGATAAAGCGGTCCTACCACTTCCTGAGTCTAAAACGGATAAAGAGCGGTTTTTTATTTATGGTAGAGGTATCAATACAGCCTACTATAATGTTAAAAATTTAGAAGAGCGCTTGGTGAAATACAAAATTACGGCGCCTTTTAACGGGGTACTGATCGAGGCTCTTGTGACTGAGGGTACTCTTATACGAAGTGGGCAAAAGTTGGGTGAATATATCGATCCTGAAGTCTACGAGCTCCAAGTAGCAATTGCTAAAGAGTATGCCGACCTCTTACAGGAAGGGGAATCAGTTTCATTAAGCAACAACAAGAAAACACAAAGCTATACCGGTACAGTGAGTCGAATTAATGCTAGTATAGAACAGTCGACTCAAACTGTAAGCGTGTTTATTGAAGTCAGAGGCTCTTCTTTAAAAGAAGGCATGTATTTAAAAGCTGATATTGAAGCGAAAAAAGTAGAGAATGCTATCGCTTTAGATCGCAGTTTAGTAAACGATAGCGATGAGATGTTTGTAGTAAAGGATACTATTTTAAGCACTATTAAGGTGCAACCCATCTACTTTTCAGACAAACACGTCGTGGTGAAAGGAATTCCTGACGGAGAAGTTATTTTAGCGAAGCAAATTTCAGGGGCTTATAAAGGCATGCTGGTTAAAGTTGTTGGCGATAGTCTAAGCAAAAGCGAATCTAATACAAGCCTAGAAGCGGTTAACCAATGAGAAAAATAATCTCTTATTTTATAAAGTACCATGTGGCTGTGAATGTCATGATCTTAGCTTTCGTGATTTTTGGTGTTGTCGGGATGTTTAGCTTACAATCGTCCTACTTTCCTTTGATTGAGTCGGAAATCATCACTATAAACGTGACTTATCCGGGGGCTGCTCCTGAAGAGATTGAGGAGGGTATTGTTCTCAAGATTGAGGACAATTTAAAAGGACTGGTTGGTGTAGAACGGGTGACTTCAACTTCCCGTGAAAATGGAGGAAGCATCACGGTTGAAATCGAGACCGATGAGGATATTGATGTCATGTTGACCGAAGTTAAAAATGCAGTAGATCGTGTGCCCAATTTCCCCTCGGGTATGGAACCTTTGGTGGTGGCGAAACAAGAAAACATTCGTGAAACCTTCGATTATTTTGTAAGTGGTGAAGATGTAGATCTTGCCACTCTGAAGCAGATTGCGAGGCAAATGGAATATGATCTACGAGCTATGGACGGACTCTCGCAAATTGAAATCGAAGGGTATCCTGAAGAAGAAATTGAAATCGCTGTAGATGAAAATAATTTATTGGCCTATAACCTCACCTTCGCTGAAGTTGCTGAAGCCGTATCTAGAGCTAATATTTTGACTACTGGCGGAAGTATAAAAACAGAAGCAGAGGACTTTCTTATTCGGGCTGATAATCGGTCTTATTATGGTAAGGAATTAAATAATTTGGTGGTGAAATCTCAACCGGACGGGACACTAGTGACTCTAAGGGATGTGGCGACTATCCGTGATCGATTTTCGGAAACTCCCAATGCGTCTTATATCAATGGGAGAGTAGCGGTAAGTGTCAATATTTCAACGACCAACAACGAGGATCTGATGGCTGCAGCAGAAAAAGTGAGGCAATACGTCAAGGAGTTTAACGAGAAAAACGATACCATTGAAATTATCGTGGAAGACGACCGGAGCATTACTTTAAGTCAGCGTACCGATTTGTTGATTGAAAATGGAACCGTGGGTATACTTTTGGTTTTGGTGTTTTTATCCCTTTTTCTAAATACACGTTTGGCTTTTTGGGTGGCCTTTGGTTTACCGATTTCGTTTTTGGGTATGTTTATTTTTGCTAGTGCCTTTGGAGTGACTATCAACGTCTTGTCTCTTTTTGGAATGATTATCGTGATCGGAATCTTAGTTGATGATGGAATAGTAATTTCAGAAAATATCTACCAGCACTACGAAATGGGGAAAAAGCCTGTTCAGGCGGCCATCGATGGAACTATGGAGGTGCTCCCCCCGATTATCTCAGCGATTATCACCACCGTATTGGCCTTTTCTACCTTTTTGTTTTTGGACAGCCGTATCGGTAAGTTTTTTGGTGAAGTGAGTATAGTGGTTATTTTAACCTTGGTAGTCTCATTAATTGAAGCTTTAATCATTTTGCCGGCTCACATTGCCCACTCCAAAGCTTTGGTAAGGGATAATGAAGCTGATAAAACTAAGAAAAGCGGTCTTGATCGTTTCTTTAAAAAGTTGAGAGGACTGAATGTTTACGGTGACCGAGTGATGGTCTTTTTGAGAGATAAGTTTTATGAGCCTGTGGTGAGGTTTACAGTCAAAAACCGATTCATCAGCTTTGCTATTATAACAGCTATGCTTATTTTGACTATTGGTTCTATTAAGGGAGGTGTTGTAAAAGTGACCTTATTTCCTAGTATCGCGAGTGATCGAGTAAGTATAGATCTGTTGATGCCTGAAGGGACTAACCCTAAGAAAACAGACAGTATAATCTCTATGGTTGAAGATGCAGCCATGAGAGTAAATGAAGACTTTTCTGCTCGCCAATCTGGCAATAAGCAAGTGGTACGTAATATCGTTAGGCGAGTAGGCCCTGGGAACAACAAAGCTTCTCTGCGTGTTAATCTTTTGCCAGGTGAAGAGCGTGATTTTGGATCTCCAGAAATCACCAATGCCATCAGGGAAGAAGTAGGAGAAGTCTATGGAGTAGAACGCCTTACCTTTGGTTCTGGAGGAAACTTTGGAGGCAAGCCCGTTTCGGTTTCGCTCTTAGGAAATAATTTGAATGAGCTAGAACGAGCCAAGGAAGAGTTGACAGCAGTTTTAGAAGACAGTTCTTCGCTTAAGGATGTGACCGACACCGACCCTTTGGGGATCAAAGAAATATCAATAGATCTCAAAGACGAAGCTTACGCCCTCGGACTGAGTTTAGGTGAAGTGATGAGTCAAGTAAGAGCTGGTTTTTTTGGGCTACAGGCCCAGCGCTTTCAAAGAGGTCAGGATGAAATTAAAGTTTGGGTAAGATACGATCGTGAAAATAGGGAGTCTATAAATGATTTGGACGATATGCGTATTGTAACGCCTACTGGAGATCGTGTTCCTTTTGGAGAAATTGCTAGCTATACGATCCAAAGGGGAACAGAATCGATAAGTCATTTGGATGGATTGCGGGAGATACGGGTAGAAGCGGATATGGAAGATCCCAATGCCAGTGCTACAGATGCTATTGCCAATATCGATGATAATATTTTACCAAGTATTTTATCAAAATATCCTAGTGTTTCTGTCTCTTACGAAGGCCAAAACCGAGAAGCAGATAAGTTGACGGATTCGGCCAAGAAAGTGTTACCTGTGGTTCTATTTCTCATCTATGCAGTAATTGCCTTTACCTTTAGAAGTTACAGTCAACCTCTACTTCTCATGCTGCTTATCCCGTTTAGTATTATTGGAGTAGCCTGGGGGCATTATTTGCATGGATTCCCAGTCAATATATTATCGCTTCTTGGAGTTATTGCTCTGGTGGGTATTATGGTGAACGATGGGCTAGTTCTTATAGGGAAATTCAATGCCTATCTTCGGGAAGGGATGTCTTTCGATAATGCACTTATCGAGGCAGGTAAGTCTAGGTTTAGAGCTATATTTTTAACCTCGCTCACAACGATAGCCGGGATTGCACCACTGCTATTAGAACGCAGTAGACAGGCTCAGTTTCTTAAACCAATGGCTATATCCATAGCCTATGGTATTTTTATTGCAACTTTTCTCACCTTATTATTTTTGCCACTATTGCTTTCAATAACAAATTCAGCAAAGACAAAATACAAATGGTTGGTGACCGGCGAACATGTTAATAAAGAGTCTGTTGAACGGGCTATAAAAGAGCAAAATGAAGAGATACAGCGCCAAGAAGAAATCGATGAGGCCAAAAGCAAGGCAGAACAAGAGAAAAACCAACTTCAATATCTAGACAAATAAGCCGTATGAGAGTATTTTATAAGAGCCTACTTGCGTTTTTTATAGTGTTTGGCATGTACAGTCCTTCTAACGCGCAGGAGGTGTTGAGCAAACAAGAAGCAGTCACTCAAATGTTGGCCAATAATTTTGGCATTCAATTCGCTGAAAATCAGGTGGAAATAGCAGATAATAATCAGGATATCCTCAATTCGGGATATCTTCCTTCCCTTACTGGAAATGCGGGAGCTAACTATACGAAAGACGATCAAGATGTGACCTTTCGGGACGGAGAGAGCAATTCTATAGTAGGTGCTGAAACCACACGTTACAATGCTTCTGTTAATTTTAACTACGTGTTATTTGATGGATTAGGGCGATTCTGGAATTATAAAAGTCTCAAAGAGGAGTATAATTTATCTTCTTTACAAGCGCGTGAAACCATAGAAATTACTCTTCTCCAGCTATTTACCGTTTATTACGAAGTTGCCCGTCTTACTGAAAATGAACAGGTATTGAAACAGACCTATGGGAATACTCAACAGCGGTTAAAGCGTGCAGAATACAGCTTTGAATACGGTCAAGTGAATAAGTTAGATGTGTTTAATGCTGAGGTAGATATGGTGAACGACAGCATCAATTTATTAAATACACGGCAGCTATTAGAAAATGCAAAGCGTGATTTAAATGTGGTTATTAATACTAATTTGGATCGAAATTTTGAAGTGGATACCCTAGTCGATTTCACTAGCCAAATTCAATTGGAGAATTATGTCAATAGTGCAGATGCCAATAACGTTAGCCTACTTCAGGCAGAAAAGAATATAATTATTAGTGATTACGACTACAAAGCTAGTAAAGCTGTATTTTTGCCTTCTATTGGGTTGACAGGCTCATATGGTTGGAATGAAGGTAACTTTCCAGTGACGAGTTTTGCCACATCAAGTACCACGACTGGTGTTTCTGGAGGAGTAAGTCTTAGATGGGATCTTTTTGACGGAGGCCGTGGGATTACCACTACGAAAAACGCCAAAATACAATACGACAATCAGCAACTCGCCAAGGAGCAGATTAAGAAAGAGGTGACCCGAGATATTTTTAATGCCAGAGGAAATTACCAAAACCGACTTGAAGTTTTAGATTTGCAAACAAAAAATATATCAACAGCCAAGAATAATTTTGAGCGCTCTAGTGAACAGTATAAACTAGGGCAGATTACCTCTGTAGAGTTACGGCAGGCTCAGGTGAACTTGCTTAATGCCCAGACCAGTAAAAATCTGGATAAGTATGATGCAAAATTAGCCGAGCTTGAGCTTTTACAACTTACAGGTCAACTTTTAAATATAGAATTTTAATGTTCGAACATCACTTTCAATGCCCTTATTGCTGGGAAGACATAAGCATGCTTTTAGACCCGTCTATACGTCAACAAACCTACGTAGAAGATTGTGAAGTCTGTTGTAATCCTATTGAGGTTACTCCTCGTTTTGAAGGCGAAGAACTTCAAGAATTTAGAGCGGAAGATATAGAGCAATAATATTTCACATTTTATATTGTTGGACTTATTATTTGTTTTATATTTGCAGTCCGATACAGAGAAAAACAATTTTCAAACATATATCGCGGGGTAGAGCAGCAGGTAGCTCGTCGGGCTCATAACCCGAAGGTCACTGGTTCGAGTCCAGTCCCCGCTACTAAGTGAGACTCAAGCGCAAATTGCACTTGAGTCTCTTCGTTTTTAGAGCTGTAAAGCACTGATAAAGAGTTTGTTAATTCGAAAAGTAAGTTCATTTTTGATGTTCGACATTCTTTATTTTTAGTCGAAAATTGTAAACCTTCAGGAAACATGATACCCTGTAGTTTTCTCTTTTGTCTAAGATCCAACCTCTTGTAGTATTCACCCGGCTTTTCAGCCATTTCGATGAATTTTTTAATAACTTTTTTGTTGTTCGACTTTTTTGTTGGTATGCTGTCAAGCATGAGAGTTTTTTGCTCTATCGACTCTTTTATTTTGAGACTGTGTTTTTGAAAAATTGGCTTATTAATTTCACCAATAGCAAATCTATATTCCATACTATCGTATTGTTCTTGGAGCTTATTTATATCTATACTTATCAATCTCTTTTTACTACTAGAATCTAAGGTTTGTATATCCAAGTACTTTTCTAGCTGTAGTGAAAATAATTCTATCAGTTGTTTTGATAATTTTAGAGAGTTTAAGTAGTCCAAAAATTGTTCATGGATTCCAGGGCTTTTCGATTGAGCTCTTGTGTTAGCATTTACTGTCTTATTACAGTCAGAACACTTGTAGTAATAGATTTGTCTAGCCTTATTTAAGTAGGAGGTCATATTACAATTACAGTCGGAGCAAATCAAAAATTTTGGAGTCAACGGAGTTTCCGTCTTTCCGCTTATTTTGGGAATACCATTTTGGGAAGAATATTTTAATTTATGATTTAGTATTTTAAACTCTTTCCTAGATATGAGTGGTTCCCAGTGACCTTCTATTTCTGTATCAGGAATTAAGCTATTCTTAAAGTAGCCAGCATAGAAGGGGTTTAACCACATGACATTCAGACTTGATTTTGGGATATGAAGATCATTTTCAGCTAAGTAAGTTTGTATCTCTTTATCGGTATACCCTTCATAAAGTTTCAGTTTAAAAGCTTCTTTAATGAGAAGGCCATCTTTATTAATTTTCATCTCCTGTTTAGCTTGGACCTTTGCTGGGACAGATACACGGGGGCCGTAATGATCGTAGCCACGTGGAGCCCTACTTAGAAAGGTCTTATTTTCTAAAGCGTTTATCATTCCTGGTATGATAACATCTTGACGGCTAAAATTTTCTTTTTGTGCATATAAGAGCTGAGTTGAAAACTCATTTTCGTCTCTATCTGTAAACGTGTTATGGCTGCTGCTTACAGCAAATAGATAAACACCATACTTACGCCTTAAGCTTACAAACAATTCTATATGTTCTGAGCCTGCACGACCAAATCTGCTAGGCGACCAAATTAATATTACTTTTGGACGCTGACTCTTTGCCGTAGTCTTAACGGCCTTTATAAGCTCATTTAAAGTTTTTTGTGTGTTTATACGCTTAGAGCTTTCAAACTCTGCATCAAACTCCCTAGTTATCCTCAGGCCATTCTCATTTGCAAAGGCTTTAATCCTTTTTACTTGAGTTTCGATACTTCCATTCTTTAAAAATTGTTCTTTTGAAGATACTCTGGTATAACACCATACAGATTGATTATAGAAATCTGATATGTTTAATTTTCTTTTATTACTCATCGGTATTTTAGTTTAAGGATTCAACAAATAGTTTGGTAAACTGATATAAGTGTATAGCGATATCATTTTTTTGCTCATCATTTAAAGAGGTGTAGTCTTCACCAAGAATATTTTCAAATTCTTTAGGGGTGAGAATTTGATTATCCTTTTTGTCTTGAATTGATTTTCGGCCCATAGCGAGATAGGTAAAAATCGGGTTGAGGTTTCAAGGACCGAATATGTTGTACATAAGTTGTCATCATCATTTAGTGATTAAGGTTAATTTATAATTGTCTTGCGATCTTACATCGATTAAAAGCTTTGTCCCTTTAGGTATCTTATTTTTCATAAAGTAATCGGCAAGTTCTTCGTGTTTTATATGTTTCTCTGTAATCGTCCTAGGTTTGATGTGATTATCATCAAAAGCGATTTCAACTACTTTGGGACGCTTAAAGATCACAATGTTTCGAATTTGATTTTCAATGCTGGATAAGTACTCTAGATCCTTTTCATTTGACTTTAAATCAATGCTCAGCATCTTGCCTACTTTATTGAAAATTGGAATTGATATAAGTGTTTTATTAGAATAAAGAGCATGTAACTTTTCCAAAAGCTTAGAGTCACCCAATAAACACTTATGTTCATTTGTCTCTGGTATATAAATGAAGGCATGAGGTTGTTCTTTATGAATCAAGCATGATTTAATTAAGTCAGTAAAAGGTGTGATTTCACCTCTTAATGTATTCATCAACATTTCATCTTTCAGGTTTTCTCTCAAGGTGTTTTTTCCTCCTTCAGAGAGTTTACTTCTTTTAAAATTAATATTGTCTTTTAGGACCCTATCGGCATATTTTTCATGTCTTGGTTTGACCCAAACATCTATTGATAATTGCTCTAATTTTTGAGTTTTAATTCCTATATCAGATAACTCTTTGATGATCGACATCCAGGTGGCCTCCAAGACATTCATTTTGCCGTGTTGGTTATACTCTAAATTAGGAAGAAGGTTTTTGGACTTCCAATAAGAAACCTGTCTTGAGGAGATGTTCAAATCTTTTGGGAGGATATTTTTGTGAAACAAGAGTTTACCAAACTCAATATGAAATTCATCATTCATGATTAATATTTTACTCAAAGGTAAATAAAATATTTAAAAGATTACAATCATGTAAATTATATTTTATATTTTTGTTTTCTAAATATGATTACTATGGAAACAAAATATAAAAAACGAATATGCCCTTATAGTGGTGAGGAATTTATACCAAAGCGTAGAAATCAGATTTATGTTAACTCTAGTTATCGCATAGCGCATAACAATAACAAAAGTCATGAGAAGAGGAAGTATACTTCCGTAGTAAACAAAAAATTGGCTAAAAACTACGATATCCTTTGGAAGCTAGTAAACGATGAGAAAAAAAGCATAGTTCATAAAGAATATTTAAGCGGTGCTGGTTTTTTATTTAATTTATATACTACAGCTTATAAAACAGAAGAAGGCAACATAGTTTATGAAGTATATGGCTTTAAATATTATCAGACAGACATTAATAATTATAAAATAATTAAAAGTGAATAAAATTGATTTAAACAAAATTCGACCTCTTGATGCCAATTTAGATTTTTCTAGATTTGAAAAGTTAGAGACTCTTCAAGTCCAAAATAAAAAGTTGATGAATATTGTGCTAGTTATAGGGTTATCGTTCACTATAGCGATTATCTATATGGCATTATTAGAAAGCCAAAAAGAGCAAGAAACTCAGTTATAATAACTGAGTTTAAAGAAAAAAAATTTATCAATAAAACTCATTAATTGAGTTAGAGAAAAACACTCTTACTTTTCTTAACTAAGTAACTCATCTTCCATTCCTTGTATAAGTAATTTCTACCACCTTCTTAAATATAGTGAATACTTAGCCTATAAAACCCCTATTGTCTTTACTAAATCCACTTATAACTCTTCAATTTATAAATGGTAGAGTAGAGGTGAGTTTTGACTTGGCAGAGCAACATAAGAAGTCTCGCCTTTGTATCGTTTTTCGTCTACATTCTAATATGGGATTGCTTTTGCTGAAAGAATACTAGCTTAAGAGCACTTTAACCCATTTAAAAGCAAATTAATACGTTTAAACACGCTTTAAAGCTGCGATAACTTGTATGAATTTGTATTTATACGTTTTGAAACAGATAATGATGCTATTTTATAATAGATTTATCTAGTAATCCCTAACTATAACTAGCCTCAGAAGCGTTAAAATGTCTTGATGCTCTTGTCTGACTAATATGAATAGTTTGTCTTCTAAAGTTTTTATTCTCTTTTGAATTTGTTTTTAACTGCTTTCCAAATTGAGAACTTCTTTTATTCTGCTAATTATTTTTGAAAATAAATAATGTCCCTGAAAATAATCATTATTCTTAAAAATAACTGTGGATATGAAGATGACGAAAACCTGCGTATGCCTTATAAGTAAAAAGATCAATGAAAAGTGTAGATAAACATCTGATGATTTAAAATCTTGATTGCAGCATTTTTAGAGATTAATTAAAAGCCCCTTGGATAAAGTATTCAAAAGTGTTAGTTTAGTTAATAAAAAAATAACCTCCTATAATAAAGATATACTCTATACTGATGATTTGAATAGGGTTTTATGGATGTAATGCTTTATTAAAAAAGACTACCCGAGAAACATAGAAACAATGCCAATACTAAACGACATAATTGATTGGGTAGAAAACAGGCCCGAATTTTGGCAGGTTGCAATTGATCGATTAATCAGGAATAATCAACTTTCGGATGCTGACATTGTGGAAATTAAAGAAATCTGCAAGGCTGACTTTGGATTGTCAGATATTCAATTTGATACAATAGATTTTGATGAATTAAGGGAGTTTGCCGATAGAGCTATTAACAATGAGGATATTATCCTATCAAAAATATCCAACGTTGAGAACATAAGTGCTCTTTCTCAAACGAGTGTATTAGAGTTTGCCCCAGGTGGTTTGACCTTAGTATATGGAGATAATGGAGCGGGAAAATCAAGTTATGTTAGCGTATTAAAACATACTTGCAATACGAGAGGTCATAAACCAACAATAAATGGAAATTTATATGACCCAACTATTTTTAGGAACGATAAAAAAGCAGAAATAGAATATACAATCGATGGAACGAGTTTTAAAACTGTCAATTTTTTAAATGGTGAAATAAATGACTCGACCCTCAAAAGTGTTGATGTTTTCGACACCTTTAGTGCAAATCACTATATAGAAGGAGAAGATGAAATTGCATTCATACCACAAGGTCTATCCATAGTTGAAAAATTTGCGCTCTACCTAAAAAGAATTGAAAATGAAATAAATGCAGAGTTATCAAGCCCAGCTTTGGCAAAGTTTGATTATTCTTTCTTAGAGGTAGTAGAAGGCACAACTGCTAAGACTTTTCTTGAAAATTTAAATCAATACACAACCCTCGATGAATTAAGAGCCGAATCAATTTGGGATTCAAGTAAAGCCTATAAAGTAGAAGAACTGATTAAAAAAATTGATAAGTTAAAATCAACTGACCCAAATAAAAATCTTAAAGACAATATTGAAAAAATAAAGAGGTTTCAAATTTTAAAAAACAAATTACAAGTTCTTGAAAACGCTTTATCAGGTCAGGTTTTAATTGATTTAAAGACAATTTTGAATTATTATGTCGAAACTAGTGAGGCTCTTAAGAAATCTTCGGAGGAAGCATTTTCTGAATTACCCATAAAAGGTGTAGGAAACAATTCTTGGAAGGTTCTTTGGGAAAGTGCTCGAAAATTCTTTAATGAAAGTACAGGAAACGAGAGTTTTCCCGAAACTAATGATGACAGCAATTGTCCTCTGTGCTTACAAGATTTAGGAGAAGAAGCAAAACAACGTTTCACCCTCTTTGAAGAATTTATAAAAAATGATATTCAAAGAACTTATGATGAGGCCTTAGAAAAGTATTCTTTAGCAATCTACAACCTTAATGGATTGGATTTTTCCGTTGTTGAGCAGGAGCCCACAACTAGTGAATTAAATGAGATAACAAGTGACTTCATTCAAAAGCAAAAGGAGTATCTAGATTTATTAACTAAACAAAGAAATTATCTAGTTCGTCTATTCAATTCAAGAAACCTTGTTGAAACAATTGAGTCTATTGACGTTGAGAACACACCTAAGACAGCTATAATCGATATTGTAGCTAATTTAATAGAGGAGAATAAAAGACTAGAAATCCAATCAATTGAAGAAGATTTAAAACCACTCATTGCAGCACTGAATCAACTAAACGGTGAGAAAAAGATTTATGATGCCAAACCGAAATTGGGTCGTGAAATATACAGACAGAAAAAAATAAAATTGCTTAATAAGTGCGTTAGCAAATGTAAAACTCATTCTGTTACGACTCTCAGCAATGAACTAACGACAAAGTATATTACTCAAAGTCTTAAAGATAGTTTCAGAGTTGAGTTAAACAAACTTGGTTTTAAGAATATCAAAATTGAGACAGAAACAAAAGGGGAAAGAGGAAAGCAGTATCACTTTTTAAAGCTAGAAGAAGAAAACGCAACAAATATTGCATTAAAGGACGTTTTAAGCGAAGGTGAACATAGATGCATTTCCTTAGCAACATTTCTTTCTGAATTATCAATATCTGAGAACAAAAGTGCTGCGATTTTTGATGACCCAGTTTCATCACTTGACCACAAGTGGAGATATAAAATATCTAAAAGAATAGTAGAGGAATCTAAGAGCAGACAGGTAATTGTTTTCACTCACGACATTACTTTTCTATTGTTAATTCAAGAGCATTCAGATGAGCTAGATTCTGATTTGGAAATTACAAGTCTGACAAGAAAGAAAAAAGAAACAGGGATTATTGCTAAAAATCCACCTTGGGACGCATTATCTGTAGGAAAGAGAATTGGTATTTTAAAAAGTGCACACCAACAACTTGATAAAATAGAAAGGACAGAAACAGAAGAGGCTTATAAGGAAAGAGCAAAAACTCTATATGGAAAGCTAAGGGAAACTTGGGAACGATTTATAGAAGAAGTTTTCTTGAACGGAGCAATTCAAAGATTTGGTAGAGCAATCCAAACACAAAGACTCTCAAAAGTAATTGATTTAACTGCTGCAGATTATAGTCTTGTGGATTCGAACATGAGCAAATGTTCAACATATTTCACGGGACATGATACAGCAGGAATTTTAATTGAGGAAATGCCTGATTCAGCGGAATTTCTTTCGGATGTAAAAGCATTAGAAGATTATATAAAAGAAATAAGAGATAGAAGAAGATAAAAAACAAAGCATAACAAAACCTAAGAAAACAGATCCTCCCATAGGTACGGCTCCGTTTATTAGCCAAACGTTGGGCTTAGTGCAAAAAACACAATTTTATGATTGAAATATTATTGATCACATTGATTATTCTTGCAATAGTAAATATTGTAATAGGATTAAAGAAAAAAGTTATTCTTGACATTAAACCCCAATTAAAAGATGTTGAAGAATCTATTTTAAAGTTTGATACAACTTTAGAGCGAACTGAAAAATCAATCAAAGATGAGTTTCAAAGAAATAGGTCAGAAACCAATGATTTTTCAAAAACAAACAGAGAAGAATTAACAAAATCACTTAATTTATTTGGAGAACAATTCTCTAAAAACGTTAAGGAATTAAATGACTTATTGAATGATAAATTTGCAATTCAGAATAAACGGCAAATTGAATTTAACCAACAAACAGTTGATAGTACAAAAGAAAATAGAAATGAATTATCAAAATCACTAAAATCTTTTGAAGAAAATTTCTCAGAAAATATTAAAAACCTAAATGACCTGCTAAGACAAAATTTCGGAGATTTTAACAAACAACAAATTGACTTAAATGGACAGGCTACAGAAAATATAAAAAATGTAGAAAAAACAATTGAAAAAAATCTTAAATCAATCAGGGAAGACAATACTATTCAGCTTAATGAAATGAGAAAAACAGTTGATGAAAAACTTCAAACTACTTTAGAAAAACGATTAGGGGAATCTTTCAAACAAGTAAGTGACAGGCTGGAACAAGTGCATAAAGGATTGGGTGAAATGCAAAATATTGCAATTGGAGTAGGTGATTTGAAGAAAGTCTTATCTAATGTTAAAACAAGAGGTGTACTTGGAGAATATCAACTTGAAAATATTTTAGAACAAATATTAACTCCTGACCAATATGCAAAAAATGTTGCAACTAAAAAAGGTAGCCAAGCCAATGTTGAGTTTGCATTAAAATTACCAGGAAAAGAAGAAGGAAAAGAAGTATGGATGCCAATCGATTCTAAATTTCCAATTGAGGATTACGATAGACTTCTTGACGCATTTGATAAAGGAGAGAAAGAAGGTATAGAATCTGCTCAAAAAGTTTTACTAAAAAAGATTGAAAGTTTTGCAAAAAGCATAAGTGAAAAATATATTGATCCACCTCACACAACTGATTTTGGTATAATGTTTTTACCAGTTGAAAGTTTATATGCAGAAGTTTTAAGGCATCCTGGATTATTTGAAATACTTCAAAGAAAGTATAAAATAACTGTTACTGGACCAACGACTTTATCTGCATTATTAAATAGTTTACAAATGGGATTTAGAACACTTGCTGTTCAAAAAAGAAGTAGTGAAGTTTGGGATATCCTAAAAGCAGTAAAGTTTGAATTTAAAGAGTTTTCAGGGGTTTTATCTAAAGTACACAAACAACTAAATACTGCTTCTGGCACACTTGAAACATTACGTACAACAAGAACGAATGTAATGGAAAGAAAGCTTAAAGATGTTGAAACCTTTACCGCATTAGAATCAAAAGAAATTTTAGAATTACCTGATAGTATTAAGGTTGAAGAGTCAGATGATGAATAATATTGATAACTTAAAAAAGATATAAACAAAGAGTAATTGGAGGCCGTTACAGAAACAGAGGGCTTTGTGAGTGTAATTGTAGGTGCTGTTTGGGAAAAACAAAAGCTTTTACTTCAAGATTTATCTACAGTGTTGTAGTTTTAGGAATTAATTCTTCTCATATCCTTTGTGTAGCCTTTACCAATAAAGGTGTAAAAGAAACGCGAAAAAGAGTAAAAAAATTGGTTGAGAAAAATTAGGATTTTAGTTATATTATTACTCATAACGGGTCTTGTACCAGAGTTTTAAGATGTATATACAAAATAGGCGAAATAGAAGTAAAATCAAGACTTTTGGTTCATATCAAACCCTCTATTAAACCAAAAAATTAGTGCTTTCTAATCCACTTATCATCGCTAGTCGCTAGCCCTAACTGGAAAATAAACATATATGATAGATGAAATTTATTTTAAGGACGATGGTAAAGTTAATATTACAGCAGCTTCTGTTGGAATAAGTAAACGTAGGTGGATTTGTGCCAACCAATCAGAAATTGGAAATAAACCTTATTTCGAATTGATGAGTAAGAATAGATTTGATTTATTACCAATAATTTCAAAGGAAGAAGTCAAAGAATATTTCATTATTAAAAAACCAAATGACTTTACTGAAATAGAAAGGAAAAAAATAATTTTTGAAGATACTCTTGACCTGAATACAAACATCAGAAATGTAATTGATAATTTCAGTACAAAAAAAAGGACATTTTATTTTTTGACATTCCGGAAAGAGATTACTGGTCTTATCACAATTGGAAATTTGAACCGTAGACAAGTTCAAATTTATATTTTTCAGCATTTATGTGATTTAGAAAGAACACTCGGAGACTTTCTAAATAGTAAGCTAAATCACGACGAAATTATAGAATGGATAAAAGGTAAAAGTAATCCTAAAAAAGAAAATGATAAGTATTCAGAAATTATAGAACTGTACGAGAATCTTACGAAATTAGATTTATAAAATAAAATCACCGAACACTTCTATTTCGTAGATTTCTTCAATATAATTAACGATCTAAAATTGTACGAACATTTAGGAACTAGCGGAACATATTGGAGTAAATATAATATCATAAACGAAATTAGAAAAAGAATAGCACATCCAACGAGAAGTTTGTTAGACAAGGAAAACACAATTGAAAAATTATCAAAACGACTTGGGAAAATTGATGAATTGCTATTTACTCTAAACAACAACTAGGGCAAATAAAGAACTGAGTTAAAAAAATACTTTTCTTTTTCAATTTGAATTACTATTATTCTACGCTAATAGATTCAAAAAACAGATTCTTTGAGCTTTTTTAACTATTTTCAGTTTATTTATTTAGGTAATACAGAAACATATCTCTTATTACAGAGTAGGCTTGATCTAGCAATGGCAAAAACTTATTTTAACAGCTAACTAGGTACGGCGATCAAGGCTAGCTTACAACTATACCTATTTGTTTGCGATACGCTCGCAGAGCTCTTTTAAAGCCTTTTTGTGTTTATAGGTGTTTAAAATACACATGGATAATCTGTTTTTTATTTCACTGATGCAGCTACGGCTATTTAAATTGCCTTTGCTTTTTCTAATCAATAGTGTTAGACCTGCATAATTACATAGCACACTTCCACATGTGAAACTGTCAAAGTCATTTGTTTGGACAAGCAGCATAAAAGCTGTTTTATACAAAATCTCTAATATGGGTTTTAGGCACGTTAAAACATTTTGATGCTCTTGTTCGATCAATACTTATAGTCTGCCAAGGTTTTTACCTCCTTTTGAACTTGTTTTTAAATGCTTTCCAAATAGGAAAGTACCTTTATTCAACTAATTATTTTTGAAAATAAATAATGTCCCTGAAAATAATAATTGTTCTTAAAAATAACTGTGGATAAAAAAATGACGAAAACCTACGTATACCTGATAAATAAAAAGATAAGTGAGTAGTGTTAGCAAACTTTCGTTGGGTTAGAATCTTAAATGCAGCATTTTTTTAATATTGATTTAAATTTCCTTGGATAAAATATACAAAAGTGTTAGTTTAGTTAAATATTATAAAAAATTAACCAAAAAAAGTGTTGTTTTCAGCTCAGTTCATTAGTGTAAATAATGTTCATGAAAAATCTTGTAAACCCTTTAAATGTGTCTAAAAATCAACATCATAGACAGCACATTTACTTTGTCAAACTCTAAATCCAACTCTTAAAACAAGAGAGCTACTTTTTGTAAACGCTCAAATAAAATTGATTAGAACTGCGCAAAACAGTTATAAAGACAATAGAATGAATTGTATTTTTAGGAATTTCAAACCAACAGAAAAAATATGGAGCTAATCCAAAATAATCCTTATCGAATTGCAGGTATTCTGTCCAACTTTACTGAACGAGAATTACAAAAGCAAAAAACCAAAATTAGAGCCTTCGCAAAGGTTGGTAAAGAAATCAAATCTGAATATGATTTCCAAATTTTTGAAAATATCACAAGAACAGAAGGCTCAATAGATAAGGCTTTCTCAAATATTGAGCAAAACCAAGATAAGGTAAACTTCGCTTTATTTTGGTTTTTAAATGCAAATCCCTCTGACAATACGGCAATTGCATATCTTAAAAAAGGTGATGGAGACAAAGCTGTAGAAATTTGGGAAAAAGTAACCCTAAATAAAAAAGTAAATTCTAAAAACTTCTCTGCGTTGAACAATTTGGGAACTTACAAATTATTAAGCCAAAGCCAAGACAATATAAAACAAGGCATTGAAGCCAAAATCAAACTAATTGAATCTGACTACTTTGAAAATTTTATTCATTCTGTAGCTGATGAAACATTTACGATTGACAATAAAAAACAAATTGAAAAATTGGTTGATGAATTGCTGACGCAGTTTAAAAGCCAGTATTCAAGCTCTGAAACATTACACTTGTTTAGCAGCTGCGAGGGTTCTACTCAAAATTATCTTTCAAAAAAGTTTACAGAAGAACCATTACATAATATTGAAAGCCAAATTTTAAGTAGCAAAAACAAAAGAAAGGACAACAAAATTGGGGCCTACCAATCTGGATTAAACTTAGCTGTAAACTGTAAAGATGACTTAGTAACTCTACAAACACTACTTGGAATTACTGACTTAAAATATAAAACAATTGCTGACCAATTAGCAAATGAAATAATGCAATCTGGAATTGATTATTTCAACGAAAGCTTAGAAAATGATTCTAATGACAACTATTTAGAACAAGCTCAAAAGTTAACAAAAATCGCAGATCGAATTGCGGTAGGTAAATTAACAAAAGATAGAGCAAAAGATAGTCTTGCTTCACTTGCTGATATGAAAGACCGAGAGATAAATCAAGCTATTGCAGTATTGAGCTCTATTAAGTTAGCTTATGACAAAGCTATTAGTGAAATTGATGCCCAAGTTTCTTCAATGAGCATAACGATGTCATATAATCAAACTATCAATTATTCCAAAGTTTAAAAAATGAAGTTAAGCTGTTTGGACTGGTCCAAGGTTACTGAGATTATCAGCGATGGAATCAGTGTAAATAATATTGTAACCATACAAAGTTGCGCAAATCAAAGTAAGGTTTCTGAATATAAAAATCTAGTAGACTTCTTGTTTAGCAAACTTGGACCACTTCAAATAAATCAGATAAAATACATATGCTACTGGAAAGACGTAAGAGCATCTCAAGCAAAATCTACAGCAAAGAAAGTTGGTTCAACTATCAGTAGCGCAACTGATAGCGGTTGCTACATCGCTACAATGGCATATGGCGATTACGACCATCCACAAGTTAAGGAACTAAGAAGTTTTAGAGATGAGTTTTTAAGTAAATCCATAATTGGAAGAAGTTTTATCAAGCTCTATTACAAGTATTCACCAAGTTTAGTTGAAAAGCTAAAAGGTAGACAAAATATCAACCTCATAATCCGAAAAGGATTAGACCAACTTATTAAAGCAATCAAAAAATAATGAAAAATATTTTACTAGTAACTGCGTTTTTAGCAGCATCAAATCTTTTTGCTCAACAGCAACAAGATTCTATTTTGGCAAACAAAGTAATAAAACTTGAAGCTCTAGTCAATAAACATCAACAAGATATCAAAAAAATATCTTTAGAATTAGACAAAGACTATTGGACTTATAGAGGTGTCAAAAAAGAAACGCAAAAAAAGATCACAAAGCAAAAAAACTCAATTGACAGTTTAAATCAACTCATCAATGCTAGTAACCAAAAGTTGGTGCAAGTTAACGATAATCTCGACTCTAAAATTAAGCAAACAGATGAAACAGTAACTTCCAATAATTCAAAAATCTCTGAACTCGATAACAGTTTAGATAAAAACCGATTGTATTGGATTATTGCCACTCTGGCAACTCTTTTATTAGGAGGTTTGGTGTATTGGTTCTTAGGCAAACGTATTCAATCGAGTAGAACAGATGTTGAAACTCAAATAAAGAACACAAAAACGGCATTAGAAGAAGAAAGCGTGAAGTTGGATAATAAGTTAGTGGAAATTTTAGAAACACAATTAAAACTAAAAGAAGAAGAAACCAAAACACAACCAAGTATTTCTACTAAAAAAACTGACCATTCTTTAGCCATAAAGGTTGCTGATGAAGTTGTGCGTATGCAAAAGAATATTGCAAAAATGGAAAGTTCAACCAAAGGGATAAAACCACTTTTAAAAGGAATAGAACGTATTCAAAATAATTTTGCTGCAAATGGTTATGAAATGATTAATCATATGAACAAAGAGTATGATGACCGAATGAATATTGATGTAATTAACTTTGTTTCAGAGGAAAACTTATCTACTGATAGCAGAATAATTTCTAGAATAATAAAGCTACAAGTAAATTTTAATGGCATATTAATTCAGAGAGCACAAGTTGACGTTTCACAAAACTAAAAATATTTAAAATGGCTAGAATAAAAATAGATTATGGTATTGATTTAGGAACAACAAATTCCGCAATATCAAGAATAGAAAAAGGTAAGGCAACAATAATACAAACAAACAAGAGAAGAGATACAATGGCATCTTGTGTTGCTTATAATAAAAAAGGTGTAATTGTAGGTGATGATGCACATCGCTTTTATAGAGATGAAAAATTTAAGGCTCTGTCAAAAGAAGTTAGAGTGAATTCATTTATTGAATTTAAACGGACAATGGGTACAGATGAAACTTACCATAGTAGTCACCTTGGAAAATATTTAAGTTCGGAAGAACTTTCATCCGAAATTCTTAAAACTCTAAAATCATTTGTAACTGATGATAATTTTTCTTCCATTGTAATAACAATTCCTGCCGCTTTCAAAATAAATCAGATTGATGCAACAAGACGTGCAGGAAAATTAGCAGGTTTTGAACATATTGAAGTGCTACAAGAACCAGTTGCTGCATCAATGGCTTATGGTTTGGATTCAGGAAAAAAAGATGGTTTTTGGTTAGTTTTTGATTTTGGTGGAGGAACTTTTGATTCAGCACTAATTAAAGTCGAGGAAGGTATAATGAAAGTTGCGGATACTGAAGGAGATAATCATCTGGGAGGTAAGAATTTAGATTTTGCCATTGTAGATAAAGTTATCATCCCACACATTCAGGAAAATTACAACATTGATAATATTCTTTCTAACGAGAATAAAAAAAGTGTCTATAGAGAAACCCTTAAACCATTTGCAGAGTCGTTAAAAAATGAACTTTCGTTCAAAGATAGCCACAGTGTTTATGAAGAAGATGGTTGTGGGTTCGATGATGATGGAGAAGAAATTGAAATTGATATCACATTAAAGCAATCAGAATTAAAAAAAGTATTAAGTCCTATTTTTCAAAAAGCAATTGATGTGAGTCAAAGTTTATTAGAGCGGAACAATTTAAAAGGAAATTTATTAGACTCTCTTATTTTAGTTGGTGGTCCAACATTATCGCCTATTATGAGAGGAATGTTGGAAAAACAAATATGCAAACCAGATACAAGTTCAAATCCTATGACTGTTGTAGCAATAGGAGCGGCTTTGTACGCTTCAACAGTTGATGTTTCAGAAGAAGTAAGAGAACAAACACGGGATACTGCAAAAATTCAATTAGAAATTGCTCACGAATCTTCTACCGTAGAAATGGAAGAATACGTACCAATCAAAATTTTAGCAGATAAAACTGATGGTGAAATTCCGAAAAAAGTATTTGCTGAAATAACAAGAGGAGATAAGGCTTGGTCGAGCGGCAAAGTTGAAATTAACACTACAGGAGATGTTGTAGAAATTCATCTTTTAGAAGGTAAAACAAATGTTTTTGATGTTGTTTTATATGATGATAAAGGAAATAATTTAGAATGTGAACCCAATAGTTTTAATATTATTCAAGGTTCTAAAATTGGTAATGCAACACTACCATATAATGTAGGTATTGAAATCAAGCAAAAAGTAACAGGAAAGATTTTTTTTCAAACAATTAAAGGAACGGAGAAAAATCAATCCTTACCAGCAATTGGAACAAGAAACGGATTAAAAACTCAAAAACAAATTCGCCCAGGGATGGAGACAGATTTTATTAAAATCCCAATTTATCAAGGCGAACATAATTCAGATGGAACAAGAGCAATCTACAATGAACACGTTTACGATATTATTATAAGCGGAAATGATTTACCTGCACTACTTCCTGCAAATAGTGATGTGGATTTAACCATCAATTTAGATAAGTCGCAAAAGATGTCCATTCAAGCCTTTTTTCCATATTTAGACCATACTTCTGAAATTGAAATTCCTACCAATAATGTACAATCCGTAGAAACAAATTGGCTTCAAAATGAAATTAGAAAAGCCAAAGGGAGTATTATAGAATTGAAACAAGATGGAAATCATTCTGATGATTCAAAATTGAATAAAGTTGAAAAAGAAATTGAACAACTAGAAAAATCATTTGAAAACAATAAAAATGATGTTGATGGCAAACAAGGAGTTTTGACCAATTTAAGAAAATCATTAAAAACAATTGATGAATTAAGTGCTAAAACAGAATGGCCAAAATTAGAAGAAGAAATTAAAGAGCAGTTTTATCGGTTGGAAAAAGCTAATACTGATTTAGGTAACGAAAAGACCACTCAAATTGTTACTCAATTTCGTTCACAATTAGAAGAAGTTATAAAGGCTAAAGATGTAAAAATTGGTAATATTCTTTTAGAAGAAATCAATAGCTTCTTTTTTGAATTAACACTAATATATCAACTCATGGCTATGGTAAGAAACTTTAATGAGAATTTTGGAGATTATAATTGGAGTGATTCTAATAGAGCAAGGCAATTGGTAAATAGTGGTATTAATAAGATATCTGAAAATCCAGATGCAGAAGATTTAAGACAATTATTAGTTTCATTGTATGACATGTTACCTAATAATGAAAGACCAAGTGGAGATGATTCAGTTTTAGTCGGATAAATTCTAGCTATGAAAAACAAACTAACATACACTTTATTTCTGCTCTGTTTTCTACTTGTATTTTCTTCGTGTGAAAGTGGAACAGAAAGAAAAAAGCGCGAGGCAAAAGAAGAGTTACAAAGAGTTGAATTAAAGACTCAAATGAAAAATAAGGCTAAAGAAATTGCCTTCCAAAAAGAACAAAAAAGAATTGAGCGTCAAAAACGTGAAAAAACTGAACGCTTAGAAAAACAAGCGAAACTAGAGAAGCAACGAAAAGAAAAAGCTTTGTATGATAAGTATATTTATAATTCATTAAGAACAGGTGCAACGCCGTATGCTTATTGTTTCGGTAGAAATATATCCTGTTCGGAATGGGGTTGTGCTGGGATATCTGTAAAAACGCCAAGCAACTCAGATGTCATGGTTACCATTAAAAAGAATGGTGAAGTTTATAGACATGCATATATAAAGGCTGGCAGTACTTATAAATTTGAATTTCCTAATGGTCGTTATCAAGCATTTTTCTATTATGGTAAAGGTTGGAATCCAAATAAATTTATGAAAAAAGTAAACTGTGGTGTTTTAAAAGGAGGATTTATAGTAAAGGAATCCTTTAGCAAAGACAAACCTCAAATGCTAGAGAATGCCGTGTTGAGTTATGAATTGATTTTACAACAAAGTGGAAACTTCAGCACAAAACCTAGTAATTCTGATGAAGCATTTTAAATGAATAAAACGAAACACATACTAATCAAGGGACAAGTCATTAAAGAAAAGTATACCGTAAACTTCTTCTTAAAAAAAGGGAATTATGCCGAAACTTATCGTGTAAAAGCCCCAGATGGAAAAACCAAGTTATTAAAACTTTTTCATTATTCTAAATTAAACAGAACACAGTTTGAGGTGAATGGTGCTGTTTTAGAAATTGAAATTTTAAAGCAAAGTAAACATCCAAACTTGGTAAAGTATTGTGATAATGGCGAATTGCTTTTAGAAAAACAAAAATATGCTTTTGTAATTCTCGATTATATTAGTGGAGAAACTTTAGCTGATAAAATGAAGCGAGAACAAACATTAAATCCATATGACGCAAAAGATATAATTTCAGGTGTATTAAATGGATTAAACTATTTACATAATCTTTTAAATCCCGTCATTCATAATGATATTACCAACCTAAATATTATGAATGACTTATCAGGCAAAGTTGTAATCCCTAAAATTATTGACTTTGGTTATGCACGTTATTTAAGTCAATCAAACCAAGACTTTCTAAAAGAAGGATTAAATCCATTTTATCAATCCAATGAAAGTTTTAATAAAGTGTTTTCTGTGCAAAGTGATGTATTTTCAGTTGGAGCTTTATACTATCATTTGTTATTTGGTTTACCACCTTGGTTTGTAGAAATATCAAAATATAAATCTGATAAAATAAAGTTGGAAGATGCTGTTTTGGAAGAACGTAAGAAACCATTAAGGTTTGAAAACACCATAGATGAACAAACACAAAACATCATAACCAAAGCTTTACAACCAAATGTAGAAAATCGTTTTAAAAGTGTAAAGGAGTTTATTCGAGCTATTAACGGAGAATTAGAAATTAAACAAGTTTCTAATTCAAATGAATTAACCAAGCCCAAACTAAAAAACATAAAAAATGGTCAAGGTTTTAAGGCTATTGCAGGAATGCAACAACTAAAAGATACTATCCAATTAGATGTCATTGATGCTTTAAACGATAAAGAAAAATATGCAGAATATGGCTTAACAATTCCAAACGGAATGCTGCTATATGGCCCGCCAGGTTGTGGAAAAACCTTTTTCGCAGAACGTATGGCTGAAGAGGTCGGATTTAACTTCTATCAAATAAAACCTTCTGATATTCAAAGTAAATTTATCAATGAATCACAGGAAAAAATTAAAAATCTTTTTAATAAGGCGCGTGAAAATGCACCGAGTATCGTCTTTGTTGATGAATTAGATGCTGTTGTTCCAAATAGGGATAACTCAAACGTAAATCATATGAACACGAGCGCAGTCAACGAATTTTTAGCACAAATGAATAATTGCGGAGATGATGGTGTTTTTGTAATTGGAGCAACAAATAGACCTAATTCAATTGACCCTGCAATATTAAGAGCAGGTCGTCTAGACAAAGTAATTTATTTACCACCACCAGACTTCGACGCTCGTGAATTGATGTTTAAATTATATTTAGAAAACCGACCAAGAGAAATTGGTTTAGACTACTCTTCATTAGCAAAATTTACAGAAAACTATGTTTCAAGTGATATAAAGTTTCTTTGTGATGAAGCATCGAGAACTGCATTAAAAACAAAATCTAGAATTTCAAAAGAAATTCTACTTGAAACTATAAAACAAAACCGTCCTTCAATTTCCTTAAAAGAATTGAATAGTTACAAAGCAATTAAGGCTAAAATGGAAGGTTTAACAGAAAACACTAACCAACGACCAAGAATTGGTTTTAAAAATAAATAGATATGAAAACAATAAACTTTGACAAACTATTATTAAAGACAGCATTTTCCTGTATGGCTTGTGATGGAGATATTGATAAACGAGAAATAAAGTTGATAAAGCGTTTACATAACGAAAAGAAAACCTTTGGTGAGATTGATGTCAATGCAGAAATGGACAATCTGTTAATTGCTATCAATAACAATGGACACCTGTTTATGAAAAATTATTTTGATGAATTAACAACTTCTAATTTAAGTGAAGCCAATGAATTAAACTTAATTGAAGTAGCAATTGACACCATCAAAGCAGATCAAAAAGTTGAATATAGCGAAATTAAGTTTTTTAAAGTCATTCGCTCAAAATTGAAAATTGACAACAATCAAATTCTTAAAAAGCACCCTGACTTTGAAGACTATTTGGAACAAGATATAATTACTGATTCTTATTTATCAAGGTTGCAAGACGCCTTTTTTGACACGCATATTTCAAATGAATTTGAGTTAATAAGTGAAATTGATAATGACATTTTAGACAGCTTGAAAGAAAAAAATAAAGAATAGTGAAGCCATGTTAAAGATTGCATTAGCAGTATTACTGTTTCTGTGCTTGTTAGATATGCCTTATGGATTTTATCAATTTGTACGATTTGTAGCATTAATAGGATTTGGAATTTTAGCTTATAAAGCTAATGAGGCGAACAAGAATACTGAATTGATCATTTATGGTGGGCTTGCACTACTTTTTCAACCGTTTTTCAAAATCGCTTTGGGAAGAGAAATGTGGAATATCGTTGACGTTATTGTCGGAATTGGATTAATTGGAAGCCTATTTATAAATAGAGAGAAAAGTCAAAGCTAAAAGTTATAGACATTTGCAATTTGTACCAGCCACACACAAGCCATAACCCGCAAAAGAGTAATTCTTTTCCAACGCTATAAACAAGACGAAACCATAATAAAGCGTCTAAATTACTAGTCAACACATTGGGTTTGTAGACTTGATACTGATTTAGAATATGATTTTTTTGGAACTCTCACAAGATGCAAAAGAAAGTATGGCTCAATTGAATGTGATGTTAACGTTTCCGCTTCATAGAAATAAAAGAGTTCGTTTAATAAAAGCGATTAAGAATAAAACCTTATAACATGGAAAAACCAATAGTTTTTATCGACATGGATGGTGTATTAGCCGATCTTGGTGCGGGTGCAAAGGCTAGTCCATTATTTCAAGAAGACCAATATAAAAACGATCCAGATGATATTCCCGATATTTTCGAAAATTTACCACCGATAAAGGACGCAATTGAAGCCGTAAACAAGCTGCATGACACGAAACGATTTGACTTATTTATACTAACCACAGCGCCATGGGATAATCCCAGTGCTTGGATGCATAAACGGACTTGGATCGAAAAACACTTCGGTGACAAGTTTTATCAAAAAATAATAATCACACATCGTAAAGATTTACTAATTGGGGATTATCTTATAGATGATCGTACGGCACGGGGTGCTTCAGAATTTAAGGGAAAACACATTCATTTTGGTTGGGACTATGTAAATCAAAAAGACAATGAGTACCCAAACTGGGAGTCTGTTTTAGAGTTTTTTGATTGTAATTGAAAACAGAGTCTTTTACTTAAAATTCAAGAGTAAGGTTTAGATATCGGTCGGACTTTAATAAAATTAAATTCTAAATTAACCTCGAAAACGAGTTACTTAATTCAGGTTTAGGCTATAGAATACAAACTTATAAATAGAACTGAAAGTACTTATATAGAAACGTTAACTGCTTTTATTCGTGAAATTCACAACAAACCTCTTAAGTATGACATGCTTTGGCGTTGTTTCACTTTTAATTTGTTGTATTAATAAAAAAAACCAAGAAAAAATGAATGAACTTGAAGCAGATTATAACCAACTTATGCAGGAGGTTGCCGATTTTAAAAACGAACTTATATCTTCTGATATATTCGAAACAGTGAAAGACAAATTTAGAGGGTTTCAGATTCTTATGTCACCATTACAAAAGCAACCCAACTTTATGTTTATAGGCATAAATCCAGGAGCTGGTCATTATAAGAGTACGGGTAAGACCTCACATAGACTTGCGCCAGAAAAGACCATGGAATATGTTTATGAAAATTACGCTTTGGCTAGAGAAACTAAGGCACTCTTTGGATTACTCGGACTTACTGATGCGGACTTAAGCAAAGCCGTTAAGACCAATTTTTATTTTTTAGCCACTGAAAATGAACAAAACCTAAATAAAATCATTACTTTAGTTGGTGATCTAGAATTTGAAAAAAAATCTATCGATTGGAATAACCGACTTATTGAAATAATTCAGCCTAAAATAATTATCTGTGAAGGTAAGTCTGCCTTCACCAAAGTAACGCAACATAAAAACCTCCAAGCTGAATGGAATGCTGATGTTGCTTACACCAAATGGGGTAACACACATGTTATTGGTTATAAACGATTATTTAGTCAGATAAAAAATAAAGAGAAGCTCAGTGAGCTTGTTTTGGGTGTTTTGGGAAAATAAATTAAATATTAAAATAGAATAATGATTTTAAGCATTGATTATAATAAACATTCCTATAGGGTTAAGTATAAAGGTTTCTTAAATAAAGGGAAAGGCTTCGAACAGTCTATTAAAGTTATAAAGGACAATAATAAAAATAGACGAATCGAGAACTGGTTCTATGATTTTTTAAATAAATATCAAGAAGAACTCAACGAGGAAATATTTGATATAGCTTTTAGTTCTACAAGACATGAAATAGAGGTCGTTAGCGACATTGTATTTCGGTTTAATAAAGATAGGAAAGTAAAAGTCGAACTGAAAACTAGAGAATTAGAGAAGTCCAATTTGATAAAAGATTTTAAGTCGATTCTTACTGAAATAAAACAGAAGGATAAGGACGACGTAATAAAACAATATTTTGTTGAGAAAAACTTGTTCACCTATCTCGATAAGATAGATAAGTCTGAAGCACAAATAGTCATTGCTGCCACTATGAGTGCAGGAAAATCTACTTTGATTAATGCTTTATTGGGAGAAAGTTTAATGCCCAGTAAAAATGAAGCTTGTACAGCTACTATATGTAAGATTAAAGATATTGATGGAAAGGAGAATTTTAGTGCGTTAGTTAAAAATGAAAATGGAAATATAATTGATGAACACAATGACTTAAACGCTGATACCTTAAGTAAGATAAACGATAGTGGTAATGATAAGTTTCTGACCGTCGAAATAGAAGGAGATATTAAAAATATTTCATCTGAAAATATAAGCGTTGTTTTGATTGATACTCCTGGCCCCAATAATTCTCAAAATGACCAGCACAAAGAAGTAACATATAATTATATAAAGGATAGTAATCATAAGCCCTTAATAATATATTTATTGGATGTTACTAAACTTAAAACGACAGATGACAAAAGTGTTTTGGAAGAAATAGCAGAGTTCATAAAGGATAAAGGTGTATCAACAGAGGATCGGTTTCTATTTGTGCTTAACAGAATTGACGATTTAGACCATGAAAAGGAATCTATAGAAACGATCATTATTTCAACTAAGAAATATCTAGCAGAGACTATAGGGATAAGTAATCCAAAAATATTTCCAATTTCAGCAGAGTTTGCCCGTTTATGTCAATCAAATCAAACGGGAAAACTTACTAGAAATGAAAAGTTAGCCTTGAGAAAATATGAAGATATATTTTTGCCTGATGCTGATGAAGAATATGCTGGAATAGATATCATTAAATTTGCCCCTATTTTAGAAAAAGATAAAGAGTCACTTTTAAAAAACTTAGATAGTAAGGACAGGTTAACGCAATGCTTACACAGATCTGGAATTTCGGCTTTGCAATTACATATTCAAAAGTATATCGAAAATGTTCATGAGACCGAGCTTGGACATGACTTACTTTCAAACTTAATACCTCATTTTGATAAATTGAAAAATCAAGTGCAAGGATTAACTGAAAAAGAAAAGAAAGCAATAAAGGAGGATATTAAAAAAATAAAAAAATCTGAAAAAGTTTTGAATTCTAAATTAGAAATTTTAACATCTAAATTAAGTGAAATTTCTTCTAAAAATAACACTATAGATAAACTCAAAAATCGTGTTGAAAAAGATTTCGGTCAAATTTATACGAATCTTAGAGATGAAGAAGCAACTAAATCACAAGCTTATAGAGCAAGGCATATAGCAAATAAGGTTATTCAGAATCTGGAAATAAGTTTGAAATCAAGTGTAAGGCTTGAGTTAGATTATGATTTAAAAAAAAAATGGATAGGGATAATTAATATTATCAAAATAGATTTTGACGATTTCATAAATGATTTGGATCTATCAGATAAGGCAACCAGTATTCTCTCTAATGATTTTCATATCATATTAAATAGCAGTAATATATATCGAGTTAAGACAAGAAGAATAGTTAAAACAGGTGAAGTGGAAATAAGTACATCAACATGGTGGAAACCTAAGTCTTGGTTTAGTTTTAAAAAAGAAGAGGTCTGGGAAATCCGTGATGAATACGATCTTAATAAGATATACAATGAATTAAAGATTCCTGAGCTTAAGCTTAAGGTCGAAGGAATGCTTGATAACGTAAATAAAAATTATAATGACAACGTAAATCTTTACATAAAAGAAGGTAAAAAAATAGTTAACACTATAGAAAGCGATTTTAGTCAAAGAACGACTCCAAAACTGTTAGACTTGCAAAATAATATTACTGAGATTAATCAAAAAACTGACAATATTAAATACGATTTGCAGAATTATCTAGAACAAATTAATAAGTGTAAATAATATTCTAATGGAATTTAAAAAAAATAAATCCTTTGTGGACGGAGTTAAGGAAAATGACTTGAAAATGGTAAAATCCCAATTATCAGAAATGATAATGTTATTTCAAGGAAATATATTTGAGCTTAAACAAGCAGTGGAATATGCAGAGAATAATTGTTCTTTTAAGTTTGAAGGACATCTAGAAACTGAAACAGAAGTTATTAGGTCATCGAATAGTGATTTTTTTTATGCTGAAAAAGTGGAACTGCGTTCTAATTTTTCAAGAGAACGCTTCAACGAGGTTATTCGACTGTATCCATTAATGGTAGAAAAAGACAACTTTTTTGGTGATAATCCGGAAGAGGATCTGACTGATGTAAATAGAAAGAATGGCGTTAAGTTGAATACAAAAACATATTTATTAATTGGAGCGTCAATTATTGTAAGCGGGTATATTCTTTATAGATTATTTAGATAGGCAATATGAAAGATCAAAACAACGATAACTATGTCAACGATTCATCCAATAAGGATAACGAGATAGAGACATCCATAAAAGACTTTGAAGCTTCTCTTAATTTTTTAACGAGACAATATCTCATCGATAAAAATTTTGAGATATTAGCCAATGATCATGATGAGATTGGATTTTCCTCTAATATAAGATTTCTTCATCTTCATAAGTTTGTTTACGAAAAAGATATAAAAATCACGGATAAATTACTCTCTGTTTATAGCGCTCTTTATTCAACAGGCACAACTCTTATTATAAAGCTAGTATCTAATGGTAATCAATGTGATCTTTATATAGGTGTAAAAAAGCAATATGACGCCGCTAAAAGTTTAAAGATTCTTAAAGGAGCTTTTGAAGGAAACTTTCCAGGAACAACTTTTACTAAAGATTCTTTGCCTAACAAAGAAATTGAAAAATTAAATAGTGCTGTTTTTCAAAATGCAGATGAAATTTCTTGTTCTTTAGGCGTTGCGGCATTGAAAAATAAAGAAGAAGATAATTTTGTTCAAGGTATTGAAAACTTAATAATTGCGATGCAAGGGAAAGAATTCTCTGCGTTATTTATTGCAGAACCCATAAAACCAAAAGAAATTGATACAGCTAAACGCTTTTATGAAAATATATACTCGCAGTTATATCCTTTAAAAGAACAAACAAAAAATTTAAGTTGGAATGAATCTATAGCCTTGACTGATGGAATTACAGAAACAATAGGATCAACTTATACAAATTCAGTATCTCAAACAGAAACAGAATCTTTAGCTAAAGGAAAAAATACATCTCATACAGAAAATTCGAATCCTTGGATTGTGAAAAGAGTAATGAATGTTGTTGTTGGAACACAAAGCAAACTTAATATACCTAATCCAATTAGTTACTCTCTTAACCAAATTAATAATAAATCGGTTAGTGTCGCGAATAAAGTAAGAAGGGAAATTCGTTTTAAAGAGGTAAATGATGGGCAGTTGTTAAATACAAAAGCAACTTCGAAAACTAAAGGTACTTCTTTAACTAAAACAAGCTCAAGTGCTAACACTAAGTCAAATTCCTCTAGCAAAAGTAATAGTGAGAGTACTTCTAATTCCGAAGCGAAATCAAAAGGATCTAGTAGAAGTATCCAGTCTGTAAGTCAAAACAAAACCATTGTCAATATACTCGATAAGTTAGATTTACAATTTGACCGTTTAAAAAGAGGAGAAAGTTTGGGTCTTTGGAATACGGGTGCCTATTTTATGTCCAAGGAACAACAAAATAGTATTGTTGCTGCAAATATATACGGTGGTTTAATTAAGGGGAATGATACAGGAGTTGAGAAGTCTGTCGTTCACACATTTACTACTCATGAAGATAAAGAGAACCACTCAAATTTGTTAGAAGCATTAAAATCCTATAACTTACCTACTATAAAAACAAAAGTCTCAAGATCGGAGACTAGTATCAAGCTTGCTACAATAACAAATACAGCAGAGTTATGCATTCAGGCATCAATGCCCCATAAATCATTTGTTGGTTTAGATGTTGTGGAAACTGCTCCTTTTGGCAACAATATTAAGCATCGAGGGGATAATCTAGTTTCCATCGGTAAGTTATATAATTACGAAAAAGAATTTGATCAAGAATTTTCTTTAGACATAGAAAAATTCACTGGGCATATTTTTGTGACTGGAAGTACAGGATCTGGAAAGTCAAATGTTACTTATAATCTTGTAAACAACCTTATAAGAAAAAATATAAAGTTCTTAGTAATAGAACCAGCTAAAGGTGAGTATAAAGACGTTTTTGGTAATCGAGAGGATGTAAACGTCTATGGGACTAATCTTAATCATACTAAAGTCTTAAAAATTAATCCATTTTCTTTTCCTGAAAGTATTCATATACATGAACATATAGATCGGTTCATTGAGATATTAAATGCTTCTTGGCCAATGTATGCAGCAATGCCAGCAATCTTGAAAGATGCTGTTGAAAAGGTCTATGAAAGTAAAGGGTGGGATTTAGTTGCTTCAGAAAATTTAACTGGAAAATTATTATATCCAACTTTTAATGATTTAGCTAAAATATTACCTAAACTAATTGAAAATAGTGGTTATTCACAAGAGATGATTTCTAATTATTCTGGCGCTTTAGTAACTAGGGTAAATAGTATGACCAATGGTATATTCAAATTAATTTTTACAGATGAGGAGATAACTTCTGAAATAATTTTTGACAACAATGCAATTGTGGATTTATCAAGAGTAGCATCAGCAGAAACAAAATCTTTAATTATGGGTGTTTTGTTTATGAAACTGCAAGAGTACAGAATGACTACCGCGTTAGAAGCAAATAGTAAATTAAAACATGTAACCATAATTGAAGAAGCACATAATCTATTAAAAAAAACTAGTTCAGAGCAAGGTCAAGAGAGTGCTAATTTACAAGGTAAATCTGTAGAGATGATTTCTAATGCTATTGCTGAGATGAGAACTTATGGGCAAGGCTTTATTTTAGCAGACCAAGCACCTAGTCTATTAGATCCATCTGCAATTAGAAATACAAATACAAAGATTTGTTTGCGATTACCTTCACAAGATGATAGAGAACTAGTCGGCAAATCAATGAATTTAAATGATGATCAAATTAAGGAATTGGCTAAATTGGAAACAGGAGTAGCTGCAGTTTATCAAAATGACTGGCAAGAGGCCGTTTTGTGTAAGTTTAATTTATTTGAAAAAAAAGAATCAAAATTTATTTTTTACAATAACAAAAAAGTAAAAGTAAAGATTGTAAAATTCTTAGCATATCAGCTTGTTGAAAGCTACAATGGAAATGCATTAGACACTATTAAATTAACCAAAACCTCAAAGTTTAAAGATTCTAGTTATATATCTAATAGATTACTTAAATCTGATATTGATGAAGAATTCATTCAGGACGCATTGTGTAAATTATTAGAAGTAGACACAGCTTTAGATTTAATGTTAACCTTGAGCAATGAAAAACAACATAGCTTTTACAAGGCGCTTCTCCTTTATAAAGAAATACTTTGCAACAAATGGGGATTTAACCCTAAAGATAAAAACTTTATAAATATTGTTGGCTTCACTATTATTTATAAAGTTAAAAAAGACAACAAGTATTTACCTATTCTAAATGCTTATTTATCAGATATTAAAAATAGAAACTTAAACTGTGTATAAATTATGGCAATTCAATTAATTAAACCACTAATGGAAGGACTTGCAAAGGCAAATGAAGGTCTTTCTAAAGTTAAAGACTTCACTGATAAGCTAAAAGAAGCAAGTGAAAAATTATCACCATTAAAGGATCAAGTATCGGAGAGCGGTGACTTGAAATCTTTAACAGAAGTACCTGAAAAGAATGAAAGTTTAGAGGGGCTAAAGGAATCCTCAGAAAAGATAGAAAAAGTTGAGGAAAAACTTGAAGTTAACGAAATAGAAATAGAAGAGGTTCCAAATCTTATTGATGTTATTTCGGAAACAATTGTTAATCTAAAAGGTATTATCAACAATTTAACTTCTAATTTGGAACAAATAAGTAATCAAGTGGACGAGTTAAAGGACATGACAGAGAATTTGTTAGAAAGAGCAGAAGACGTTAAAAATAAATTAGAATCTATACTAGATGCAACAGGTACTAATTTTGACGAAGTAGAGCCTGATGCTGACGATGAAGATTTTGACATGGAAGGTGATGGAGAATAACCCATTCTTCAAAATTTACAACTTCGTAATGGAGTTTAAAGTAATACTTCACAACTAGTCCAGAAAGTTTAACCAAATTTATATAAAATGAAAAATTTTGATCAAGAAATAGAGAAAGTAGGAAGACATTTTGATAGACCTGCAATATTTGATGGTATTGTAAATGAAATTGAATATAACAAAACAGGTATTAAAATTTTATGGATTTTAAAAGAAGCCAATAGTACAGGTGAAAATGAATCTTGGGATATGCGAGATCATATTAATGAAAAATTGAAAACAGAGACAGGAATCCGTAAGGGTTGGAGCCAAACCTTTAAAAAAATAATCTATGTTACAAACGGTATTTTAAACAACTTATCTTGGTGTGACGAACTATATCATCCTTCCTACAAACCAGAAGTAATAGATGAATTAAAAAAAGTTGCTTACATAAATGTCAAAAAAACAGGTGGAGGAGCTAAAGCAAATCCAAATGAAATAAGTGATTACTATAAATTTTCTAAAACTCTACTCTTTAATCAAATAGAAGAATTTAAACCAAATATTATAATTTTTGGCGGCACTTATAAATTTTTTAAAAATGATTTAAATTTGGAATTTAATGATTTTGGGAGTTGTAAGTCTGCACTTGAAAAGGGCACTTTATATATTGATGCATACCATCCAATGTATACTATTAAAGAAGAAACTTATTTCAATGATATTTTAGAGACTGTTAATCTTAGTAAATCTAAATTATAAAAGATTTTTAATCTTCTCATTAGAAAATAAATTTTAATTACCCTATCACTAAATGATAGACCGCTATATTTAATTTGTACAAAATTAAATAACCATGGATTTATCTAAATATACCGAAGTGGAAGGCTTATTGACAAGAGCAAAAAGGCTAGCTGAAAAATTTGAAATGTTACCAATCTTTAAGCTGAGCCTTGACAAAAAAGCCTATGCCGTCAGCAAGTTGAAAATAATTTGGGTACAACAAGACAAATCAGTAAGCGATTACTCAACTAGTTTACTAACCAATAAAAACGAATTAAGTAATAAGACTAAAGTGTGGCGTGCTTTAAATACCGATAGTACAGAAGCTAATAAAACGGGATCTAGCATACAGAAAGAAACACCTGTAATATGTATATCAAACATAGAGAACCAAAATCTTGCAGTCAGAAGGCATCCTTTAGAATTTTATAAAAAGTCAAAGCATCTGATTGTTCAAATTATAGAAGCTCTTGAACCTGATGTGGTCATATTCGGTGAAACTTATCCGTTTTTTGAAAGTGAACTAAGACTAAACCAAATGAACAGTTTTGGAACTTGTCACGCCACTGCTAAATCTGGGAGGATTTATATAAATGCTGATCATCCAAATGCAAGGATGAGCGGTCAATACTATTTTGAAGATATTTTAAAAGGCTACACCGCTTTTAAAAAGCAAATTGATAATAGTTATCCAGATGCGTTATATGAAAATGATCTCGAAATTTTAAATAATAAGATTTGTGATTCTTTAAATCAAATAGAAAAAATAAAAGCTAGCCTATTAAAAACTTTACAGTATGAAAGGCTTGTGGAGATTAAGCCAATTAAAGATAATTTGGAACAAGCTTTTATAGATATTAATAAAAAACCAAAACATAAATGATAAAAAAAGAAGAAGAGTTATTTGACGAATGGAAAAAAAAACGACCAGGCTTTGTAAGTGATGGCATAGTTCAACTAGATAATTATTTAGAATCGGAGTTTAAAATTCTTTACTTATTAAAAGAGGTAAATGGCGGTAAAAATTGGGATTTACGGGATTTACTAAAAAAAGGAGAAAGAAAGCCAACTTGGGATAATATTGCCCTTTGGACATTTGGTATAAATAATTTGAATAAAAATTATTTGTGGGCTGAATTGAAAGAATTAAGATCTAAAGAATTTAGAATTGAACAACTGCTTAAAATTGCAGCGATTAATTTAAAGAAGGAGTCGGGGAGTCATACCGCCAACAATAAAATCATATGGGGATATGCTAAAGAAGATCAGCTTTTTTTAAAAAAACAAATTGAATTATACGATCCTAAGATTATCGTTTGCTGTGGGACACCTACAGGTGATATTCTAAAAAAGTTTAACCTAGTTGAAGAATTTGACAAATGGAAACTGTCCTTTTGGGGTGTGCGGTACCATGTTTCTGAACAAAATATAATCATAATTAGCTATTGTCATCCTGAAGCAAGGATTGACGATAATTTTAAATATTTTCCATTAATAAACACGATAAGGGAAATAACAAAAAGCCTGAAATACTCACTGGATTAAAATTGTCATTCCGTGCAAGGCGATAGCCGCGATACGGAATCTGTTTAATTGATATTCTTAATATTGAAGAAATCTACCTTAACGTGGCTTCGATACACCCCGCTACAAAAAAGCGGGTCACTCAGCCACCAATTCATAATTGCTATTCCGTGCAAGGCGATAGCCGCGATACGGAATCTGTTTAATTGATGTTCTTAATATTGAAAAAATCTATTTTAACGTGGCTTCGATACACCCTGCTACAAAAAAGCGGGTCATTCAGCCACCAATTCATAATTGTCATTCCGTGCAAGGCGATAGCCGCGATGCGGAATCAGTTTAATTGATGTTCTTAATATTGAAGAAATCTATCTCAACGTGGCTTCGATACACCCCGCTACAAAAAAGCGGGTCACTCAGCCACCAATTCATAATTGTCATTCCGTGCAAGGCGATAGCCGCGATGCGGAATCTTTTTAATTGATGTTCTTAATATTGAAGAAATCTATTTTAACGTGGCTTCGATACACCCCGCTACAAAATAGCGGGTCACTCAGCCACCAATTCATAATTGTCATTCCATACAAGGCTATAGCCGCGATGCGGAATCTTTTTAAGTTATGTTCTATGACTGAGTGATTTTCGATAGAAAATCGTATCGAGAAGTAGCTTTAAGTCATCGCAGATACTGAAATGATCTCGAAACCACTTAGAGAGCATAAAAAATATTAATGGTTCACCACGAGCCTTCTTGCCTCCCTTGGTAGACAACTGATTTTCGATAGAAAATCGTATCGAGAGGTCGTTTTAATTCAAAATTCTTCATTCAAAATTCAAAATTAGTTCTGACAAACCTTTTAAGTATGACACGTTTTGGCAAGGAGAGACTTTTATTTTGCAGCATTAAACCAAAAAAAACTAAATGATGAAGGAGCCGTTTGTGGATAGTGTACACGATCTAGTGACCGACTTTTTATATTTAAATAGTTTAGAAACTATTCCAGAATTGGATACTAGCCCAATAAAATATGAAGATTTGGGTTTCGATCTCGAATGCCAAGGACAGGTGTCCAATCATTTAATACGGTTTACGGAACATTTAAGCGCACACTCAGGGGCAAACCAGCAGTACAATTTATTGCCAACCTCACAAGTAGGACCTTGCTTTGATTTGTTAATTGGCATTGTGAGTCTAGGTTTTGACGCCAAGTATTATCCTAAAAAAAAGGCGGCTGGTTTTAAGTATGTTATGTTAAGCGCCATAAGGACTTGGTTTTATTGTTCTGGCACCAACAGTAAAAATTTAATCATCACCGCAGACTGGAATCCCCAAAAGTTTGAAACCCTTTACAAACCTATTATAGAGGCCTATCGCTATAGGTTTAAGACGGAGGTACAAATTTATGAGCACAGCACACGGGGCTTATATTTAAGATATCCATACTAAAGGTGATAATTATTAGAAAGCAAAATTTATTAGCCAACTTCCATAATATCTTAGTATTTGATCTTATAAATTAAGTTATTTTTATATTTTAGAGTTTTGTAATTTTAAATAATACCCACGAGTTTTAGCGGTAAATAAGTACATTGTATGATATACATAAAAGTGTTAATTTAATAAAAATAAAAATAAAAGTACAACACCCATAATAGATTTATATTCTCCTATAATGAAGATTTAAATAGGGTTTTTACTAATGTTAGTAACTAACTAAAAAATAATTGAACACCAAATGACAAAAACAAAAATTGAATTATTTATTACAGCATTAGGATTTAGTCTGACAGATGGAAGAAAAGAATATTGGAAAGCAGAAATAAATGAGTGCATAATCGGAATTAACCTAGAAGGCGAAAAATCAAATGAATGGAAAATAGAGTATGATTCAGAAATAAGAACACATCGTCAGACTACCTGCAACTTCAGTCAGTCTGAAAATCTTGTTGTTCTAGAATGTGTAGTTCGTTTACTTAAAAAAGGTTACTCAGCAAAAAACATTGAACTCGAAAAAAATTGGCGAGTTGGTGGATTTTTAGATATCTACGTAACGAATAACGAAGGAGAAGCTTATTTGATGATTGAGTGTAAAACTTGGGGAAAAGAATATAACAAAGCCTTAAAAATCACTCTAGAAAACAATACAAATAAAGAACAAATTTTAAATTATTATTTGCAAGACCAAAATGCCAAATATCTCTGCCTTTATACGTCACACTTAATAACTTCAACAAATGAATTAGATTATCTTTCAAGTATAATTCATACATCGGACTTCATAAAGGCTCAAAACCAAGTAGAAATCCATGAAATATGGGATAATGTATTTTACACAAAAGGTATTTTTGAGCCATCAATTCCTGCATACGGTATAAATTTTTTAGGCATAGTAAATAGTGACCTAAAACCTATTGACCATTCTTATCTTTCGCCTGAAAATAACGATGATGGCTCTATTTTCAACCGTTTTGCAGAAATTTTGAGAAGACATACTATTTCAGATAAATCAAATGCTTATAATAAAATTTTCAACTTATTTCTTTGTAAAATAGTAGATGAGGACAACGCAGTTGATGGAAATTACGAAATGGAGTTTCAATGGAAATATAATGAAAATCCAGTTGATGTAATATATCGATTAAGCGACTTGCACAAACGAGGGATGAAGGATTATATGGAATTGGACGTTGCAGACGTCTCGGAAGAAGATTTTGATAGGGAACTTTTAAGAATAGCTTCCCAAATCGACGGTGAAACGCAGGAAATAAAAAATATGTTTAAACAACTTCGTCTTTATAAAAATAATGAGTTTGCATTTAAAGAAGTAATAAACGAACGCACATTTTATGAAAATGCCGAAATAGTAAAAGAAGTTGTCAAACTTTTAGAAACTTTCAAAATTAAATATGAACATAAGCAAAAATTTCTTGGCGATTTTTTTGAAAGACTTCTTAATATCGGTATAAAACAAGAATCTGGTCAATTTTTCACACCAACGCCAATAACAACATTCATTTGTAATTCTATTCCATTTGAGAAAGTTATCGAGAATAAAATTAATCTTAAAGACAATAATTTCCTTCCTTATGTAATCGATTATGCATGTGGCAGTGGTCACTTCCTAAATGATGCTATGGACAGAATTGATAAAATTCTACAATCGATAAAAAACGAAGAATTTAGAACAAATACTCAGAGAGATAATTTTTACGCTTGGAAACGAGCATATAAGTGGGCGAAAGAATTTGTTTATGGTATAGAAAAGGATTATCGTCTTGCCAAAACTACAAAAGTAGCTTGTTTTTTAAACGGAGATGGCGAGGCAAAAATATTGTACGGCGATGGTTTAGCACCTTTTAATTCAAAATTGTATTATGGAAAACTAAACAATGAAACAGGAGATAAACAAAATCCAGTTTTTGATGCAATCGTTGCAAATCCGCCATTTTCAGTTGAAAGTTTTAGAATGGTATTGGAAAATGGAAAAGGAACTTTTGATTTATATGACCAAATTACCGACAAAAGTGATGATATAGAATGTTTGTTTATTGAACGAACTTCTCAATTATTAAAAGAAAATGGTTTTGCTGGTATAATTTTACCAAGCACAATTTTGCTAAATAGAGGTATTCACCAAAAAGCTCGTAAACTACTTTTAGAAAATTTTAAAATTTGTGGTCTTTGTGAATTTGGAACAAAAGCATTTACATATGCAGGTCAGCCAACTATTGCTCTATTTATCAAAAAAAGAGAAAAAGTAGAAATTGATAAAATAAATGTTCTTTTAAGTGACTTCAAAAAGAAAGAAACAGACTTTTCATTTGATGGAATTAAGAATATTATTTCCCAATACATTTTATTAAACACTCAATTTAAAAATTTTACAGATTTTACAGAAAAAATCAAAGACGATAAAATTTGGATACACGAAAAAGAGAAAATTCGTATCTTTCTTTTAAACACAAATAACAAAGTTGTAATTGGAAACGCAGGCGACAAGGATAGAATGAAACTCTTTCTTGGCTATGAACATTCGTCTATGACAAAATATGAAGGTGTTCATCCCTATCCATACAACGACACGGGTAAAATATTTTCAAAAATGTATGATGAAGAATTATTATTAAATCCAGAGAAACTAAATACTTTGATTTATAATAACTTTTTAAATGAGCCGATTACAGTTCCAGATTCATTAAAAGAATATGTAGAGATTAAAGAGTTTAACGAAATGCTCGATTTTTCAGACGTCACTTTCGATTATAGAGTTTATATGCAATCATTAAAAAATCCGTATTTAGAATTCAATACTTATCCTTTGACAAGTTTATCTGACAGTAATATTTGTGAAATTTTAGACCATAAGCGTAAACCTGTAAAAAAATCAAAACGTGGTAGTGCAGATTATGCTTATTATGGAGCGACAGGAAAAACAGGAATGATTGACAGTTTTCTTTTTGATGAAAAGTTGGTTTTAATAGGCGAAGATGGAGCTAAATGGAACAAGGGAGATAATACAGCGTTTATAATCGAAGGTAAATCGTGGGTTAACAATCACGCACATATTGTGAAAACCAATAACGAAGAACTAACTGAAGAATATTTACAGCTAATTTTTGCCAATTTAGATTTAGGATTTTTGAAAACAAGACCAAATGGCGGAAAGTTACAGAAGGGAGAAATGATGAAAATTCAATTTCCACTACCAAACGTTGAAACTCAATTAAAGATACACTTGGAAGTGAATGCTTTGAACGGAAATGATAAATGGAATAGATTTGAACAACTCTTGGAATAAATCCAGTTGCCAACAACTAAGCATATGGCGTGGTGATTGGCCAGCAGCTCTATATATCTTAAAAAAGATGTATAAATAAATAGCGGTTTTAGTGCTTAAGCCAGAAAATATAACTTAAATTTTAGGTATGTCATCTTTTGGCATACTGCATCTTTTACTTTGTATCCTAATTAAAAAGAATATGTAATAATCCCCAAAATTTAAACTACTAGAAAGCTTTGGTCAATTATACGATAAGTCCAAAAATTGCCAACTTCAAGAAACATTTTTTATAGAGAAAGATTCTGAGTTAAGCACTCTTTCCCACTACCTCGTCAAATCTAAAAATCAAACCCTATTTATCATCATTGTTTTCGTCCTTAATTATAAGTGGGATTCTGTAGATTTATATTGACATTATAGGTTTAAACTGGTATTAATGGAAGATGAGGTATTGTTGCAGTTTATGATATGGCTAGTTCAAGAGTTTAAGAGACTTTAGACTACTACTATTATACCTATATTGAATGATAAGTCATTCGTTTATTTTTTTACTTAAATAATATTACCTATATTTGTATGAGATATCATTCATTAAATTAATATACAAACATAATGGCCGAGTTATCATACAGTACAAATTGGAACTCGATGAGTGATCAAGCACTAAACACCACAATAGGTGCCTTTGTAAAACAACATCGTTTAAATCAAAATAAATCACAAGAAGATGTTGCTGAGGCAGCTAATATTAGTCGCTCTACTTTAAGCTTACTTGAACGTGGAAAAACAGTTAATTTAACTACTTTTTTACGAGCATTACGAGTGTTAGATTTACTTTATATAATGGATACCTTTCAAACAAGAACTCAAATTAGTCCTATTAAGTTAGCAAAGTTAGAGAGTGAAAAAAGACAGCGTGCTGGTCATAAAAAGGATATAAATGATACTAAAAGTGATTGGTAATGGTTACTACTGCATTTGTTAAAATATGGGGAGAACTGGTTGGCGCCATCGCATGGGACCAAGACCAACAATTAGGGATCTTTGAATATGATGAAAAATTCATTTCTAAGGGATGGGAACTGGCACCACTTAAGATGCCTTTAAACTCTGGTCAAACCATTTTTTCCTTTCCTGGATTAAGACCACAGCGCAACAGTGAATTCAATACATTTAAAGGTTTGCCTGGGGTATTGGCAGATGTTTTACCAGATAAGTATGGAAACCAACTCATCGAAATATGGCTGGCACAACAAGGACGTCCAGCAAGCAGTATGAATCCTGTTGAAATGTTATGCTTCATTGGAACAAGAGGAATGGGTGCGTTAGAATTTGAACCTATGCAGTTAAAAGCTTCTAAAAAAACATTTAAAGTTGAGATTCAAAGTTTAGTAGACATCGCTCAAAAAATGATTTCTAAAAGAGAAGATTTCAACACAAATGTCCAAGAGAATGAAGAGCAAGCAATTAAAGAAATTATTACCATTGGTACGTCTGCAGGTGGAGCAAGACCGAAAGCTGTAATTGCCTATAATGAAAAAACTGGAGAAGTAAGGTCAGGACAAACCAACGCCCCAAAAGGTTTTGAGCATTGGTTAATAAAACTAGATGGTGTTAGCGATGTTCAAGTTGGTGAGTCAAAGGGCTATGGCCGGATAGAAATGGCTTATTACCAAATGGCTATAGCATGTGGTATTGAAATGATGGAATCTAGATTGTTTGAAGAGAATGGAAGAGCACACTATATGACAAAACGATTTGATAGAGAAGGAAGCGCCACTAAGAACCATATACAAACCTGGTGTGCAATGAATCATTTCGATTTTAACGAGGTCACTAGTTTTAGTTATGAGCAGCTTTTTCAAACCCTGCGCGAATTAAAATTATCGTATCAGGATGCTATACAAATGTTTAGAAGAATGGTGTTTAATGTAATAGCTAGAAATTGTGATGACCACACAAAGAACTTTTCTTTTCTACTAAAAAAAGACAAACAATGGGAGTTAGCGCCTGCATACGATATTTGTCATGCATATAGACCAGATAGTATTTGGGTTAGCCAACATGCATTAAGCATTAATGGAAAACGAAAAGGAATTTTAAAACAAGATTTACTCACTGTGGCAGAGGCTATGAATATAAAAAAGGCAGAAGCTATTATTTATGAAATCAATAGGACGGTTAACTCTTGGGAAGTCTTTGCCAAGGAACAAAAGGTACCTGAAAATAAGATAAAGCAAATAGGAGAGACCTTACTAAATTTGGTTCTACCACGAATGTTGTAAAATGACTAAATTAGTAAAAAAAATGTTTTTCATTCAATGTCATCTAAGTCATCGAGACTTATCCCATTTTATTAATATAAATAACACTACGCTCCACACACTAACCTTGCCTTCTCCTAAAATTTCAATTAAATTATAGGTCTGTCATCTTTTGGCATACCTCACCCTTTACTTTGTATCCTAATCAAAAAAGATATGAAGCAAACCCCAAAATTTAAACTACTAGAAAGCATCGGGCAGCTATACGAAAAGTCCAAAAAATGCCAACTAAAGGAGGAGTTTTTTATAGAGAAAGGCACTGAGTTAAGCACTCTTTCCGACTACTTTGGCACATCCAAAAGTCAAACTCTATTTATCGCTATTGTCTTCGCCCTCAACTACAAAGGAGATTCTGTAGACTTAAACGACCTCATTGAGCACTTCGATTGTAACCCAATGAAAATTCTGGAGTTCAATAAAGATTTTGGCGATTTACACACCAAAGGTATTTTCAATAAAAAGAAGTCGAGGCATAGAGTACGTGTCGCTGGTGCCAACGACCAATACACTGTAAATGAAAGTGTGTGTGAAGCCATCTTAAACAACGCGGCAATGCCAGAAATTCAAGATGAGATTGCAGATATTTTTGAATTGCTGGAAGAGGTATACCAATTAGGGCAAAAACGCGATGATAAAGAAATAGGCACCTGGCAGCTTTACACGCAGACAAAACAATTGCTAGAAAAACACAATGAGTTTGTACTCCTCCAAAAGATTAAGCACTTTGAACTTTCTATAGACGATAAACTCCTGTATCTCTATTTAATTTGGAAAACAGTTACAGGTAAAGAAGCCTACGACGTCTCCAGAGCCTTGGAAGGGTTTATGGATAGAGCCACCAAGCGGGTGAATTATATGCAGGATTTGCTGGTTGGTAAAAACGAGCTCCTTCAACATCAACTTATAGAATTGGTTCCTTCAGATTTTTTAAATGACACCAGAATAAAACTCACCAGTGTTTCTAATGATCTATTGAAGGAAAGTGGTATTGCTATTTTCAATAAAGAAAAGCGCAAAGAGAACATCATATTTCCTAAGGATATTATAGCTCGAAAATTGGTGTTTAGCCCTTCAGAAATGAAGCAGCTCTATGTATTAAAAGAGGTGCTTCAACCTATTCAATTTCAACAAACCCAAAAGCGCTTACAGGAAAAAAGCTTGCCTAAAGGTATAGCTGCTTTGTTACATGGAGCACCTGGGACTGGTAAAACAGAAGTAGTAAAACAAATTGCCAAGGAGACCAACAGAGAGCTTATGAAAGTGGATATAAGCCAATCCAAATCCATGTGGTTTGGGGAAAGTGAGAAAGTGGTAAAAAAGATATTTACAGATTATAAAAGCCTTATGGAGGGTAGCGAAGAAACCCCCATTTTGTTTTTGAATGAGGCAGATGCCATTATTTCCAAACGTGGAGCTATTGGCAAATCGAATACTCGACAAACGGAAAATACTATTCAAAACATTATTTTAGAAGAGCTCGAAAATTTTGAAGGAATTTTAATTGCCACCACCAATCTTGCTGATAATCTGGATTCAGCTTTTGAGAGACGCTTCTTGTTTAAGATCCTTTTTAACCTCCCCTCCAATTCTATAAGAGCTAAAATATGGAAAACAAAATTGCCTTCTCTTTCCATAGAGGACTGTGAGTTCTTAGCAGGAAAGTTTAATTTTTCTGGCGGGCAGATAGACAATATTATTCGCAAAAGTGAAATTAATGAGATCGTACATGGGGAGGCCGTCTCTCTAGAAAATTTACTAGTCTTCTGTTCAGAAGAAACCCTTGTGAGTCAAAGAGCAAGTATTGGTTTCAGTAAACTATAAAACACATGTCAAAAAAAGAATCCATAAGTCGGTATAGCATTATCATTAATACGTTGAGAAAACGATCGTCTACCTTTAAGGAAATTCAAGAGAAATTGGCCTTGGAATCAGAATTGCAAGACTATGATTTCAATATCTCTAAACGCACTTTTCAACGAGACGTAAAAGACATCAACTCTATTTATAGCATCGCTATTGAATATGATTTTTCTCTTAAAACGTACTTTATAGATTTTGAAGACCAGCAGGATATAAAAGGGAGGGTGCTGGAGGCTTTCGATATATTCAACGCCCTTAATATCTCGGACCGTCTGTCCAACCATATTCATTTTGAACAGCGAAAGCCACAAGGCACAGATCATCTTTTTGGTTTGCTTCATGCCATTAAAAATAACCTGCAACTCAAATTTACTTACTATAAATTTTGGAAAGATGATTTAACAGAAAGGAGCCTTGACCCTTACGCTCTCAAAGAGTTTAAAAACAGATGGTATGTGGTGGGCAACGACCCGAAAAATGGAGTTATAAAAAGTTTTGCTCTCGATCGGTTATCAGATTTGGTCATTACCAATAAGAAATTTCATAAGCCCAACGCCTTTCAGGTGAACCAGTATTATAAAAATAGCTTTGGGATTATCAGCCCAAATGAGGATACACCAGAAGACATTGTCTTGTCCTTTACTCCCTTTCAAGGTAAGTACATCAAGACTTTACCGCTTCATCACACTCAGCATATTTTAAGGGATACCGAGGAGGAGTTAAGGATAAGTCTCAAACTCTATATCACTCACGATTTCTTTATGGAGATTTTGTCTTTGGGTGATAAAGTAAAGGTGATACAACCCGAAAAACTTAAAAAGCAATTAATGTCTACAGTAAATGAACTCCAAAAGCTTTATAAGTAGAGATAAGAGACAAGAATTCTAACGATAAAAACACGACGGCCTATGATATAATAAAATGCGAAATCTCTTGAAGCTACTATAGTTTTCTTGAGTAAAACCCTTAAACAGTATTCATCTATAAACCTAAAATTAATTAAAACCAATGATTATGAAAAAACAAAAAACCATGGCAACAACACTAAGAGAATATTTAGGTGAAGAGGGGAGAACGCATAACATTACTGAAATTAAACATTTTTCACCTGAAGGAATTAAGAATATACCTTCTGGACATTCCACACCCAAGGAGGGTTTTATTAAAGAGTGCAGTGACAATAGTCTTAAATTTAAAAGTGAAAATTATCACTACTTAATCAAGACAGATTTTAATAGTGTTGAAACCATGCATCCTAAGCAATATGGGTTGTCTGATTATAGGGGTGGGATTATTATTTTTTCACTAGATGTGAGTCGCAATGATGTGAGTAAACACAAACTCATAAGTTGGTTTAAAGACATAGGGATAAGCTCGACAAGCAAATTCTTTTCAAAATTGAAATTAAAGTCTTTGATAAATAAATTCAATTTATCAAATGATAAAAAATTAGCTGATGATAACATCGATGATTATATCGGGGCATTTTCAACAGGCCATTTCTTTTTGGGGAGATATATTGGAGACACTAATAAAGTGTTTAATGAAAAATCGCTTAGCATTGAAGTGAATGGGATATCACCAAAAGGCTTAATTTTTTTAGCTGAGCAAATGGCAAAAGAATTTAATCAAGAAACAGTTTTAATAAAGGAGTTGAACGCTAACAAAATATTTTTAGCAAATCAAATTGAAGCCTAAATCTAGCCTATAATATTGAACAGTATTTATCTATAAACCTAAAATCAACTAAACCGATGATTAAGAAATTGAATGAAATTTTTAAAGGAAAACACAGAAGAAGAGCACAGGTTGAAATAGATGAGCTCAGTTCAAGTTTAGGAGATAAACCAAGCATATTGTGGTATCCTAGCGCTGGAGAAGACTTTAGAGACCTTATAGAGGGATACAGGACGAGTATACAACCAGACTTGTACTTGCATACAGATTATAGTACAAAGTTTGCACCACTAAAAAGAGGTTGTGCGTTTGAAGATAACAGAACTTCTATAGTTATTGAAGATATGCTAGAGCTAGAGTTTATTGATCGCATCAATTATTTCATCGACCCTGAAGTAGTAACTTTTATGGACCATGCCAATGCAAGACCTCATGTCTACTTGTTAAATGTCATGGTAAGGAGTACCTATGAAATAAAAAAAGCGAAGGTGATTTACTTTTATATGGAAAACATCAACTTTATGGAAGAAGTCTTGTTTAAATACAATTTCAAAATTAGTCATGTGGTTAAGATAAGGGCTGGGGTTGGTTATACTGGTGGATATAAGGATATGGCAATGCTTACTGCTTTTTTTAGCAAGTTGGAGGTTCAGTATTATTATGCTGACTTTATACCTATCCATTTTGATTTTGAATTTCTAGATGAGGTCATCAAAAGAAATCAATTGGATTTGAAGAACATCAAACTGATAAATATGGGTGATAGAGGTAAAATTAGGGAGTGGAGCGCTTTATCCGTAAAAGTTCAAAAGGTAGAGTATGAGGAAACACCTCTCACTCATCAAAGTCTGGGACAAACTTTAAATCTCGAGGATAGAGTTTAAAAATAATAACAGCCCAATGAGAATATTTTTTTATATCCTTTTAGCCATTGTAGCTTTTTTATTCTGCGGTTGCCAGGATGAAACAAAGTTTCAAGAGCTTTCTGGGGTGTACAATAATTCATTTAACAAACACGGTATTTCTTTTGGCAGAGTCTACATAGACTATTTGGGAAACAGCCAACTAGATTTTCATATAGAAACGGCACATGCCTCTGGTTGTAGCGGTCTCCTAAGTGGAGTGGCAAAGATAAATACCAATGGCATAGCAGAATTTAGTGATTTTGACTGTGGAAGCTTGATTTTTAGCTTTAGTCATAAGAAAGTAGAAGTGGACGAAAAGGACTGCGATCACCACGGGATGCGCTGTTACTTTACGGGAGTATACGAGAAGTAAAATTTTAAACGAGATAAATTATGAGATTTTCAAAAACCAAACCCTTATCGAAACAACTTAACCTAAGTTATCCTCTTAGAACTTATCTTGATGACGGTTCTCATGAGTTCAATAGTACAGGGATAGAAGAAAAGGTTGATACACTGGCTAGATTAGTAAATGACGGCATCGATTTATACCAAATCCTAAAGCATTACAAGCACAGCTATAGATTGCCTGGTTACCGGCACATAAAAGACAATGCTGCTCATACACTAAAGGGATATATCTCTTATTTGGTCACTAAAAGAAACTATGATTGGCAAACAATCTCAGCTTTGGATGGAGCTTCAGATCAAGAAATCACCAAACTCCTTACAGAACTGTTGAAAGAGTTTATTCCAAAAAACTACAATGCAACTAGCTTTGTCTTAAGCTATATAGATTATAAATACCACGGGAAAGAGTTGGCGTACAAAAGAATATCGAAGGTGTTGGATATGGATTTTGATACTGAGGATCGAGAAGTAAACTACCTGATGAAAACCCATTCTGATGAATATGGTGAAGATGATTCACTCGAAAAATTATATAAGGAAAGAGATGAGTCTCTACAGTGGGATTATATGTATTTATTTGGTTTTCTTTCCAACATAGTCCTGCCAGATTTAGGTGAAAATGAAGTAAGAAGCCTAGATGACGAAGAAATTAAAAACTACTCGAAAGGGATTTCTTATTTTATAAATAAACACTATTCCAAAGATAAAATGGATAGAATCAACTTCGATTCTGAGTTTAGAAAATCGAGAGCACTTAAGTTGGCTATAGACCTTGTAGAAGTTCTATATTTTGATAAACCCATGTTCGATTATAACGTATTCCATATCAAAAATGAATTTATGAGAGTAGGCTTCTTGGAAGAGCTTTTCGACAATGATCAAGCAGCACTTCTAGTGCACGACAACTTTAGGGATATCGAAGATAATGCTGAGGCTAAAGCGGATATGATTTTCCGCAACAACAAATTGAGGTTTGTAAAATTATGGGATCACCTTAATGATTCTTTAAGACAAAAGGACACCCTAATTATTGCTTCATACCGAGGTTATGCAGATGTAAAAATCGGTCTTATGCCCAAAGGGTCTAGGATAGTTTACGATCCAGAAAACCCTATTTATAAGATTCTTCAACTAACAAAACCCAAAGAATTTTTTAAGACGAAACACATTATTTTAGATCGCTTGACACGATCTAGACCTATGTTGAATAAAGTGGATGTAAAAAAAGATTACATCATCTCCAAATACGTTGGAAAGGAGGTGTTGATAACGTATGATAATTTGAGTAGCTACTCCATCAAGTTAATGTGTATGGAATGGCTAAGAACTGAATTTGCCCCAAAGCGGTATAGGTTACAATACCTTACAAAAGTATCCAGAAAGGAGATTACCAACGTCGACATTTATGGGCTTACAGAAAAAAATGGAATAGTTGCTGCTCAGGTGATTTTTAAAAATGATCATCAAATTCATCAAAAAGAATTGAAGAAATTTCAAGATAATAGTTTTCTTTTAAAACTCATTTTCAGTGAAGTAGAAATAGATTCTCCTCTGCCAGTTTATAAGACTAGAGCAATTTTCGACCAACTTTATAATAGCAGGCATAAGTTCTTTATAGCCAATCTTGTTGGAGACTAAAGCTTATTTTTTTTTCTCATTTTATAGACTACTGAAGATAAACTAATCGATTTTAAATTAACTAAACTGATATCTATGAAATACGCTATTTATAAAGCCTATTATGAACCTTCAAATATTGACTTATATCTTTTATGGAATATCGAGACACAGCTACCAGCATCTCTTCCAATGGATCTATATACTTTATCTAGTTACATCCAGCTTATAGAAATTGGTCAGGACTTATTGATCGATAATTGGGAGAATCTTAAAGCTTATAACAGTTCGATTCCCAATTACAAGCCCAGATTTACAAGTAGGGAAAAGAGTTATTTGCACAAACTAGCACTAAGGTCTAATGTGATCACTTGGGCTGTTCATAATCGAGCAAAAATTAAAGATTTAGAAGAGTATCTCGACATAGCTAAGTTTCACTGGAATTTCAGAAGTAGTATTCCAAATTTAAATTTGTCTTTGTTTCATCATCTTCATTATTTTAAATCATTGGATTACACCTACCACACCTTGCTTAAATACGAGGATGAAGTAAATGAATATAGTCCAGATTTGGACTTGAGAACCTTTATGGATGGCATATTGGCGAGGCCTTATTTAGCAGACGGGATAGTGGACTTTTTTATAGATATTCATAAAAAGTTCAATTTTCCTATGGAAGCTATCCCTCATCTTATTATTGGTGAAAAGAAGTTTTTAAATTCCGTAGAACATATTCCCTATACACTAAGTCCTGACATATACAACAATAGATCTTGGTCAAGTCCAGCCAACATTTATGAAGTAGAAGTATTTCCCTTATCTAAGAAAGACAAGCTCTCTATATTAAATGATATTCAACATTTGGAAGATGAAGAACTCTCTAGTTTCTATAAACAAAGGGTCAAGTCCTTTTTTTTATTACCACAAGTAGATTTTGATGAAAAATCGATTGATAAGCTATTTGAAAGTTTAAACATACCCTGTAAGTATTATGTAAATCTAAAGCATGAAAAATTAGGAATTCTTCTGCCTCCCCTTTACGAAAGTGTTGTAGATGTTAATAAGGAGCTAGTTGTCTTTAAACGGTTTGGTGCGAATATTTTTGATCTTTATAGTAAGACAGGACTATTTTTAGAGACCGTTAGTCAAAGACTATTTATCTATGAAAGTGGATTATATGTTATTGAAGGAGAAACTCAAGCTGTATTAAAACATTTTGATACAGAAGATTTTTCAAAGAGAACTGTTTTTGAAGACTTAGAAATCAAAACTTACGATATAAAAGGATATGATGGGTTCTTTATAATGGATGACATTGCTTATCGTTTTAAAACCTATGAGCAACATTTTCCAAATGATTGCTTAAAAATTAAAGTGGCTTCAGAAGGTTTATTTGCAATTTGTACAAATGGATATTGGAGATATTGGAATTGGAGCATGGATATCCTCAGGTTTTCTTCGTTTGGATATGCTGGTCCATTTATAGATGGCTTTGCAAAAGTCTTAAAGCTTAAACCAGAATATGACGCTTATGAAACCTCTTTTTTTGTAAATGAGAATTTGATTTCCATGCCAATGCATGTTCCGATTTATAAGAGGCATAAACACATGGATAAATATGAGCCTCGAGACTCTTTTCCTTACTATTCAAGAGAACACCTTGTCCCCTTTCAACTTATGGAAGAAGATACACCTTCAGTGGATTATGCAAAAGAATATAATTTCTTTGGTTTTATGGAAGAAGATGCCCCAGGTTATGGCACTTGGTCTATTATTGACCGGGATGGGGATATAGTATTTGAAGCGGAAGAGGGTTCAACGATTGAATTATTGGAAAATGGATTTTTAAGAATAGAAACAGATAATGGAATATGTATGACTTATGATATAAATCGTCAATACACTTTATCCACCGAAACTCTATATAAATCAAAACCTAGAAAAAAGGACATTCACCCAGTTCAAAAGACCTTAAAAGAAAAATTTCAGGGGGTAAGCGAAGATGATTTCAAAGAGGTTATCTATACTGGTTATGATGATGAATATTTACCTCCAGAACATCCAGTACATCTTCTGAAGGATACTGTTGGGGATCTAGAAGATAAGGTGGAGTTTGATGTTCAAAAAAATGATGATGAGGTCTATATGAAGGAAATGATTGTCAAAGACTGGAATTACTTCAAAGAGTCTTCCGCTAGATTGAAGGATAGTTTTGAATTTATGCTTTTTTCGACTCAATATGCAAGTTCCAATCTTGTGTATAAAGAGAGTTCAAAACGATTACAAGTGAATACTGTATTTATTAAATATTTAATTTCACTAGATGTCGATTTTTTTAAATGCTTACCCAAAACCTTAAGAGAGAACTCAGAAATCTTTGAATTCGCCTTTTCAAAACATATATCTGTTATTTTTTACATAAAACCCTCTTATCCAAATTACATGGATTTAGTTTTTGAATCTGTAAAAAAAGAGGCTAAGGTTTTTGAATATTTGCCTTTGAAATTGAAAACTGATCAAGATATTATTCTAAAGCTCATAGATATTAACCCGTCTATTATTAATTATTTTAAGACGTACCACTTTACCATGATGAAAATTTTAGAAAAAATAATTAAAATCGATCCTTCACTAGATAAGTATGGGTTGTTTGGGAGTAAGATTTTATTGTAATTCTTAATCTGTTGTAGCTTCTAAAATGAATGCCTTCACATGCTAAAGGATCAGTCTAGCATGTGGAAGCATTTATTTTATGAGTCTTTGGAAGTCGTGGTTGAAATTAAATGACTTTCCTTATCATAGAAGCAATCCATAGGCTCCAGAGGATAGCGCTTAAGATCATAGAGATTAAAAAACTTCATGCTGCTGTAACTGTCACTTTCTGAAGTATTAAAATGGAGAGCTTGTTGAGTATAGTTGAGAATATTTCCAAGATCTTGAGGTAAACTCTTTATTTTTGAAAATTCATGTTCCCATTTCAGAAAAAATATAACGTTGTATTCGTTAGCTAAACTTAAAAGTAGCTCGCCTAAACGTCGAAGCCTATCTTTTGAATTTATAGCTGAATCTGTTGAAAGTGTTATCAGTGAATTATCATCGATATATATAACTTTAGGCTTGTGCTTGTTTATTAAATAACTCAACTGATAAAGGAAGGATGACTGATCCATATTTAAGCTAAACTCCACGTGGCATCGGCTCATCTTGAGTTGTGTTAGGCTTGCATTGTAATTTAAAACCTCCTTTGGGTTATTCATTTTGATGCCTTCAACCAAATTATCATACATAAAATCATGCTTGGTTTTCTCAACAAAACAAAGTAAGGGTAGCTTTTGGTTAACGGCCAGATCAAACATAATATGCTGATAGAGTTCTGTAGATAAATTAGCATTTGTACTGAGTAAAAATACTTGTCCCTCATTAAATTCCCAAGTAAAACTCCCTACCGTAAACGTTCCTGTTTCAAAATGATGGGTTGGGGTTGTTATCCTCTGTATGGCTTGGTTTACAGCAGTTCTTGAGTCTATCAAATTATGATCGAATTGTTCTTTTGTCTTCTTAATGAGTAAAGCTAAAGCGTCCTCTGCTGTGTCGCAGGAATTCATACCTAGTCTAATTTCTTTTGAAAAGAATTCATGATCAACTTTACTAGGATCGAGATCTTCGAAGTAGTGGTGAAGCTCTTCACAAAGAGATTTAATCTTAAAAAAGGAATTGTAGTTCATTGTGTTTTGGTTTGACACAAAGAACAGGACAAGCTCTATCAAATAATGACTGATACCAAATTAAGTTTATAATGTCGTATAAATAAATTGAATTATTTTTTGATTAATTGAAGTTAAAAATAATTAGCATAGCCTTAGCTACGGTAATTATTTTTGATAAAAAGAAATTTAAAAACAAACGATTTATTACAACATTATAGGTTTAAATTGGTATTTTAACTTAATAAGCTTCAAAAGCAATTTTTAATTCTTTTTTGATTTGGTTGGCAAGTGATAGCGGCTCTAGGACTTTTACAAGACTCCCATATTTGAGGATATGTTGTCTTAATTCAAAATTATCGACCAGATAATATTCATAAGTCACCGTCTTATCAGTTTCACTTATAAACTTTTGACTAGAATGTAATGGCAAGTGCTCTAGATATGGTTTTTGAGACTTATCAAATTTTAGATGAACTATGTCTTTTTCTTTCTCAAATTGAGACACCCCAATATGACCTAAAAACTCATCTTTTAAATTTATAGGGGTTGGTTTGAATTTATCTTCAGATACTCTAAGATTTAGCATTCTATCAATTCCGAAAATTCTTATTTGTTCTTTTGAGTTAATTGGTGTTTCCCCAATCACATACCATCGGCTTTGATACTGCTTTAACAAATAAGGTTTTACAACATAAAGAATAGGGTGGGGATTGCTAAATCCTTGGTGTTCAAAATATATGAATTGATGATGCTGAGTAGCCATGAGGAGTCGATCTAAAAACTCAATGCCTTGAAGTTGATTTTCATTTTCGAAGTCAACATAATCCAGTGTTTTTTTTTGGTTTTCAAAACTTTCTTGAAGTGTTTTTGAGATCTGGTTGAATTGAAGGAACTGGATGAGTTGGGCAATATGCTGGTGATCCATTTCATCCAATTGGTATGTTTTTGTTGAGGCCTCGTAAATCAATTTTATTCCGAAATCATATTTCAATGTTCTTTTATCCCTTTCGAACGTAGCCAACTCAATGTGTATGTCGTGCGTTTCTAAAAGTCTGAGGAGCTCTTCTCTTGTAGAATTTTTATGCCTCAGATGGCTAATGATAATAAAGAGACGTTTGAGTTTATTGTAGGGTTGAGAGGCCATAGCTTTTGAATTACAGAAAGGTTAAGAAATAGTTTATTTTATTATACGATTCCTTACTCATAAACAGATCTAAGGGCATCGCTATAATTTGAGCTGATGTAATCTTTAAGTGTTCTAGGTTTTGTTAGTTTGATCTCACCTAAAGAGGATACTATGAGTTTAATTAAGTCGAGGTTAGGAATTAAAATGAATTTGACAGTATTAAAGCCGTTTTCACGACTACCAGTCACGTCCTGAGTGAAGTGTATTGGCTTAGATTTCCAGTATTCAATTAGAAAATCGGATACCTCTAAGACAATTTCCTCTCTCTTTTTTTCATCAAAAATTGGTTTGGTAACCCCCAAACAGAACTTTTGAATTTTTAAATCTTCAAAAACCGATTCGTCAATTTCCTTTGGATTAAATTCAGATCCAATTTCAAGTTTCTTAATGCGATCCAGACCAAAAGCTCTAAAAGCATCTTGATCTATATCCAAGCCAAGTATATACCACCTGTTTTGGCTAACTTTCATCTGTAAAGGACAAACTTCCCTATTCGAAAATTCATTATTGAACTTTTGATAATCAAACTTTATGCTAAGGTCTTTATCTAATGCATGAAAAATATCAGTAATTAAGTCAACACCTTCACTTTTCGATTCGTGATCGATGACATATTTCTGGTAATAATCGGAATAGTTTTCTTTAAAACTCTTCAAGGTTGTAAGTTCTATATATCGGTCTAATAGATTTTTTTCATCGGCATACTCATCAGTTATGATGTGTCCTTTTCTCTGTGATTCATACACTACGCTAAAGCCAAATATTTTTAAACTATCAAAATCACGATTGAGTGTTCTTTGGGAAATATCAATTTCTTTAGAATAAAGGAATTCTATAAATTCTTCTTTGGATTTGTATTTGTTTAGTCCAAAATTTCTGATGTAGGCAAGGCGTTCTAGAAAAGGATAACTTAAGGATGGCATAAAGCATGGTTTGGTTATCCTGCAATTTAATAATTATTAGACTTTAAAACGAATGTATTTTAATACTGAAAAACTATAAATAAAGGAATTGGGATTTCATAAAACCCTAATTCCAAACAACAACCTAACTTTATTCAATACACGTCATGGTAGCCGTCAGTGAAGGCATAGTAGAGATAGTTAATTTCTGTTATTATATCTATATGCTAGAGCATATTATTGATTTTAAGGGTGTCTATTCCCTAAACACGATAACCTTTTGTAATACTTCGATAGTATAAATAATCATAGTTAGATTATACTTCTAGATTGTAAATATTTCTAGCAGTCCAATCCCAGGAATTTAAAACATAGGGAAACCAATTCATATGTGGAATAAGCCTATTATAAGCAAATATAGCCTCATTGAGGTTTGGGTGATTTCCACTACCTCTTAATCCTTTCCTTAAAATTGATGTTCTGTTGTATTGATAAGTTACGTGGTAGACATAACGTTCCGGCTTTGCTTTTTCGGGATTCATTTCTGAAATGTATACACAAGACAATAGAATTTTATAAAGCATTTTTTTACTGCTGTTTTATATGTCTTTAATATTTCTGCACTTATACGGGTTCAGGCTGTCAAATCATGTCATGATAGAAAATAAATTGGATTGATGTGGTTCTTGTTATCTCAACATTTGTGTTGTGGTGCATCAGAAAAGTTATCTGTAAAGATTTTAAAAAGCTTTGAATCAAATTTCATCTATTAAATACCAAGGTAAATTAAGTATACAAATGAAGTTTGTGTGTCTTGATCATCTCTAGTATTTTATGCCCAACTCTTTCAGAATTTCAGAGAGTTCTTTGTCTTCTTCAAGACCCCAAGATTCTATTGTATGTAAGAGGGTATATCCGGAAGACATATCTTCAGTTTCTTTTAAACACAAATAATCTATCTGACTTCTCATATTGATAAAAATTTGAACTTTAGAATTTTGTCCAAATCTTTTATCTAACTGGTAGGCTTCTTTTGTAGCCTCTTCTACTATTTCTTTAAAATCATCCACGACACTTTATTTTTTAGTTACTTATACTCATTTAAATTTCAAAAAATATTATTATGGGTTGTCAAATCATGTCATATTAAAAAATAAGTGGGTGGACATGATTTGTCATAACTCGTCATTAGTTTTGAAATTATTATGAAAATTATTAACTTCATAGAAATTAATCTTCAATCCTAACCAATCTTTTAATTTCATCCTATGTCAAATCTTAAGAAGCGTTACCTTACTAAGTCAAGGTATAAATTGGGACTTGAGTGTCCTAACAAATTATACTATACCAAGAAAAAAGTATACTCCAATCAAAAATTAGAGGATTTCTTCTTACAAGCTTTAGCAAGTGGTGGTTTCCAAGTCGAGGAATTAGCTAGGATGCATTATCCTGAAGGCATTCTCATAGAGGATAAGAAATCTGATGAGACTTATAATTATGAAGATAAGGTGAATCAAACGACAAAATTATTAGAAAATAATGATGAAATAGTAATTTTTGAGGCTGCTTTTTGTTTTGAAAATTTATTTATTCGAGTCGACATTTTAGAGAAAAAAGGAAATCAAATTAATTTGATTGAAGTGAAATCAAAATCATTTGATTCTACTAATGCCGAGTATGAATTTGAAGGCAAAAAAGGCAATCTTAGTTCGTCATGGAAGTCTTACCTTTTTGATGTAGCTTTTCAGAAATATGTTATCAATAAGGCCTTTCCTCAATACAATGTCAAACCTTTTCTGATGCTGGCAGATAAATCTAAAACTACGAGCATCAAAGGACTCAACCAATTATTTCGGATTACAAATAATAATAATAACCGAACAGGTATAGAGCGAAGAATCCATACCCTTACCGATATTAGCTCTGAATCTATACTCGGTAAAGTTGATGTGAGTCGAGAAACTAGCGGCATTGAAACTGGCAAACACAGAATCATAGAAGAATTTGATTTTGAAGAATCTATTCAAATTTTATCTAAAACTTTTAAAGAAGATAAATACTATAATTATCCCTTGGACTATTCTTCTTGTAAATCTTGTGAATTTAAAACAAATGGAGAAGCTGATTCAAATTCAAAATCTGGTTTTAAAGAATGTTTTAAAAAACAACTAAGCTGGGAGGAGCCTGACTTTAATGAACCCAATATTTTTGAAATATGGGATTTTAGACGATTGAATAAATTGACAGAAACAGGCGAGCTGAAATTGAAAAATATTCCTGATGAAGAATTTGGAGAGGTGAAAGACAAAGATGATAAAATGTCTAGGGTTCGAAGACAACTTATACAAAAGCACAAAGCACTTGATAATGATTATACACCAGAATTATATCAAGACGAATTGAAGGACGAGATAGAAAGTTGGACGTTCCCTTTAAATTTTATAGACTTTGAAGCTTCTGTGGTGGCTTTGCCATTTTATGAAGGACAATCACCTTATGAGAAAGTGGTGTTTCAATTCTCTCATCATATCATTCATGAAGATGGGAAAGTTGAACATGCCAACGAATATATCAATGTTCAACCAGGAGAATTTCCAAATTTTGAATTTGTAAGAGAACTCAAAACAGCTCTGGAACAAAATGTAGGTACAGTCTTTCAATATTCAAGTTACGAAAACTCAACGCTCAATCAAATTAAACAACAACTAGAAAACTCAGCTGAAACAGATAGGAAGGAATTGATCAATTTCATAATCACTTTAACAACACCTCCAAGAAATTATGCAGGATCGCCATGGTTGCCTATTCGTCCTTTAGTAGATTTGAGAAAAGTTATCGTTGATTATTATTACAATCCATACACCAAGGGGAGTAATTCCATAAAAGCGGTGCTGCCTGCAATTTTTGAGACTAGTGAGCTTATAAAAAGCAAATACACGAAGCCGATAAGCGACATCAATATGACTTCAAAGAATTTTGGAGATAATCATGTTTGGTTAAGGCGAAAAGAAGATGGTACTATCGAAGATCCTTATAAAAGTCTAGAACACCCTTTTAAAGATTGGGATCCTGAATTTGAAAGGAAAAGTGAAATAGAAGAGATCAATAATGGAGGTGCAGCTTTAACTGCTTATGGCCTTACACAGTATACCGACATGGATGATAAAGAACGAGGTGAAATAAAAAACGCCCTGTTGAGGTATTGTGAGCTGGATACCCTAGCTATGGTTATTGTTTATGAGCATTTAAAGGAGATCACAGAAGATAAATATAAGGTCTAGCTAGTATTTATAATTTAACGTCACCTCAAAAAGTTTATTTTCTAAAGCTTTATACTGTTTCTTGTTGCTATTCTTGATGTAATTTCATTTTGATAATCACTTCTAGATCTTGTTAACTTGAGTGTTTGAATGTCTGTGAGCTTATAAAAACCAATGTTTAAGATAAAATAGTATGCGTAAAACTGTTCAAGATCCTTTTTTTTTTAAATTTGTAAAAAGCATCTGCTATTTATCAAAATACTGGTTATCAATAGTAGTTGAGAATTAAGAGCAATACATTATTTATGTGGACACCTCTTTACTTGATACTGAGTATATCCATAATAAAAACATTATATCAAGAAATATAAAACTTTTCTAAACCAAAAAAATGAAAAAATTTTTGACAAATATTATTTCAGCCCAAAGTATGGAGACTAAAATTGCAAAGTCCTTACTATTTGCAAGTATCATTAGTGTAGTTGTTGCATTTTACACGGTTGACATCACCTATTATTTTAACTCAACTAGGGGACGTATTTATAGAAGCGCGGAATGGGTTGAAAATAATGAAGGAAATGGTAATTTTATAAAAGTTTCAGATTACAACGAGATTTTTATTTTAATCTCATTTATAGCGGCAGCTGCCTTAGCTTATCTCATCGTTATAAAGCGAGATAATGAAACTAATTAAATAATTATAACAGTATGGAATTAAAAAATAGCATATAATCAAAATACTTTTCATTCAATAATGAAAATGAACAATATAGAAGTTTTTTGTTAGATAAGTTCGTCAGGATTCTAGGCAAAATCATTAAACACTTTTGCAGGGCAAACGCATTAAACTTTCATTAGATTCAGCACTTTTATCAGATAGTGATTGTCCCATCCCGCTTGAAGTCTTCTGCTCTTCACCCCTGTTTTTAATGATTTTTCATTTTTCAATAAATTTAGTGCAATTTTATTGAGTATGGAGAAATTTTGAGTGGAGTTACCTGTTCTTTTTCTAGAAGCATCTTCTGAAAAAGCAACATCTAAAGTCCAGTGTAACTTATTTTCTATAGACCAATGAGAACGAATGGCTTTTTGAAAATCTTGGGAGCTAGCCTTTATACTTGAAATATAATATCGTATTGCGTGTTGTGCAGGCTTTTGTGAGTTTTTAAACTCACGTTTGCTTTCTATTTTTATAACACTTGTTAGGTTTTCCCAGTTATTGTTTTTTAAAATAAACTTAAAGTTGCTTATTACACTGCACGTCCTGGTTTCTATTCTGCCATGGTCTAATTCTTGGCTAAGGTTTGATTCCATAGTTTTTCCAAATCTAAATTCATCTTCAATATGCTCTAGTAACTGAGGTTGATTCTCTTTTACAGCCAAGATATAGTCTGCATTTTTTTTAACGATGGCCTTAGCTATTTTAGTTTGACATCCCATAGCATCAATAGTTACAATAGTATTTTCTATGGATAAGACTTTTAATAATTTTGGAATGGCAGTGATCTCATTTGACTTGTGGGAAACTTTCACTTGTCCTAAAACCAAATTATTGTCATTTGCCCAAGCACTAACCATGTGTACTGGGGATTTTTTACCGCCAGCTTTAGCACCTCTAATTGTTTTACCATCTATAGCAATGATTTCTCTGGGCTGTAGTTGTGCAAGAGCACTAACCCATTGTATAAAGCATTTTTCAAATTGATTACTGTCAATATTAGAAAAAACGCGATTAAATGTGTCGTGCGAGGGGATACCATTAGGCAAATCAAGGAAGCTACGAAGAAATTCTTCTTTTGAGTTGGCGTAGTTTTCCATTTCATTCCATGAATCTGCTCCACAAATCACTGAAATAATCCCGATGAGAAGGATGCTTTCTAAATCGTAAAGTTGCTTGTGAGAACGTCTAAAGTCGGGTATTTGACCAAATATGGTCTTTAGCTTTTGGGTAGTTTTCAAAATGTATAAAGTATTGGTTATCAATATAATATACAATATTTTAAACTAAAAAACAACAAATAATATGATGAATTTTAAGTGATTAACACTCATTTTTACCCAATTAACTTAAACTTTTTTTAATGCGTTCGCCCTGAACACTTTTGATCAATTAACTATTAATAGCAAACTTGTTGTATAAAAAATTCGAGGCAAGGAAAATATTTTAGTCGTCTTGAATCTGACTTACAATCTCGAGATTTAATGAATGCTTTATCTTCTATTTTAGCGAAGTAACCCCTTTTATATAAAAGGAGCAGTTAATTTCCAAAGCATAAATAATTTTTTTCAGACCTTCATCTTGTAATAAATGGTCTCTCCTTTTATCGCTTCATATGTCTTTGTTGAAGCAAATTTCCCAGAGGTGGTTTAATGTTTTTTAACTCCACCCATTCTAATCAATCAAAAAGTCCAATAGAAATAAACTCTAATTGAAAGGTTTTGCAACTAGGACAATAATTTCCTTTGGAGTTTAGCTCTAAATCACAATTTTGAAATCCATGATCATTTTGATTATCTCCCTTAAGTTTATCATCTGAATAGAAGTAATATTTTGAGTGGTCTTCTACCTTTTTATAATTTGGATTTTTAAACCGTCCTGTTTTAATTTCGATAGCAGGAACAGGACTGTTAAATGTGAAGTCCATCATGCCACCACCAAAATCAAATTTTTTGGTAAAATCACAGTTTTCGCACTTTGCTTTTATAGTTTCACCCATTGTTTAAACTTTTTTTATGTTACACCGATTTTTAATGACTTAAAATTTAAGTGTCCAAGGTATCAAATTTGAAAAAACCAAGTCTCAAAAAATCCTCATTTAATGAAGATGTCATCATTGTTCACCTATTGAAATCATAATAGGTAGTATTATCATCACCAAAATAATTTATTGAGATTTTACATGTAGCTATAGTATTTCCATGACCATTGGAGTAAACCGTATTGGTACCACCAAAATAGATTTTGAATTTAAAATTTACGATAAGCCTAATGTTCGTTTTAGCTTGTGAGCTACTTTGTGAGATTGAGAAATTACCTGATCTCTAAAACAGTCTTGTAACCAACACACTCGATCCAAATGTCTTAAAGCAAATTATTATTTTATAAGTTTTTGAACATTGTTTCATCCCATTCATCGATAGATTTTAGCTTATTGTATGTAGTATCACCAATTTTAGTTTTGATGAAAAAGGCGATTCCTAAAATTTCAAATAGTTTTTCTTTATCTTGATTTGTATAACTTTCTAAGGCAGGTATGAATTGAGTGTAGAATACGTTTTTCAATTTTTCAAAACTATCAATTCTGTAAAAGAAATTTTGCCCAAAAGTGTAATCTCTTCCTAATATTAAGTCTATTTTATTGTTTAAATTTTTGAGTAATAGGGGTAAATTTATTTCTTCAATATATTTAACAGTTATATCATTTGGATTTGGGCTCACATAATTTATTTTAAAAAGGCTTCTAGTTTTGATGTCTAATTTTACTTTATAATTAGGACTTGAGTCAGCAATAGCTAAGATGAAAACGTTATCTGGCACAAAAAATGTTTCTTTGGATTTTCCTAAAACAATTTTTTGAGCATCAATCTCTCCATTTCTATGTTTTATATCCAATAAAGGGTAAACGTCACCAAAGATTTTATGTAAATCCCCTTCATTAAAGTCATCGATAATTAGTACATATTTGTCTAGGGGATTCTTCAAATTATAATTTAATTCAAGGCCATCAAATAGACATTTAAGTGTTTCCACATATGAAAATTTAGAATCTCTTGGTTCAAGACAATATTCAATATTTCCATAAATTTTTTCTTCAGTCAATTCGGTATAATCAGCGCCGTATGAATAATATACTGAGCCGTATGAATAACATACTGAATTATCAATTATTTTAAATCTAATAGGATTTTTTTCCTTAGTTTCTTTTGGTGAATAATATTCTTCTTCGTATTGATTGAAATAATCTTTGAGTTTATCTTTTAATTTTGATAAAAAATCCCCCGCATTTATATCTATATTGTTATTAGCAACTCTACAAATTTTCTTAAAAATACCATCAACAATTTTTCCGTCTTCATTAACATCTTCTATGAAATCGGAATAACTTGTATTATTAAACGATGAAAAAAAGATTTTTTCATTTAAAAGATTATTGTATTCGTCAAATATTTTTTTTTCGTTGCTCGCTTTTTTTTCATTGCTAGGTATACTGTCATTTATTATTTCTACGGCTTTCTTTTTAGCAATATTTCTTTTATTAGACCCAACAGGTCCAAGGATTAATTGGTTGACATCAAAGTTAATTCGTTTAAGATTATCAAGGTAGAAGTCTATGAAATGATGAAACGCTTCTACTCCTTTAAAAGCAGAAGTAGTACGCTCCCTAACTCTCAAAAGATTTTCCTCATTAAATTCAAATTGTTCTATTTTTTTTTGTGCATTGCTTCCGTATGACCTAACAAGAGCCCTCAAATATAAATTTTCATTCATCATACTGAGATAATCTCCAAGTGTTCTATCATTACTACTTCTATAATAAAAGAATACCCTTTTAAATTTTTCTATGAGATAAAAGTATGTTTTATCATCCATAAGTTTCGCTAAACGTTCTCTTTCAAAGTTTGTCATATGAGTTTTGATTGTCATCTTATTGTATACAGCTGTAGCCAATTTTATTTTTAACTATTCAATTTCTTATACTTTAAAGGAGTCTCAAAAGTTCTTGATATCTTTCGGGAAAACCTAAGTCAAAGTTTGAAGACGACTCTACCTATTTCCTGATTAACCAGACAACAAGTTTCAAGTTTCTTTCTGTTTTACTAAGAACTTATCTTGACTAAATTATTTACAATTTTTTTTACTCAAAAGAATGGAAATCTTAAATTTATAATCTAAGCAGAATATTTGATTTGTGAGGTAAACTTTTAATAAGTTTCAACCTTAATATCCGAGGTTATTTATACTTTTTAAATAAAAAATAAAGTCTAAATTTTGCAAAATCTATTAACTTTCAAATCATTTTTTAGGAAGAGTAAAATTTTCAAATTTCTCTAATTCAAATAGCAGACTGTTTGATATTTTTTTAAGCTCCTCTACTAAAAAAAGCTTCACAGAAATGTGAGGCTTTTTTTTATTTTAAGAGTGAATGGGCGAGAAGTTTATCCTGAGCGAAGTGCAACGGAGTCGAAGGGAGTCCAGTCCCCGCTACTAAAAAAAGCTTCACAGAAATGTGAGGTTTTTTTTATTTTAAGAGTGAATGGGCGAGAAGTCTACCCTGAGTGAAGTACAACGGAGTCGAAGGGAGTCCAGTCCCCGCTACTAAAAAAAGCTTCACAGAAATGTGAGGTTTTTTTTATTTTAAGACTGAATGGGCGAGAAGTCTACCCTGAGTGAAGTACAATGGAATCGAAGGGAATCTAGACTGCCTGCTACTTGTAAAGGCAAGGCTTCACAGAAATGTGAAATCTTTTTATTTTTATGTAAAACATTTGTAAAACAAATGGAGTGTTTTTCGTTTTACAGAGTTTTCGTGTTTAATACTTGTATTAGCTTTTCATCAGTAAGTCTGTGTGGAGTTCAGACACAAGACAGCTTGATATGATGAGGTGTGAAGTGCTCGAAACCTTTGACGAAGTTTGGCGGTATTATATTTAGTTAGATTAAAATCAATTTCAGGTAAATTTTATGTTTCCTTCATTTGGCTAACGCTAATACCTAAATATTCTAAAGTCCTTAATCCTAATTTTGTAGACCTAAAACCCTTAACTCCTGCCTTACTTCCTGTCTCATCTCCTAAATGTGTCCATCCCCATCTACAATAATATTTCTCATATAGTTCTGTTTATTTGTATCGAAATAGTAAATAGTGCGTCTTGTAAGTTTTGAGCTAACGACATGAACTGTTATTGAAAGTTAATACCTATTTTAATTTCTTCTACAAAGCTATTTCATATCTACAGTGTTTTTTAAAAAATTAGGTTATACCAATTTAGTTTTTAAATGTTATATTAAAAATTTGAACCATACTACGACGTAGCTCAGCACAGGTTTTTTATTTAGTTGAGGAAAAAAATATAAGCATAGCGATAGTTAAGGTTCTATTTTATGAAGATTAATAAGTGAAAAATAAACTGATTTTATACGACATTTGACTGATAAATTGATATTAATACTTGACATCAGTTTTTAACTGGGTCTCAACCTATTTTAAAAGTGCTTCAATAGCTTCAAACTTTTTCTCGACCGCATAATCTAAGGCGGTTTTTTGGTCATTATCCTTTACAGAAGAATCTGCATCATGCTTCAATAGCAATTCAACACTTTTAAGCTTATTATACATCACCGAAAAGATGAGTGGTGTTGTTCCATTGGTATTAGACACATTAACATTTGCTCCGTGTTTTATCAAATAAGACGCCAATTTCATATACTCTTTAAAACAAACACCCATCAATGCTGTATTACCAGATGCATCTTTTGCGTCTATTGGCGCTTTGTGTTCAATTAAAACTTTTGCGATGAGTTCTTTATCAAAATACGCAGCAAAGATTAAAGGCGTAAAGCCTCTCACATCTTTAGCATTTACGACCTCTGGATTATTGGCCAGTTGTAATTTTATGTTTTCGATGTTACCCGATTGAATGGTGCTAAAAAATAATTCTGTTGCGTTCATAGTTTTTGTTTATTCGAGGCTAATAAAAGCTGCTCTTTATTAGAATTTTACAAGTTTTGACTTCAATTTTAACTGAATTAAACCGAAATACCAAAATTACAAGCTAATTAAAAAAAGAACTTCTACAAAGAATGTTATCGGAATTAAAACACAAACCCATCCCAAATTATGTCAACCCCGAATTATTAGGAACAGTAAGTAATTTGAGTCGCACTTATAATTTGAACGCACACAATTTGTTTTAAAATAATTTTTAAATTTTTATTCTGTAGGTCTAAAGCTAATACGTGTTTACTAAAGCCATCTTCAAAGAAATAGACCTCCCTATTGCCTTTAAAAGCTAAAATAAATGTACAAATACGGTCTAAAAAACCATCTGTTATAGCTAACAACGACCGCATACCCTGCAAAGTTTTCTAAACCTTCTTCTAAAGCTCTTAGTCTGTTTACATCCAAATCATTTGTTGGCTCATCAAAAAGTAATACGTTGCCCTTTTCTTTTAAGGTCGTTGCCAGATGCAAACGGTTACGCTCACCACCAGAACGTAAACTTACTTTTTTGTTTTGTCTGACGGCCTTTTGCACCTCGTCGTTCTCATTCTTACTTACGTTCTAAAGTTTTTCTTCGTTTAAAGCAACTTTACTTTCCTTCGCTATTCGTTTAGATTTCTGGTCTTTTTTAAATAATAACAAAGAGAACCTCACTAGTGCTGATTATGAAAATACAATTATAATAATGGCAGAGGGTTTGGGGAGGCAGGTTTTGGACAAGTGGTTATTATGTCAATACAGTGGGCCAGTACGCAAATGAATAAGTCATAAAGAAATATCTTCAAAATAAAGGAAGATCAAAATACACGGAATTGCACAAAAATCAGTTACGTTTGTTTTGATACCCCGACGGCTCTGCCTCGGGGTAGTTAATTCATCACATAGGTAAGAGTTGTCTGTAAAATATGATTGGTAATAAAAGTATGTTTACCACCATTCAAACCTATGTTATGATATCCTATACCTACCCCTATTCTTGTAGTGATGGGATATTTCAAGCCAGCGTAAAACCAGTTCTGGTTGAATGATTTTGGTCTAATGCCCTCCTCTAGATTGATAAATAATTCATCAAATAGTTCTATAGAAATACTTTTGTTATCATCAATCTTTAGAAGGGGTCTGGTTAAGGTAAATCGATATCTAAATCTAGTGTTATACGTGTTTCCATCACTGTCATAAGTCCCGTTTGAAGTGGTGACTAGTTTATCGATAAAACGCTCTTCTAACCTAAACCGGTGCTTAAATTTAATTTTCTCTCGTGAGTGCTCTAACTGAACCTGCTGCCACAAGTTGTGCTCATTCGCGTCTATAGGAATCGTAAAATCTGAAAACGCATAGTTTCTAATATAGCTATACCCTAAGGCAAAATCATAGGTTTCATTCTTCTTAAAGTGGATAGCAGGTCTCGCGATAAATTGTTCCCACTCCTGTAAAAAATGAGTCCGTCTAAAATGAAATTCTGATGTGACATAAAAGGAGTTGTCAATTCTTACTGTGGGTATAAAGCTATTCCAAGAACTGGAATGACTCCGGTTTTGCTCTTGTGCATTTGACATATATACGGCACATAAAAGCAATATTAGTTTGATATAATTTTTCATATAAAATTTTAAAAAAAAGCTGTGTTGAGTTTATGAGACACCACAGCTTTTAAAATTATTTATACAGTGACTAGTTGGAAAAAGAAACATTTTAAATTTTGCTGTATTTCTGACCAGACACTAAATAGTATTTTGTTTTTTTCTAGCAGCAAAGGGATGGTCAGACATTGCTCTGTGATGTTCTAATCCTTTAAGCAGGACAGTGCCGCCATTGGACTCATATTCGTTTTTAAAATGTTCTAGGTTTTCCATCACAGAATGGTCTACAAGGTTGGTTTTATGTAAATCAATGGTGATTTCTAGCCCTTGTGGAATATCTTCTAAGTCCCTTTTGATCCCTAGATAGTTTGTGAAAACAGCTGCTTTATCTATTTCAACTACGTATTTATCTCCTAATCTAGAGACTAGTGTAGGCGCCTTAAAGAAAGAGGAAATAGGAGTTCCATTAAACATATGGATAATTATTTTTAGCAGCATTCCTGCTAAAATTCCTATCAATAAATCTTCGCCTAGGGTCACGACTATAGTGACTACGAAAATGGCCAATTGCTCTTTTCCTATTTTAAAAATATGCTTGAACTCTCTAGGGTGGGTTAATTTAATTCCTACGGCAACCAACATTGCTGCTAATGCAGAATTAGGAATCATTTCTAAAATTGGAGCTGCTAGTAAAAGGAATACTAAAATAAAAAAACCGTGAAAGAAGTTCGCCCATCTTGTTTTAGCCCCATTTGCAACGTTTGCTGAGCTACGTGCTACTTCAGAAATCATTGGGAAACCACCAAGAAAAGCGGCAATAGTGTTTCCTATACCAGTAGCGATGAGGTCTTTGTTCATATTGGACTTACGCTTATAAGGGTCCAGCATATCTACCGCTTTTACAGTGAGTAAGGATTCTAAAGTTCCCACTAGTGCAAACATGACAACATACTTTATAAAGGTTCCTGTTTGGGATATCCCGTCAAAACTGGCATTGATATTCAAGTTGTCAATAAGACTTCCCACCTCCAATAAAGCATAGGAAGGTTCGGTATTTGCAAAGTCCATATAGAGTTCTGCAGGGATCGCAAAAACGAGTACTAATAATGCCGCAGGGATCATCTTTAGTGTTTTATGTTTAATCAGAGGCCACAACAGCATAATTAGTAAGCTTATCACTCCTATAATTGATGCTTTTGGATCCAGGTTTTTTATGAAGTTTGGAATATTCCATAGAAGTTCAAGAGGTCCCATTCCTTTAGAAAGTATGGGGTTGTCATTTAACAGGACAGGCAATTGCTTTACGATAATGATAATTCCAATCGCAGCAAGCATACCGTGTATGGCAGAAAGTGGAAAGAAATCGGCGAGTTTCCCCAGCTTTAAAAGACCTAATACTATTTGAACCAATCCTGCAACAACCATAGCCCCAAGGGCCAGTTTCCAACCCAATATGGGATCTCCATTACCAAAATCGGCAACCGCTCCTGCAACAATAACAATAAGGCCAGCGGCTGGACCTTTTATAGATAAACGAGATCCCATAAAGAAACTCACAAATAATCCACCAATAATTGCTGATATAAGTCCCATAATAGGAGGGAAGTCTGAGGCTTTAGCAATTCCTAAGCTCAATGGTAAGGCCAGCAGGAAGACAATAAATCCTGAAATGGCATCTGCCTTAAAATTTTCTTTTAATCCTGCAAAACCATCAGCAGGGAGGTATTTTTTAATTTTTGTTTTCATTTATTTTTGAATTAAAGGGTTAAGATGTTTTTAGTAAGAATCTAGGAGGATCTTCTTGCCATTGGAGTTTCTGTACCTTTTGTAGGTCCCAAAAAAACACGAGCATATATGCGCATTAAACTGATGCCTGTGAGTATAAAAGTGAAAGAAATCAAGGCTGCCAAAAGGAATTGGTTTTCTTCAATATGTGTGAATAACAAGTCTTCTCCTAAAAAGGTAGTCGTAACCGGAAATCCCATCAAGCCTAAAGAGCATATGAGATACCAGAAGGCCGTGTTTTTTTGCCTTAAGGCTAATCCATAAAAATTATTTAGATCAAATGTTTCCTTTTTAGAAAGGGTGTAGAGTATGATATAACCTGCAATTCCAGAAACGATAACCCCAGATAAATAGAGGGTAGCATCCCAAATGTAGAACCTATCGTTAAAGGTTATGGCAAGTAATACCCATAAGTGACTGAAGGATAACATGACCCAAGCCAGCAGAGGATTTTTGCGTTCTGAAAAGGTGCGAATCACTAGAAAAAGAGCAACCCCTGCAATAACAACAGGTATCAGCCGATGTAATGTTTCTGACAAATGGATAAAGAAGCTCAGAAAAAAGAGGGGGATAGGAAGCATGGCAAGTACCACATGGACGGCAGGTTTTGGTTCAAAACGGGTTAATGGATTTCCGATGCGTTTTACAGGATTCCAAAACACCTTATAAAGTAATTGATCCAGTTTCCATTCATTTAATCCTATAAGATAAAGAGTAGCTTCGTACTTTTTCAGCCATCCACTTTTAGGTTTTTCTTTATAAGGTATAAATTGATAAAATTGCTCTCTGATGTAATAGGCCACCATAGATGGGCTAATTAACAATTGGTAACTCCTTAAAAAGGCATTGCTCACCAAATGAATCAATGCAATATTCTCAAGTCCTAGAGCTACTTCTACAAAAATAATTCCTATTTGAGCTACTGACGAATAGGCTATTTGAGCCTTAGCAGAATACTGCACTCTGGAAGAAATGGTAGCTACGATTGCTGTTATAATTCCCAATGCGATGACTATAAGCTTAATGACAACTAGCTGTTGCCAAAAAGCTGCGGTACGCAATAGTAGGAACACACCAATATGAGCGGCAATCGAACCATAAAAAATAGCACTAGAAGGGGTAGGGCCTTCCATAGCTCTAGGCAACCAAGAGGAAAATGGAAATTGTGCAGATTTCACACTTGCTGATAGAAGAATGGCTAGAGATATAATGATACTTATCCAAGGGTGAGAAACCAGATGTTCTGACACCAACTGAGAGTTGTTTAACTGCTCAAAAGTGATGTTTTCGTGCCACAGATGATGACTTAACCACATGGTTATTAAAATGCCAACATCTGCAATTCTGTAGATGGAAAAAACCTTCAATCCGTTGCGCACTGGTAAATAGCGATGGCGGTAATAAGCGATCAGCAAAAAAGAAGACACACCTAAGATTTCCCAACCTATAAATAGGGTTTCAAAATTGCCGGCTAGGACAATAATCTGAACGGAAATAAAGAATAATAAAAAGGTGGTGAAAAAGCGTTTATATCCAGGTTCTTTATGGAGGTACACACTGCTGTAAATGGCAATTAAATAGGATAGAAAGCCAGAGAATAAAAGATATATAGCAGATATTTTATCAAAATAAAAATCGATAAAAAAATTATAATTGCCAGAACGGTAGACTGATATTTCTTTGATATTTAGGTTGTCAGCACCTTTCCATAACCAAGCGATAACAAAAGCAATTGTAAAAAGCACATAGGTTCCCATAGCGATATGAATCGTGGTACTGATTGCTTTTTCTTGAGTTTCTGGGAAGAAAAGGCTGATTATTAATCCCAAAAATGGGATGAATAAAAATAGGGGTATTAGGTTTTCCATGGTTATGATACGTTGAGCTGGTACACCGGTAAATTGGTAGAATGATTTTCAAAAACAGTTTCTAAATCGGAAAGGGTCTCCATCTTATTTGTAGGAGGTTCATAGGATTTTAATTTCCCTTGAGATAGATAAGAGATGGCTTTGGTTTCAGGATGTATGATCGCTAGTTTTACCCATTCATTTTTATACCAGTTCCAGAGTTCAGTATCGTTTTGAATAAGTTGCATGACAACTTCTGGATAATGCTCTATGATCATCATTAACCGTAAAGGGGCGTGCACATCTATCATTTGAGAAGGCAATCCAGGACGTAAGTCCCCTTTAATCCCGTTGGCTACTCCAAAAAGGCCAATCACATTATGTGGCAGTTTAGACCCAGCGCCTAATTTTTCATTATCTACACTAGAGAAGTAATACTCGAGGTTAATCCCTCCACAAACAGGAGTGGCTGCTTGTAAAATGCTTTTTAATTGTATACTGTTTAGATCTTGCTTATAATCATAGGAATTTAAAAAAGCACGCTGATCTAAAAAGACACTTTTAGTCAAAGATCTACGCCCTACAATGCAAAGTGTGTTATTAGAATGGTTCAATTCTGGTCGAGGTTCGAACAAGGCAGTAGATCGGTTCTTTACTTCGTTATGCACTTTAATCGCGTCTCGCTTGCTATTGGTCAATAAAAATTGTCTTGATCGCTCTTTAGCATTGTGAGATAAAGCTTTGTCAAACTGTGCTTTGTGTGTGTCATGTGCTTCTGTAAGCTTTCGCGAAAGCGTAACTTCATCATAAAACGTCACCTCATCACGAGTCGTATCGTGTAAGCCACCCAAAAAATAGGTGGTGCTAGGAATACAGATATGTTTTGCTTCTAGTGCTTTTCTAACATCTTCTCTGTTGGCCATTTCAGCAACCGCACGACTGTTTACCGAGCCTGCTCTACCAGAACACGCACCACAATTGTAACCAGCATAATACGGGTTGTTGGTGCTACTACCCCCGTGACCTATCAAGTAAACCAATGGAGCAAAGTTGGTCGTCAACCCCGTGCTCTTTAATAATCCATACACAATTTCAACCATCTCTTCAACGGTATATCCTACTTGATAACCATTTTCTTCAGCATTATCTTTATGTTCAACTAGAATCGTCGCTGCCTTCTCCATATGTTCAAAAGCAGAGGAATGTGCCGGAGATACTTGGGGTTTAAATAAATTAAAAAACAAGCGTACCGCAGACCAAAAGCCAATCGTTTGTGACAACAACCACCCTGTAAATAACCGATGTGATGCTTTATGGAAATGAATGTCTTTTCCGTTTTTAACCGCCCTTCCTTTCTCTTTGATAAGGTGTTTAGGAGTTAAAGAACCAGGACAGACTTGTGTGTAAAATTTTCCCGACTCTGGTTGGTACATCGCCACCATTCCGAAATGTCCAGGTGTACCAAAGGTTTCACAGTCTGGAGATGCTTGCTCTAAGTGTCTTCGTATCGATTCTTCTCTATCATCAATACAGAAGAAGGCTTGAAAACTAGGGGTTGCTGTTTTTTCTTTTGCTGTAGATTGAACCAATCCCTGTAGAACTTGACTGTGATAACTCCACTCTAAGGCTTCTTGCCAGATGGCTATAACTTTCCAATACCGATCAACTTCTTTAAACGGAAATAATACAAAAGGCGCTCCTAAATTTACGGCGGCACTCAAGGGCAATTTATCCAGTCCAATACTCTGGTCTAAAGCCTCGATTTCTAAAAGTAATTCCAGAAAAATAAAATCTTGGAGGCTTATTTTTCTCTGATCAAGTAAGGTGGCTGGTTGTTCTTCTACCGTAGCGACCATACCAGACCAACCAGGATGAGCAAATTGCTGGTCAAATAAATAGTGTTCAAAGTAAGCTGGATCCCCTACGATACACCTTAATAGGCTTGTTATGGTAGTTTTAGAACCATGAAGTAATTCAACAGCCTTTTTAGATTGAAAAACCGAAACCAAGCTGTTTTTTTGTAACGCACGAACAGCCTCCAAAAAGGTGACGTCAGGATAAGGAAATCGTTTTTCAGAAACTCCTTGATCCAGATAGGCCCCAATTAATTTGAATAATTTGGGATGTACCAACATGTCTAAATCGATCTTAAAATGACTTTTCCAAAAGGCTTTTAATAGTCCTATTTGAGGAATTGAATCATTTGATAGATCTTGATTTAAAACTAAGGATTCCCAATATGTAAGGCTGTTATCATCTTTAAAATTAAGGATGGTCGTGTTAAGCACGTCTTCTTTAACAACTCCTTCTTGGAATAGCTTTCGATATTCTTTTAAGGACAGTGCTGTTTTGTAGCCAAAAGTGGAATTTGCTTTTTGTAAGGCTTCAAAAAATGAAAAATTATCAAAGGCGTGCAAGGTGTTGTGATGGACAAAGTCTTTTAAAGGGGCTTGTGCAGGTAAATAATGTCTAAGATGATGGAGCACCACTGCTTCATCAAATATTTTTTGATCCGTATGCATTAGTAGAATGCTGTTTAAATAAAGTGAATTAAGAATTTTAGTTGAAGAACTAAAACATCACACGTATAACTTTGATTTGGTGCTGCTTAGATAATGCTGAAAACAAAGGGTATCGAGCAGCGATATTTAGGAGAGGATAAACTAGCAGTCTAACTTGAGACAGCAAAACTGAATATAGCGTGGGTATTTTGAGATAAAAACCCAGCCGCATGTATTTGGTAAGGTACTACTGGTAAAAGTAGTGGGATTTAGAGACGTGTATAGCTTTTGTTCTACGGCAGAACCGCCAGCTGATCCACCTATTTTTTGAAAAACTTTTTCGGTTAGACTTGTACTAACTTCGGTTTCAGTTTCTTCTTCAAGGCACTGAATCTTGTTGGTACTACCAGTAGTTTCTGAAGGTGTGCTCTCCATAATTGCACTAACTGATGACTCTGGCACCAGCATACAAAGCAATAATGATATGGAAAAAATAAATTTTATAGCAACATTCATGATGCAAACATAAGTAACATTCGTTATATTTGAACATAACTTAAGTTATATTTACTCAGGTTTCGCACCCATTATTTACAGGGTTTAATTGGAAAAAAATAGCATGAAAACCAAGGGGAACCCCTGGTTTTACTGTATCTTTAAGTAACTAAACACAAAGTACAAAACATGCTACAACACGAATATATTGCAAAAGTTCAAGAAATAAAAGGGAAGTTTAATAAGGTTTGGTTTAATTCAGACTATTTACGGGCACATCTAAATATTTTAGGCTTCAATAGAATAAAAAAACAATTCAGTTGGTGCAAAAAGGCGGGTTTTTCATTTGAGGATTTGATCGCTACGCTCTTGATTTTGCCCCTTATTGGAATTAATTCTATTTATGGACTTACAACTGACAAAGATCCAGAACTTAATAAATGTGGAAAAGATTCATACTATCGAATCTTGGCAAATCAAAAAATTAATTGGAGAGCTTTTTTGGCCCAGTTTGTAAAGCAATATCTATTGAAAGATGAACTCTTCACGCCCTCAGCAGACCCTACAAGATGCTTGATCTTTGATGATACTGATCTTTCAAAAACAGGAAAGACTATTGAAGGAGTCTCAAAGATCTACAACCATGTGTCAAAGACCTACTATTTAGGTTTCAAGCTACTTGTGGCTGGGTATTGGAATGGAAGTGTTTTTATCCCCATTGATTTTAGTCTGCACCGTGAGAGCAAAACATCAAGATTAAAATATGGTCTAACCGCAAAGCAGCGTAAGGCCCAAAAGAAGACACCAAGATGTAGTAAAACAGTTGCGGCAAAGAGGTATAGGGAACTCAATAAAAAGAAAACAGACCTAGTAGTGCAAATGTTTTCCAGGGTTGTAAAGCGTAAAATTCCTGTAGACTATATTTTAATAGATACCTGGTTTACAAGTGTGGGATTACTTAAAAAGTTACGAAGTATTTGCAGTTCGACCCATATTATTGGGATGTATAAATACAATAGTAAAATTGAAGTCAGATCAAAGGTCAAAACTTTAGCACAACTTAAAAAACAGAAAGCAAAGCCCAAGCGCTGTCGTAAATTCAATTACTACTACCATCATTACATAGCTGAAATTGATGGGCTCAAGGTTGCTCTCTTTATCTCAAAACGTGGGAAGAACGGCAAATGGCACACCTTAATAACCACCGATACATCACTCAAATTTGTAAAAGCAATTGAAGTATATAGTATTCGATGGTCAATTGAAGTCTTTTTTAAAGAAGCCAAGCAGCTCTTTGGCCTTGGAAAGTGTCAGTCTACCAATTTTGATGTCCAGATTGCACAAATAACAATTGCAATGACCCAATATCTGCTTACAAGTATTAGGTACAGAATGGAGGCTTATGAAACCATAGGCGGATTATTTAAAGATTTAAAACAGGATTATATTGAAAATAAGCTGAATATCAGAATATTGGCAGTTGTCAACTTAATTTTAACCAATTTGGAAAAACTAGTAGAATCAATTGATATTGAACTTATTACATCCAAAATAATAGAGGATATTGAGAGTTATGGGTTTCTAACAAATACCCATAGCTTTAATCATCAAGGTGTTAAGTGAAATTGATTAGGTGCGAAACTTGAGTTATATTTATTATATTTTAATATGGACAGTTTCTTTTTAAAATTTGATTTCCAAAGCCATCTCTTATTTGAGAGCCTTACTCTAGTAGAGAAAGAATTGGTTCGTAGCTTTATGGAAGATATGACGATAAAGAAAGGGAATGCTCTTTTTTATGAAGACGGTATTCCTACTGGTATTTTTCACATCGTGAGTGGAAGAGCAAAGAAATTTAAAAAAGGATTTAGCAATCACCTACAGATATTTTATATCTATACACCGGGTGATTTTTTAGGGTATCACGCCCTGTTGGGTGAGGAGCGTTATCAGGACTCCTGTGAGGCCCTGGATGATGTGGAGTTGAAATTTATTTCAAAAGATAATTTCCTAAAATTACTTCAGGATCTTCCCTCTTTAAAAGATGCTTTTATTAAAAATATGAGTCACGAGTTTGGTGTATTAGCCAATACAATTGCTGTTTTGGCTCAAAAGGATCAAAATACGCGGTTGGCTATTTTTTTATTGGTATTTGAACATCGCTTTAAAGCGATGATTCCCAATTATAAAGGTATTGACCTGAGTCGAGAAGATCTGGCTAATTGTATTGGAACATCTCGAGAAAGTCTAGGGAGAAGCCTAAAACAGTTTAAAGATGATGGTCTGATTTCCATTAAGAAACGCTGTATATTTATTATAAATAAATCTGCGTTTTACAAATTACTCCACTTAGAGTCGGTAGACTGATATCTTCCCTGCCTACAAGCATAATTAAGCAGGTTAAGTTTTTTCTTGCACGCTATGATGACATGCCGATTAATCAAGCGTCAGGCTGATAGATTTTCAATTGGAGTGGCTCAAAAAACTCTTAACTTAAAACAATTAGAATTTTTGAAATCTTTCAGCCTCCCATCGTCCTTCAAAACCAATTCGCTGAGAAAATAGCTTTAATTAGGCAGCAAAAAGCACTGGTAAAACAAGAGCTACAGGAAAGTGAAAATTTGTTTAATTGTTTGTTGAAGCAGGCTTTTAAGGGGGAGTTGTAGAAGTTGGATTTAAAAAAAAGGAATTAAGAGTCAAGGCAAAAAATTTGAATATTGATCAAGGAATATCAAATTTGTAAAAGGAGATAGACGAGATGTAAGTAAAGAATAAGCGGCTGTAGATCGCATACGCTAACCCAGATATATTTTGAATATCGAATATCGATCAAGGAATATCGAATTTGGAAAAGGTGAAAGAGGAGATATAAGTAAAGAACAAGTAGCTACGCATCGCATGCGCCCATTCAGATTTTTTGAATATCGATCAAGGAATATCGAATTTGGAAAAGTTGATGGAGAAGATATAAGTAAAGAATAAGTAGTTGCGCATCGCTTGCGCTTGACCAGATATATTTTGAATATCGATCAAGGAATATCAAATTTGGAAAAGGTGAAAGAGGAGATATAAGTAAAGAACAAGCGGCTGTAGATCGCATGCACCCATTCAGATTTTTTGAATATCGAATATCGATCAAGGAATATCGAATTTGGAAAAGTTGATGGAGGAGATATAAGTAAAGAATAAGTAGCTGCGCATCGCATGCGCTAACCCAGATATATTTTGAATATCGAATATCGATCAAGGAATATCAAATTTGGAAAAGTTGATGGAGAAGATATAAGTAAAGAATAAGTAGTTGCGCATCGCATGCGCCCATTCAGATTTTTTGAATATCGAATATCGATCAAGGAATATCGAATTTGGAAAAGTTGATGGAGAAGATATAAGTAAAGAATAAGTAGTTGCGCATCGCATGCGCCCATTCAGATTTTTTGAATATCGAATATTGATCAAGGAATATCAAATTTGGAAAAGTTGATGGAGAAGATATAAGTAAATAATAAGCAGCTGCGCATCGCATGCGCCCATTCAGATTTTTTGAATATCGAATATCGAATATTGATCAAGGAATATCAAATTTGGAAAAGGTGAAAGAGGAGATATAAGTAAAGAATAAGTAGCTGCGCATCGCATGCGTCTATTCAGATTTTTTGAATATCGAATATCGATCAAGGAATATCGAATTTGGAAAAGGTGAAAGAGGAGATATAAGTAAATAATAAGCAGCTGCGCATCGCATGGGCCTATTCAGATTTTTTGAATATCGAATATCGATCAAGGAATATCAAATTTGGAAAAGATGAAAGAGGAGATATAAGTAAAGAATAAGTAGCTGCGTATCGCATGCGCTTGCCCATATTTTTTTATATTTAATAGAAAAAATAAATGAGCAAAAAATAAATAAGCAAATATTAAATTTACAATATAGGGTCGAGATGGCCGAGAAGAACGTTTAGCACGATTTCTATCACTTGAGAGATACGTTAAGTGAAGAATTGATACCAAAGTCAATAGATGCAGCATTTATTTGCAAACCTAGAGACAATAAGGATAGAAATATCTTTACATGGTTCAATTTGATGTTGTTTGTATTCATAGCGGTTAGACACTTAACTGTTATCCCAATATAATCAATTATCATACCTGAAAAGAGTAGCGATATTACAGCCAGCAATGGGGAAAGTGTCGTCAGAGCATGTTCAATCATAAGCCTGCTACTAGTGAATCTCGACCCTTATTTTTTATAATGAAGAAAAAAGAAGAACATCCTTGGATAAAACTTAAAAAATATCCGCATATAGGTTTTCCTTCAGAGAATAAAGACATCTCTAAATTGGAGAGCTATATTATGGATGAAGATAAAATCGCTAAACATAGTTTTCTTCCTTTTTTACATCGCAGTATTTTCCAAAGAAAATTTAGACCTAGAAAAGACAATCTTAGGAATAAGAAGAGTAAGAAACGTAGAAGGGGAAAATTAAAGCCCAAAGCCCGTGAGATATACTTTGCCAGTCATTTTGATGCTCAAATCTATTCTTATTATAGCTATTTACTTTCTAAAAAATACAATGCACTTCTTGAAACCAAGACCTTTGATAAGGCTGTTGTAGCCTACCGAAAAATTGAGATGGAAGGAAAAAAGGGTAAGCATAAATGTAATGTAGATTTTGCTCATGAAACTTTCCAATTCATAAAGGATAATCAAGATAAAGAGCTTACCGTCATTGTAGCCGATGTCACAAAATTCTTTGATAGTCTAGATCATAAAATCCTAAAACAAAAATGGTCACAAGTTTGGGACGGTTCGACCACGCTTCCAAAAGACCACTTTAGGGTTTACAAGTCTCTAATAAATATGAGGTATGTAAATGAGAGTTTATTGTTTAGAAATTATAAAGACCAAATATGGGTTAAAACACGTGAGGAGAATGATCCAAAATCTTTTGATAGGTTACAAAAACCCATAAAGCAGAAACGTTTTTTAAAAGACAATAATGCTATAGCCTACTGTGAAAAAACAGAGTTTTTAAAGAATAGTTTAGATCTTATTACAAAATCGAAAGCAACAAAAGGGATACCTCAAGGAACAGCACTCAGCGCTACGTTGGCTAATATTTATATGTTAGATTTTGATCAAGAAGTTCAAGACTTCATAGATAGCGACTCTGTAAAAGGGTTTTATCAAAGATATAGTGATGATTTAATTATAGTTGTACCAAGAGATCAACAAGAGGAGGCGATAAGGCACTTACGTTCATTGGTGGATGACAAAGTAAATCTAGAAATCCATCCAGATAAAACTAAGGTCTATCATTTTCAAAATGAAGATGAGAAATTTATAGGTTTTGAAGTTGATGAACATACAGGTGAGAGAAAAAATAAAACTTTAGAATATTTAGGTTTCGATTATGATGGACAGCGTGTATTGATTAAAACTGCTGGATATTCTAAGTTTAATCGTTCTATGAAACGATCTTTTAAAAGAGCAACTTCACTGGCAATTCATGCTAAAACTACAGATGATAAGCTTCATAAAAGTTCATTATTCAAACGCTTTACATATAAAGGGTCCAAAAGAAGAATGGTGCTCAACGGTAAAACAAAAACCTATAGGTATGATTGGGGCAATTACCTCAGTTATGTAGAGAAGGCAAACGCGTCTTTCAAAGAGTTTAATAATAGTGATGTCATCAAAAAACAATCTAGAAAAAGCTGGAATCGTTTTAATAAGTTAATGAAAAGTGCAGAAGCTCAAATAGAAGACAGTAAAAAAAATTAATATGTCAAGATGTAGGAAAAATGAATTATAATAACGAGCCATTTCCGGTAGATCCTAAAGTTGTTTTTAAAAGAGCATTTGATATGGCAACTATTGCTTTAGTGCATTTAAACCATAAAAATTGCCCTAGGTTAGAGGAGTTGTTTTTTGAAATGCACAAAACTTGTGGAGCACAACCAGAATTTTCTATATGGCGTAATAAAAAAGCTTTTGAAGATCTTGGTTATGTACCCAATATAAAATCAGGTAAATCAAAATCTTTAAACGAATTTAAAGGTCTTTACTTCTTTGGGGAAAAGAAAAATGATAGAGTACTTCCCATATATGTAGGTGTAAGTAGAACAGTATATAGAAGATTGAGACAGCATGCTTATGGTAAAAGTCATAATGAGTGCTCACTTGCTTATTTGATGACAGGTCATAATAATAATAATAACAATAAAGAAATCAATCGTGCAAACGACCACAGTGATTTTAATGATGATTTACTTGCAAAAAAAGAAGTGGTTAGAAATTTATATGTTGCATTAATTCCTGTACAAGAAGATTATGACCTCTATTTTTTGGAAGTGGCACTTGCAGGAATTTTAAAGACAAAGTGGAATTCTTTTCGCACACATTAGTATATTTATAAGTTATGAAAGAAAACAGTCTTCTTGATAAAAAGTCATTATCTATTGTAACCGGCAGTAAGTCTAGCTTAAAAGAGTTGGCCAAAGATTGTGTCTGCTTTGCAAATGCACAAGGTGGTAGCATTATAATAGGAATAGAAGACGACAGTGACATGCCACCTGATGGGCAAGTGATTAACGATGATCTCATAGAAAAGATAAACAAGAGTATTCCAGCACTAACGCTTAATGTAGGTATTATGCCATTAGTAAAAACAGCAGATAACGGAGCTCAATTTATAGAACTTCAGGTTTTCCGTACAACACAAAGTGTTGCTAGTACTACGGACGGTAGATATTACATGCGTATATCTGATGATTGTAAACCAATTCCGCCAGAAGATTTAGCTCGGTTATTCTCTGAGAGAAACTCTTTTGTTTGGGAAGAAAAAGTAGTCAAAAAAATTCTTTCTTCTCATTGTGATGCAGTTAAGTATTTAGAATTCTTAAAAGACATAAAAGAGTCTGAAAGAATTAGTGATTTTGTAAAGCAAATGAATCCTCAAGAAATGATGGATTATTATTTTATCTCAAAAGATGGTTTTCTTACTAATCTAGGTATATTATGGATAGGTAAAAGAACAGATCGGGCAACTTTACATTATCCGCCATCTGTTCAGTTTATAAAATATGATGAGCAAGAAAATAAGGTATCAAAAAAACTTTGGGACGATCATATGCTCAATCCTAAAGAGCTCATAAATTCAATCTTAAAAGAAATCCCAGACTGGAACGAGTTTGTTGAAGTATCTGATGGTATTTTCAGAAAGAATGTTCATAATTATGAGCCAGAGATTATACGCGAGATTGTAGCAAATGCATTTGCGCATCGCAATTACACTATGAGAGGTGATATTTTCATCAACCTATTCCATGATAGGTTAGAAATACATAGTCCTGGTTTATTACCGTTAGGTGTAACGCCAGAGAATATTTTAACAAAATCTGTGCAGCGCAATTCGTTGCTTGCAAAATTATTCTATGATTTAAGACTCATGGAGAAAGAAGGTAGTGGCTATGATAAAGTATATGAATTATTATTAGGAAGTGGTAAGCAACTTCCAACAGTAATAGAGGCAGATGATAGGGTCACTGTCATTTTGAAAAAGCAAATTGTAAGCAAGGATGTCCTTAAATTGATGGATAAAGCGTCTCAAGATCTTCAATTGAAGCAAAAAGAGGTCATAGCGTTAGGTATTGTAGCACAAAGTCAAGGGATAAGTACTTTGGAATTATCTAAAATATTAAACATTTCTAAGCCTAATGGACTGCAATATTGGATAGGTAGATTAATTGATTTAGATGTAGTATTGACAAAAGGTAAGACTAAAGGAACCTTTTATTATATAAATCCAGATTTTATACGCTATACTGATTTTATCGAGCAAACCAATTTAAAGCGAATTGAGCCACATAGATTACAAGAATTAATTTACGAGGATTTAAAAAATTACCCTGAAAGTTCTATCAGTGACATTAACAAGCGCATAGGAGTAGAGATAAAACCACGTACTCTAAAAGATAAAATTGATGATATGGTTGTTGGTGAACTTGTTAAGAAAGATGGAGAAAAAAGATGGACTATATACTCTATCAACATAAAGGGATGAAATAAAGTGATAATGTTGATAGAAAATTGAGCAAAAATAGATAAAGTCCATAAAACCTGATGTTTATATCAACATAAAGCCATGAAATAAAGTAATGATAATCACAGAAATGTTGATAGAAATTCAACCAATGATTAAAAAAGCCTATAAAACTTAGTGTTTCTATCAACATAAAGCCGTGAAATAAATACCTGTGCCTACATAGAGTGATAATAAAAGATCTTTAAAGGAATTATGAATTCAAATTTTCAATCATTTAAATATACCTCTATACACCTGGAGCTTTACCTACGTTTAAAGAAGGCGATGTATTTGAAATTATAATTCCTATAGAAGGAGAAATAACAGAAAATACGGCTACAAAAACACCAGAGAAAGGTTCGGAGAAAAGTTCGGAGAAAATTTCGGAGAAAATTTCGGAGAAAATTTTGAGATTGTTAAAGGATGATAAAAATAGGAGTGCTAAAAACCTGTCTGAAATTATAGGTATATCAGATAGGGCAATAGAAAAGCAATTGGCAAAATTGCAAAATCAAGGTAGGTTAAATAGAGTAGGTCCAGATAAAGGAGGTTATTGGGAAGTCATTGATGAATTTTAAAAGCGTCGGTGTAATAACAATTGTAATAGTATAAGTGGGATAGCATCCATAGAAACTTTTTTCAATTTCTTAAAAATGAATTGCTAGATGCTACACATCAGAAGCAATACCAAATTTTAAAAAATCTAATAGCCCCATTCTAAAAACCTTCTTCCAAGATTCATCTATTAAGCCTGTATATTTTGAATGCACAATAGATTTAATAACCTTGGACTTGCTAATGCTTTAAGCATCTGCAAGTACTAGTTGTTGCTACTGGTCATTGTCTATTGCAATAATCCTCAATAAGACGATTACATCTTGTGGACTCCTTATTTGATGTTAGTATTTTATAGCTATAGTATTCCATATTCGAATATGGAATACTAAAAATTTAATTGATATTTAAATTGAATTCAATCAGTTTGAGTTGTAGTTTTTGCATTAATATATGTCCAAGAAACTTGCATCCTTTTGATCTTAAAATCAAATTTATTCTAATAATTTTAAAATATTTTCCCCAATAGTAAAGTCCAATTCATTTTTCTCATCTAAAACGGAAACAAAACCCATTTTACATTGATGGTCTATTGGATTAGGATTGTCCTCTGTATCTTTTGAATAATCGTCCGTAAGATACGATCGAAACTTATTTTCGTTGGCTTGACCAGGATACAACAGAAGAGCCTTTTCTGCATCCCAAAAGCGGCAATACGCATACATCTGCCTTAAATCTCCTACTGAAGCAGAACTTTTTTGTGGTCGCTTCCATTTGGTATCTATAATGTAGGTTTTATCACCTTGTCTTAAAACTACATCTGGTCTTAAACTGTTACTACCCCAAAACGATTTAGATTCTTGTCCAGAAACCGCCATATGAGTTCCATTACACGCTTTTTGAACTTGCTTTAAAATATAGGTTTCCCACAGTTCATTCATATCAAAAAGAAGAGATAGCATTTTCTCTTTTCCACTGGAAATGTCTGGCGAATAGTTTAAAATGATAAGTCTTGCTATGTCTAAGGCATCACTATAACTACTCGATTTCCGATTTAGGGTTATACTATTTAGTTGCTTTGCAGTCATCGTTTTATAATCGACTTTAGGGAAGTTGACAAGCACTCTTTTGGTCAAATCAGAGAGGCGAGTTCCCATAGTGAATTGATCTACGATGGACAGTGCTTTATATAAAACCTGATGTAGTAGATGATTACTGTCATAAATTTGATGGGTTGTATAAAACCTTTCTTTATGAACTGCGTTATGTCTTATATGTCCTGCAAACTCTAGTTTACCTTTTAAAGCCTTTGTGTTATGGGTTTGTTTTCTGTATTTTTTTATCACCCCTTTTCTAACTAAAGCTTCTATTTCTAGCAGATATATTTCAAGATAGACCTCTAGCAGATTAAGGTGTTGCCGTTTGACGTGAGCCGCTCCAGCCGATTCTGCTTTTAGTTTGCCACAGGCTTTGAGCATTTGTAGTAGAACACCCTTCCATTTGTTGTCGTCATCCTCTTTATCGGCTTTTGGATGTATTTCTATCGTTAACCCATCAACTTGTATAACACCAACATAGTGATTGAATTTAATCCCTTTGGCAATAGCCTCAAAATAACGGCCTTCATGGTATTCATTAAGTTTTAACAAAGCATCTAAATGAGTTTGTTTAAAACTATGTTCACCAACATATAAACGTTGGTGCTCAAAAACTGATATGGAATTATTTTTAATCAACTATTCTTCTTGTTTGATTTCAACAGTACCTAATAAAAGTTTTACCGCTTCTATAACAGAATGACTATCAACTTGTTTTAAAACGAAGGTTGTTGTTTTAAAATCGTTTGCATTTTCATAATCAAAACTTGCAAATTCTATGGTATCATTTTTTATCCTTTCTACAAAACCTTTACCTAAAACTAAGCCTATTTTACCATAATCGCCATAGAAATATTCTTGTAGTAAAGGCACTATCTTGTTATTAAAAGCATCAGCCAATCTTTGTGCTGTATCGACATCTACAAAATATGAATGCCCAATGGTATGGTCACGATCTATAAGTAACTCTATGCGCTCATTAATCGTTTTCAAGACGTCCGTAAGCAGTATTCCATCAACTTCTTCATTTTCTATCACCTCTAAGTCTGGCATCATTTCTTTAAACTCAAAGCGACGCCTTAAGGCTGTATCTAAAGCTTCTACAGAGCGGTCTGCGGTATTCATTGTTCCATAAATATCCAAATTAAGAGGTACACTAAATATATTTTTTGAATAAGGTAAGGTGATGCGCATTTCATTTGCAGCCCCTTTCCGTTTATCTGTTTCGATAAGTGTAATAAGTTCTCCAAAAATGGCGGAGACATTACCTCTATTTATTTCATCAATAAAAATAGCATAACGGTTATGTGGATCGATTGCTGCATCTTTACAAATTTCTTTAAAAACACCATCTTCAATTTTATAACCTAAATCTTCTGCTACTTCTCCATTTTCTGGCATGATAGGTTTTATACCTTCAATAAAATCTTCATAGCTAAACGACTGATGAAAAGTGACAAATTTGAAACGTTCAATAACTTTATTTGCATCAGGTTTAAAATTATTAACCTTTTCAATAAGGTCGTATAACTCTGGAATTTGATTTTCAATTTCTTCAGTAATAACCTCCCAAGTTGAGTTTTCAGTTTTATTGAAAATTAGGGGCTGCTGTTTAGATTTAACTTTAACATATTCGCAGGACTCAACTGTATGACTTTGTAATTGGCCCCAAAGTGTTGGTTTTACAGTTTTTGAATTTGATAGCTCTATCTTTTTCTGAACCCATTTGTGGTTATAAATATCATTTACTTTAGAGGTGCCCAATTGAATTAATGCAACGGCTATAACTTCCCACCACGAGAGCTGCTTTATGACGATTTCAAAATTATTTTCTTCAGTAATCGAGGTTTCTTTTGTAGTATATAATGGGAAATACTGCTGTTTTAAAGCATAGGTTTTGCCTGTTCCTGGAGGTCCGTAAAGGATTTTGTTCAGGCTTCCTTCAACCTTTGATTCGTTATTTTCAGTGAATAAACTATCCTGCATATTTTCTGTTTTGTGAGAAGAATTACTTGGTATTGAGGCTTCTTTAAACTTCTTTTCTAAATTGTTTTGTAGTTTTTGAAAACGCTCATTATTTGGTATTATTTTTTTAATTTTAGTTTCCAATGCCAAATTCCTAATGGTTGGATAATTTTCATCCAACCATTTATATAGCTTGCTTGGATCGTCTTTAGGAAACGCACCAATATTTAATACAGCTTTAGTTCTCTTATTATCCCATTCAATAGCTTCAAATTTTGATGCTAATGTCTCATAAAACTCAATTAGGTTTTTGTTAGTTTCTTTTTGGAAGACAATAACTAGAGAAAATTTAAAGGTTTGGTCAGAGGGTTTAAAAACTAAGCCAACACTTCTTGTGGAGTTATTTCCCCCATCTTTATCTACTAATCCTACAAAACAATTTTTTTCTAATCCTTGAAAAACAAAACCATTTGCAATTTTACCTCCGGGATATTTTTTATCACCAGGATTTGATATTTGTCTGACTAAAAAATTAAAATTAGAATTATATTTTTTTCTATAATTCAATAAATTGTCGTGTATTTTTTGATGAAAGTGCATGTATTAGTTTTTTTGATTGGTCATATTTTGTATTTTTCTTTCAATAAAGCTAACCATAGTGGACCTCATAACTATCTTCATTGAGGATTAACTTTCTAAAACAGGAAACTTTGTATTGTTTTAGCTATTCAGAACATTCGAATAAAATAATCATCACGCACTCCAATCACTAAACTGCCCTTCGGCTTGCTCCATGATTTCGGTGAGTATTTCGTTGAGCTTAGTTATGGATATTTTGCCGCGCAATTCTTTTTTGACGGCTAGACGAATAGAAGCTTTTGCATTTTCTTTTTTGGTCCAGTCCAATTGTAGATTAGACTTTACTGCTTTCACGACACCGTGAACAATATCTTGCATTAGCCCTTCTTCTTTTACAATATCTTTTTTAGCCGCTAGGATATCATAAAAGGCTAATTCCTCTTCACTTAAACCAAGTTCATCAGTTCGTTTATCATCGTTCTGTAAATCTTTTGCGCGTTCTACCAATTCAGCTATAGTTGCATAGCTATCAATAGCATTGTTATGGTATTTGTCAATCACTTTCTCAAGTTCTTCTCTTAGAGAAGTGTATTTTTTGATGTTTTTGTGTAGCCTTAGTTTGATTTCATCCTTCAATATATTCTTGATAATTTCAATCTTTAAGGCATTGCCATCCTTTTCATTTTTTGCGCCAAGCAAAAAGGTTTCATCTAAGATGGAAATATCTGGCTTCTCTATACCTGCCATAGCAAATACATCAACGATGTCTTCAGAATCTATACTTTGGCTAATCAATTCTTTGATTTGCTTCTGCTGTTCTCCTCTAGTAGATTTTACAGATTTTGCATTCCTAACGGCTTTGGACACATGCTGTGCAAAAAGCACATCTACTGCGTAGTCTTGAATTGAGGGTTGACTCTTAACAATAGACAATAAATCGGATAGCTTTTTTTCAGCTTTCATAAAGTCGTTAGCCTCTTCATCATATTTTACGAGATGATTTACCGCTTGTTTTACCAACAATAGTTTGTCGGCATCACGTAAGGCTTTCCAATTGCTATAATCTATATGTTCTGGCAACATGACTTTACAGATTTCAACTTGATTGAAAAACAGCTCTAAGGCTTGCTCAATATCTATGGTTGGTTCTCCTTTTCCTCCGGTACCCGTGTACTTATGGGTTGCTGTTTTTAAATTATCTCCAATGCCAATGTAATCGACAATTACACCGTTCTGCTTATCCTTAAATACGCGGTTGGTTCTGGTAATGGCTTGCATTAAATTATGGCCTTTCATTATTTTATCTACATACATAGTATGCACACAAGGCGCATCAAAACCCGTTAACCACATGTCTCTAACGATGACTATTTTTAAAGGATCGTCTTCTTTTTTGAATCTGCTCTTTATAGATTCGGTGGCCTCTTTTGTTCTAAAATGAGGATTCCATTCTATAGGGTCTTTGGAGATATTTCCTGTCATGACCACCGCCACTTCTGGACAATCGTCCAAAGCCGTTAACGCATCATACATTTTTACGCAATTACGCCTGCTCATACACACAAGCATTGCTTTTCCAGCTAAGGTATTGGTTCGGTTTGTAAAGTGATTTAAAACGTCTTTTGCTATTTTATTAATGCGGTCTTTACTTCCTGCGGCATCTTCAATCGCTGCCCATTTTAGGTTGCTATTGTCTTCCTCACTTCCGGTCATGGCATCAACTTCATCGTCTATGGCTTCGTTCCATAAATGCAATTTTGCCAACCGGGGTTCGTAAAAAATATTTACCGTGGCTTTGTCTTCCACGGCTTGCTTTATATCATAAGTATGTATCACATTTCCAAAAACGTCTTGGGTATCTGCCTCTTTACTATCTACGGGTGTGCCTGTAAAACCTATAAAGGAGGCCTTGGGTAACGCTTTGCGCAAATTAGAAGCAAAGCCATCTAGCAAACCATATTGCGTCCTGTGCGCCTCGTCTGCCATAACGATAATATTTTCTCGATCCGACAAAATGGGATGTTCCAATTCTCCTAAAGTGTTTTCTGATGTTTGCTTAAGTCTAAACTTCTCTATGGTTGTAAAAATAACGCCTCCTGAACCAGCAGATAAGAGCTTGCGTAAATCTGAAGTAGATTTAGCATGTTGTACATCGCCAACCAAATCTTTGGCAAATACAAAATTATCATACAGCTGTTGGTCTAGATCACTTCTGTCTACTTGCACCACAATGGTGGGATTCTTCAATTCTGGAAGACTCCGCAAAATGCCAGTATAAATGGCCATAGAAATACTTTTGCCAGAACCTTGCGTATGCCATATCACACCAATACGGCCATCTCCAAACGGGCGAACCGATTTTTTCGCTGCTTCTACGGCAAAATTAACCCCAAAAAACTGGTGGTATTTGGCGCCTTTTTTAATGAGGGACCCATTATGATCTTCATGAAAAATAAAGTTTTTTATATAATTAAGTAGTCTATCTTTTGGAAATAAGCCAAATAGCAAGGTATGCATCTGGAAATCGTCTTCCTGTACCGTATCTCTTCCATTTATGCTTTTCCAAGGGGCGAACCATTCCATCCCAGAACTAAACATACCATGCTGGGCTTCGTTACCATCACTTATAATAGTGATGGCGTTGTACTCAAATACTAGCGGAATGTCTTTTTGGTAATGTTCTATTTGGTTGTGTGCTTCTTTTATGTTGGTGTTTTCGTCATACCAATTTTTTAGCTCAAAAACGATTAAGGGTAAACCGTTGATGTAGATAATAATATCTGGGCGACGCTTGTTTTTACCCACAATACTAAACTGATTTACGGCCCAAAAGCTGTTGTTTTCTGGAGTATTAAAATCTATGGGGTAAATATGAACTGCTTTTTCTTTTCCTAAAGCATCATCGTAAGCAAACTCAATACCTTTGGTGAGTTTTAAATGAAAAGTACGATTGCGATGTTCTAAATCTGCACCTACATTGTTTGTAAACTCAGACACGGCTAGAGTTTGAATCTCCTCTGGGATATGGGGGTACTGCTGTTGTATAAACTGAAGCAACTGGTCTTTTAATACCACCTCTGTATTATTTTGAGGTAAGTGTGTGCCCATCTGGTGTTTATAGCCTAAATCGGTTAACCAATCTATAGTGGCTTGTTCTATGGTTGCTTCTGTTGTCATACTTTTTTATTACTGTCATTGTGAGGCACCAGCCAAAACAATCTGTTTAAGGTTCTCGTTACCATTATAAGATTGCTTTATTCTCGTCATGCTTTTTCTTTCTTGTTATGCTGAATTTATCTCTTGTCATGCTGAATTTATTTCAGCATCTATTCCCTCTCTAAACTCTTTTAATCGTACCTCACCACTTATTAGTTTTGGTAATAGGGTGTCTCTTAGGTTTGTTAGGGTTTGGTTTTCGATATCATTAGATGACGAATGTAAAAACATAGGTTCAACAATTATACTAAATCTATCCAATATTGCTTTTTCGGGAATCAAAATTTCATATTCCTCAAATACTTTTCCTGTAACAGCTGGATATGAAGAACCCGTTGCTCTCGAAACTAAATAATCAACAAAATCTTTTGTACAAGAACATAAATACAAATAAGAATAACTTATTAAAATTGGAGACATAACAACAAAACCCGTTGATACTATTGTATTTTCACTAAATCCGAGTGCTAAAAACCTAGACTTTCTATTAGGTCTAACTGTTGACCAAATAATATCTCCATCTGATATAATTCTTTTTGCTCGACTTGGGGCATCCTCATATTTTATAGTTTTTATTTCCTCAACCCAACCTTCTTTAACAGAGGCTATATCTATGTAATTAATTATTTTTGGTTCTTTGTCTTTCTTAATACTGTTCGAGTTTACTTGAACAACTTCTTCCAATCTTTTCACTTCCCACCCTTTAGGAATTAACCCCAACTCACTATCTATAAACTCACCCTCTTGAAAAGGACCGAAATCTACAAACCAATGTTTGTATAATGCCATTGCCATGTCTTCTAAGGTTTTGTTGATGGCTAAGTTGTTTTCTATTTTATCGTCTATGGCGGAAAGGATGTTGGCTATTTGGGTTTGTTCTGGGAGGGGTGGGAGATCTAATCTAAAATCCTCAATCATAATTTTAGTAAGTGCATTTCTCGTTGCTCCTGCACTTGCTAAAGTCAGCAACATATTTTTATTTGTATTTTCAAGTAAAAAATACTTCAAATAGATTGCATCCAATTTTAAAATATTTGCCCTAACTATGGCGACGTGTTGATTAACTCTTGCAGGTAAAAACTCTTTAGGTACAGAGCACACTCTTGCTACTGAATCTCCTGTAATATTCAATAAAACATCATTTTCTTCAATAGTAACATTGTCTAGTTTTGAAGCTTGCTTTTCATCAATAAAAGCAAGTCCGTTAATTGAAAATTTAAAATCTAAAACATTCTGACTACGAATTAGAGAGGTGCCAAACTTTTTATATGCTTCTTTTCCACCTCTTGGTGTTGCACCACTTCCAATTTTGGTAGTGACTTCAGAAAGTTTATATATTTTCCAGTTTTTGGGCATATTTTAAATTATTAATTCTAAGGGGTTATTGATTTTTATTAAATCCTTAAAATCCACACCTTTCTTTTCTAAACTTGAAAGCGATAAGTCTTGTAATAAAAAATAATCATCAATATTTATTAAATCATCATTATTTATATCTTTGGGATGATTTATTAAAAAATCTATTATGCCATTTATTATAAATGTTAAATAATACCTTAGGTGAGAAGTTAACACAGCTATGTCTTCTTTAATTGCTGCGTTATGAACTATTTCATTTCTTATGCTATAAATTCTTGTTAAGTTCCATTCTAAGTTTTTTTGATGATTTTCTAAAGCACCTCTAACCTTATTTGAATCATTCAATAATTCTTTGTAGTAATGAGCGCGAAACTTTAAAAGTGGAGATTTAGAATTTAGTATAATATCATCATATGTTTTTTCTAACTTCAAATATTCTAAATTATCATTATAATTAGTAATTATCTCATTTTCTTTAAGCCTATAAATGTCTTTATGAAATTCATTCATATTTCTTTTAATGTAAATCAATGCGTGGCAACGCTTAAAATATTCCCTTAATCTACCAACAGTATAAGCTTCTGCATCATATGTAGAAAAAAGGTATTCAAGTCCTATCCAGTAATTAATAAATTTATTTATAAGCTCTCCTGATTCCCCTCCCATTCTTAAATATCTAATTCCAGAATTTATTTTATTTATCGTTTCTATATTTATTTCTGAGCTTTTTAAACTTGATAACTTAGCTAGTAATTCCTTGTATAAGTTATGATTGCTTTTATAATATCCATCTAAATGATACATAGTAGGGAAAGAACTAGATTTTTCTGGTTGGTGAGATCCGAGAATAAAACATTCGCTTATTAATGATAAATTTTTATCACTGTACCCTAAATAAAGGACATCTAAAATATGTAGTAATTTTTTTCTGCTATAATTAAGAGCTTGATAATAATCTTTGGTTTTAACTTTAATAGATAAAAGAAAATGATCTTTATGTTCTTCTAAAAATATATCTGCACCACCTTGACTAACAACAGAAATTCTTTTTTTATCACTTTTATTCAATACTTTCAAATCATTTGAAAATATTTTTATTTTTGTTTTATCAAATTTGGTAGTGTCCAACCCAAAGATTACTTCAAACACTTCCTCTTTTCTATCCTTCAAAGATTTAATTATAGCAAACCTTTCTTCAAAATTAATAGAATCTAAACCCGAAAATACGGCTGTCATGAACCTATGAAGATAAAACTTAGAATAACCATGATTATTTAACTCAACAAACAAATATTCAATTAAACGGCTAAATTCTCTCATTTCCTCAAAATCTAGAATAGAGACAGATTGTCTAGTATTTATAAAATCAAATACATTTTCAAATAAATTATTTAAATAACCATTATTATCTCTCAATAAAAAATTTCCTGCGTGAACTATTTTAGTGTAATTATCTTTCTTTATTTTATTTATTAAGTCTATAAAATATTCTATATCTATTGTACTAGATATAATATAATGTTTATTATTCAACATTTTTATACTTTCTTTGGCCATAGAAAGTGCATAGTCATGATTCTTAAGTTTACCTTTATTAAGATCATTACAAACATTCATTAATTCTTTTATTGTAGATAAAGGATTATTTAGTTTAAGTCTATTAGTATCTATAGTTCTTTTATTCAAAAGCTCCATTGATTTCTCTAAAAAAAACTTCTCAATAGGTTTTAACTCTATTTTTGGTCTTATTTTGATCATAATATTTTATATTTGTACTATAATTAAGGACAAAACTTGTAAACATACATAAAGGAACTCTATTAGTTTTCCTCTTAGATTTAATTAATTTAGATTTAAAGTCAACTTTTAAGTTCCTAGGTAATAAAGCAACTCTCATAGAGTTGCTTTTCTTTTTTAAATCCATGCTTATCAAAATCCCCATCAACCTATGTTGTTTTTGTTCAATAAAGAATTTATCAGAACCATCTAAAATCTGTTTCTGCAATTCACTTCCTTTAATAATGTGGAAACCTTAAACTTCGCTTTTAAGGTTTCCATATTATAAATATTCTCAACTAAATTTTAAACAAAAGCTACAAAACAACTCTTAGTTTTCTTTATTTGTAAAAAATGTTTTTTGTTTATCTCTTTTAAAATAAGCAAAAAAGGGAAACCCTTATAAACACTAGGTTTTATATGTTTTGTTTTCAGATTTGTTTTTCATTTGTTTTTTTTTAGCCAATTTGTAAGTTCTATTTTTCATTTAACCATCTTGCTGTAAATGGTTGACATAAGCGGTCGCTTAGACCTAGTTTTGGGTTGATATCGCTTTTTAAACGTTTTAGGTAAGCATTGGCCTGTTTTCCTGTAAGCTGTTGTTGTTCTACCATCAAATCCAGTAGCCACAAATGGCCATGTACAGCTACTTTTTTGGAAAAAGCAAATTGCCTAAGGGTTTTGTCTGAAGTTAAAAGGGTTCCTTTAAGTTTTTGTGCACAAAATAACGCAGTACAATCCTGCTGAGAAAGTTGCAGCTTTTCTTCCTGTAGCACAAAAAGAGTTTCCAATTCAACTTGGTTAAATTCTTCTACTTCTAAAACCTTTGTGTTTATATACATTTCCAGCTGCTTTTGTTGGCTGTCATGAAGCTCACACAGAACAAATGACGTGGTATGAAACTTTAATTTCAAATTAAAAAACTGGGGTAAAATATCCAGTTTTATCAAGTCAATTAGTATGTTGGCATCATTAACAACAAGTATCATAGTGCAAAAAATTCATCTCTAAAAACAGCCAATTTTACATTGGCCAAATTAGCGGCTTTACTCATGCTTATTACGTCTTCTGCTGCAGCACGGTTCAGTAACTGCTTAAATCTGTTGGACTGTTCCTTACCCAAATAACTTCCCAAGTTTATTTCTTTCTTTCTGTTTATATCTGCATTAATCCATTTTCTAAATCCAATATAACGTTGTTCATTAACAATTTCTAAATCTTTAGCACGGTGCATAGTAGCTTGTATAGATATGCCATAGGTTTCTTTTATCGCAATAAGTTCTGCTTTACTTATTTTGTTTCTGTGCTCTCCTAGCTCTTTTAAGAAAGTTTCTTTTGGCATTAACATGGCACCAGCAAAGCGGTGGCAAAGATTTTCAATCTCTTTAGCAGATAAGCTTTTTTTGAAATTCAAAACCAAATGACCAAGTTCATGCAAGGCGGTAAAACGCTTGCGCTCTATGCTAAAGCTTTTATTTACAACAATTATAGGTATTTGATCATTGGCCCAACCAGAAAAACCATCAAAACACTCATCCTCATCGACTTCAATAACTTTAATTTCTTTATCTTCTAAGAGCTCAATTACGTTGGGTAAGGCGTTTATACCAAGTTGCCAAGCGCTTAATAATTTGTTTACAGCATTTTCTACGTCATTACCTCTTTCTATGACAAGGTTTCCAATTGGGTTTTTAAACTTATAGGATAGGTTTAAAAACTCTTCTAATTGGATGTACCTCGATATGCTATCGGTCATCATTTCCTTTATTGCCTTTTCTCTTTTTACGGACAGCCTACTTTTCTTTCTGAATTCAATAGTATTGATTTCTACATTGTAAGGCATGAAAAAGTAATCTACTTTCACGTTAAGTGCTTTAGCTAGTTGAAGCATCACCTTACTATCTGGCATCATTTGAGCTTTCTCGTATTTTAAAATAGCATTATAACTAACCAGTCCATTCATTTTATCAGACAATTTTCTTAGTGAGAATCCCGCTAGAGTCCTCGCAGATTTTATTCGTCTTGCTACAGTAGTTTTCATAGTTATTTAGTTATGTTGACAAATTTAAATAATATACTGTTTTTGTCAACCATAATAAGTGTTAAATCTACTCTTTCATTCAAGGCTTAGAACTTTTCAAAATTATCTAAAATCTGTTTCTGCAATGCATTTCCTGTTTTAAACTGGGTTTGCAATTGCGCTTTTAAGGTTTCCATTTTATGTTCAAAGGGGATACCGTCATCTTCCACTGCTTCTGTACCCACATAAATACCTGGGGTAAGTTTGTAATCTTGTTTGGCGATCTCTTCTAGGTTGGCGGAGTAGGAGAAGCCGGGTTGGTCTATGTAAGTGTCTGCTTCTCGATACAATTCCGCTTTGGCGGAATCACTCGAAGTGACACTGTCTTTAATGTTTCTCCAAGCGTGATAGGTGTCGGTAGCTTTTTGTAAGTCGGCTTCGTCAAAAACACGAAGTTTTCTGCTCTCCATTCTACCGTGTTTAGAGAGGTCTATAAACAAGACTTCGTTATCTCTCTTGCGGTGTTTCCCATCCTTGCCATCTCTGTTTTTACTCAATATAAAAATACAGGCAGGAATACCTGTCGTAAGGAAGAGCTTATCTGGTAAGCGAACAATACAATCTACCATGCCATGATCTACCATGTGCTGGCGTACATTTTTTTCACCTTTTGTGTTGGAAGTCATCGCACCATTTGCCATCACTACCGCAGCGGTGCCGGTATCGCTTAGATGGTTCCAAAAAGTTTGCATCCACATATAGTTGGCGTTGCCATCTGTAGTAAATTCTTCTTTGGTACCAAATAGTCTGGGGTCATTTTCTGGTAAGTCTTCAGGATGCCATTGGCTAACGTTAAACGGCGGATTTACGATAATAAAATCTGCTTCGAGATCCGGAAATTTATCTTGTAATAAAGAATCTCCCAAACGGACATCGAAAGATAAATCGCGTAAAGCCAAATTCATTTTACAAAGCCTCAACGTACCATCATAACGCTCTTGGCCATAAATTGAAATGTTCTTTTTATCGCCACCATGGGCTTGTAAAAACTTTAGAGACTGGATAAACATACCACCAGAGCCGCAGGCATTATCAAAGATTTTACCTTGGTAGGGCTCTATCATTTCTACTAGTAAACGCACAATACTGCTTGGTGTAAAGAATTGGCCTGCGCCAGAGCCTTCTGCAATGGCAAATTTGCCGATGTAGTATTCATAAACACGCCCCAAAATATCACTGCCAGGATTTTCCTTTTCAGAAAGTTTGGGTTTAGCCAAAAGGTTTATGAGTCCTGCTACTTGCTTTGGAGTCAGTTGGCTCTTTACAAAGATTCGAGGTAATATCCCTTTAAGTTCTGGTCTAAATTCTGCTAGAGTATCATCGAGTAAATCGAACGCATTATCTACTAAAACTTTGATGTTATCTTGCTCTGCATTGTCTTGAAGATATTGCCAGGTGGCTTCTTTAGGGATGATGTAGGTATTTTTGGAAAGGTACTCATCTGGATCTTCTAGAACATAATTTTGTTCTTCGGTATCATTTGTATAGTAGTCAGATCCTTTATCATTTAAAGCTTGAAAAAGTTCTTCTTTTCTCACTTCATATTTTTCAGAGATATGCTTCAAAAAAATAAGGGGTAGGATATAGTCTTTATATTGATTCTCTGCTACGGCACCACGGAGTTCGTTAGCTGCTTTCCAGAGTTCTTGTTCAAAATTGATATCGGCTTTAGTTTGATTTTTGGGCATTAATCTTTTAGGATTTATTAATGTTTACGTAAATATATATAAAAGTGTGGAGGTGTTAAATGATAAGCAACTTATACCAAATTAAATTTATAACGTCGTACAAATAAATTGAATTATACTACGACGTAGCTCAGCACAGGTTTTTTGATGGATTGAAGTTAAAAATAATTAGCATAGCCTTAGTTATGGTAGTTATTTTGATAAAAAGCAGGCGAAAAAAGCCTGCGCCGAATTCGTTTCGGTAAAGCGATTTACGGTGACATTATAGGTTTAAATTGGTATTAAGTCTCAAAATGAGACTGTGTTAGGTAAGGTCGATAGGATTTTTGTCAAAATCAGTACGCACTTTTGACTGATTAACTATAAATGTTGGTAGGAAACGTATGGTGTAAAAATATTTTATAATGTAAATTATAATTTACAAATTAAGCTATATTTGTAAAACATATTTTGTGTTACGGCAAAAAAGAAAATGACGATATTACCAAAAGCAAGAAGACTTCTTGATGAAATGGGTGAGAATATTAAGCTCGCACGTTTGAGAAGAAAATTAAGTGCTGAACAAGTAGCTGAACGTGCAAACATGAGCAGGCCAACTTTGTTAGCAATTGAGAAAGGCAAACCAACGGTGAGTATAGGTTCGTATTTTTTGGTTTTACAAGTTTTAGGGTTAGAAAAAGACTTTCTTTTACTTGCTAAGAATGACGAATTAGGAAGGAAATTACAAGATGCTAGCATTAGTACAAATGGGAGAGCACCGAAACGAAGGGATAAAAATGGCAAAGCAAAATAATAAAAAATCTATAAGTGTATATGCACATTGGTCAGGAATGGAAAAACCCTTAGTTATGGGGACATTACATTCTGATAGATTAAAAGGGAAAGAGGTTTTTTCTTTCGAATACAGTGATGATTGGTTGCAAAGTGGACTAGCTCAATTGTTAGATCCTAGCTTGCAGTTGTATTCAGGACTTCATGATCTAAACGAGGATCAAGATAATTTTGGAATATTTCTAGATTCCTCTCCAGACCGTTGGGGCAGAATTCTAATGCGTAGGAGGGAAGCTGCTCTTGCAAGAATTGATAAAAGAGAGGAAGAGAAGTTATTTGAAACCGATTATCTACTTGGAGTTTATGATGGTCACAGAATGGGAGCATTAAGGTTTAAATTGGAAGAAGATGGTCCATTTTTAAATGATAATAAAAATATGGCAACTCCACCATGGGGTTCTTTAAGAGAGCTAGAACAGATAAGCTTAAGGTTAGAGGATGATAATGTTATTGATGATCCAGAATATTTGAAATGGTTAAGTATGCTTATAGCTTCAGGAGCTTCTTTGGGTGGAGCAAGGCCTAAAGCTAGCATTGTAGATAATGATGGAGGCTTGTGGATCGCAAAGTTCCCAAGTCGGAACGATCAAGGAGATAGTGGAGGATGGGAGATTGTAACTTATGAATTAGCCATTTTAGCAGGAATTAATATGGCAGAATCTAAAGCACAAAAGTTCTCTTCTGAATATTATACTTTTCTCACTAAACGATTTGACCGAGGGAATGATGGGCAGCGAATACATTTTGCCTCCGCTATGACAATGCTTGGGTATAGTGATGGCCAGGGCCATTCAGATGGGGCCAGTTATCTTGAACTTGTTAATTTTATACAAAATAATGGGGCCAATGTGGAACAGGATTTGGAACAACTTTGGAGAAGAATCGTCTTTAGCATTTGTGTTACAAATACAGATGACCATCTTCGAAATCATGGGTTTTTGTTAACTAATGAGGGGTGGGTATTATCCCCAGCATATGATATTAACCCAGTGGAGACTGGTGCGGGATTAAAACTGAATATCTCTGACGAGGATAATTCGTTAGACTTAAATCTTGCGATGGAAGTATCTGAGTTTTTTAGATTATCAGAAAAAAGGGCAGATGAAATAAAAGAGGAAATAGTGAAGGCTGTTTCAGGTTGGAAGGAAATGGCAATAAAATATGGAATATCACGTGTTGAACAAGAATTGAAAGCAGTTGCTTTTAAAGCCATCTAAAGTTAAGACGTAAAGGAATTAAATCAAATAGTGAGTTTTCATATTTGGTATGTCAAGTTACAGATAAAGATATAAGTCATTATTTTAAATTGATTATCGTCAAAATTCAATACATTTTCACATCAGCAAATAAATTAGAATATTTACCTTTAATCTCAACTGGGTTTAACTCCCCGAGGCTTGCCTCGTGTTTTGAGGAAAGTTTGAAAACGGTTGGTTTTCATCAATCAAAAAAAAAGCCTTTTAAATGCCTCGAGGGCTTGCCTACAGGATTATTTAATAACTTAAAGCCAAATTAATGATCAATGTGTTTCCATACCTCTCAAATCCAAAAGGTAGAGCAAATCGAAAACCAATATAAGGTTAAACTCAGCGATAAAAGTCAGCGTGAGTTATTCGACCAGCCCCGTTACCATATCAACGGGTTTACACATTCTCATCTCCTTATCATTCCACAAGAGAAGCCCAGTGTCCTCGCAGCAGCGACCTGGGGCATCGCTCCAGAAAGCAAAAAAGTAAGTGAGCTAAAAGCCTATTATAAAGAAGCGGTGAAGTTTGGAGGGGGGCTTAATGCAAGAGCTGAGAAGACTTTTGAGCACTTTCTATATAGACAATCCATTTTCAGAAAGCGATGTGTTGTTCCTGTTTCTGCCTTTTTTGAGCCTCACGATCACAAAGGCAAAAAGTATCCATTTGTGTTTAAGCCTAAGTCAGAAGGCTCTCTATCCCTTGCAGGCTTATACACTCGCATAGACAATAAAGTCACCTTTACGATCCTGACTCAAAAGGCTTCTCCCTTGTTTGCTAGGATCCATAACAAAAAGAATCGGCAACCCGTTATTTTAAATGCTGAGCAAGCCGATCATTGGTTGGATAATGACTTAAAAGAAGGGGGGATTGAATATCTATTAAAGGCTCACTTTGATGAAGATCAGCTTAATACCTATGCAGTTAGTACTGATCTTTTCAGCCCCAAAATCGATTCGGATGTGGAAGAGATATTGAATAGGGTAGAGTATGAGGAGTTGGAGGTTTGAATGAGGTTGGATGAATTAAAGTATGATTAATGCAATGGATTTTGCTATCGCCTAGTATTTTAAATAAAGCTTTTGATTTACTGTTGAAAAAACATTTTTCCGTCAAATATTAATAATATTATTTCTTCTGCATCTCTATTATCAATCGTTATAAAGAGATGGTGCACAAAAAAGTGATTTACGATTTGCCAGCTGTAATTATAGATCTCATAGATACCAAGGGCGTAAGCGTGAAAAATTTATGAAACAGATAAAACCTAATGTGTAAAGAAACAGAACTTTCCTTTACACATTATAAAAGCGTGTAAAGATTTTTTGATTTTATTTACACGTTTTATAGACGTGTAGGCTTTTTTAATAATCTTGATATATCTTATAATCCCTATTTTTCTACAGATAATAAGCTCGGCACCGCAACATTTTTCAAATTTCAAAATGATATTTAATGCGAAGATGAATTTTTCAGTATAAATGTCAACGTTTTGGCTAAACGGTCGCTTTAATACTGCTTAGGTTTTGTTATCATTTGTTTTTGAATGGCCTCCAAATAGGTTCTTATTGAATAGTTTTCGCAATGTCCGCAAGTCGGTGAAAATAAAATTTCCGCATCAGATTTAGGATTGGTCGTAGACCTCAAATAACTGTCAAAGTCACGCATAGCATTATTCAAATAATAATTATCCATGTCGCCCATCCAGATGTGAATTTTCCCCTGAATTTTTGGACCTAGTTCCGACCAGTTTTCTTGTGCATATTTTAGTAAGTCGTATTTTTTCCAATGTTCTGCAACGATTGGATCAATAGCTCCCGTAATGGCATCAAATAGGGGCATAGGTAAACCATTTTTGTCTCTTTGACTACATACTGCATTCCACCCTCCCCATTGATTTCGAGAGGTGATATAAGAATTGGTATATCCTTCAACATTTTCCGTCTGAACTTCTTTTTTAATGCTAAACTCAGGTTCTCCCATTGTATTTCTTTTACTCGGTCGTTCTATTGAATTGTCGTTATAAAAGGCATTTTTATTTTCATAGATGTTGATGAGTTGCATTTTATAAAAGGATACAGGGTCTGCACTGTAAGAGAAACATCCACCAAAATCATCAGGATAGTATAACTGTAATGCTAAAGAAACCCAACCACCTGTCGAACAACCAGCAGTAAAACGAGCATCCGAAGTGCCTTCTGTTCTATATGTTTTGTCAATTTCAGGAATAATTTCATCAATCAATGCGCTGCCATAGGGTCCATTGTTTTCAGAATTAAGCTGATATGAGTCGCCAAACTGTCCATATCCATCTAGGAATACTGTAATGATTTGTGGAGCATCTTTCGATGTCCACCACCTTTGCGTTGTTGAATCTTGGACTATTCGATTAACTCGCATATATCTCGAACCATAACCTCCAATACTATAGCAAACAGGATATTTCTTTTTAGGATTATCTGCATAACCTGACGGAAGGAGCACAGCAGCATTAATACTAGTGGATTTACCCCACCATTCAGAGAGCACTTGACTTTCTAGTGAAAATTTCTTTATTAGATCATGTTCAACAAGGGTGGATTTCTCACCATCTTTATCAAATTCAGCTGAAATTTCTTGAGATTTTTCGTTGGTTAACTTTACTACTTTAGTAGACATGCTGTGCGGATGTTCTGCACGATTTTCTATTTTAGATTCATCCCAGCGAACTTGAAGGTAATAGGTCTTAAACGGAATGTTATTTAATGTCCAATTTGAAGTAGAGGTCCAACTGGTATTTGAATCTATTTCCAATACGTCATCTTTTTTCCAATTTTTTACATTGAGACCGAAAACCCAAGTGCTATCTTGATTTGCTGAAAAACTTATGGGCTGTCTGTTGTCTTTCAATGTGATATAAACCATTAATTTACCGGTGCCTTTAAAGGAATCTTGCATTTGTGGTGCGATGGAAAATTTAAAGGACATATCTTTTTTATTTTGCCCAAAAGAGGTAAAAAACAAAAAGGAGAACAGCAGAATACTTAGTGTTTTAGTCATGTTTGTTTAAATTAATGATAACACCCTTGTAAACCTTTTTCAAATCTTCAGTAAAGGGCATATATCTAGTATAGGAAGTTATTTATATTCAACTAAACTAGCACATCTTTATATTTTATCCAAGGCTTTCTATTCATCGCTAAAGTTCGAGTGTATTAACCACTGGTTATTCTTAAAACCCGTTGGCTGTGCTTTTAAAAAAAAGTCTATTACCCTTGGTAGCACTTGAAGGATAACTAAAACAAGCCTTTATTATGTTTCTCTGCCGTTTACAAACCCTTGGTCTTACCCTTAGTTATCAAGTTGAAAATTTCTTTTAATTCCTATTTAATGCTAATCCCGATCTTCTGGTAAAGGTGAAATCATAATATGTGCTCTGTGTGTTCCGGGATTCATAAGCCAAGGATGATTTGAAGCGGTTGGGATTTTTGGCAAACCGGTAGATTCTGATGTAGCCCAAGGCAGATATACCACATAGCGGAGCTGAGCTCCTTCAACTTTTGAGGTCTCAGAGTCATATAGGGTGTTTGCCCCAGAGTAGACATGCAATGTCGATCCACTAGGTATTTTAAGTTGACCTGATTTCATCTCTGTTTCCCGGGTATCATAGATTTCTTTTCCTGACTTTCCTTCTGCTCTTAAGGCTCTCCCTCTTGCCATGAAGGGTTCGAGGTCTTTGTGATAACAAGAGGCACTAAATCCATCCTGATTAGGATTATCTGTAAGCACTATAAATTCATTATCGCCTTCTTTCATCGTCACAAATTCACCTTTCATGTTATATCCAATAACTTTACATCCTGATCTACTTTCTTTGGGAGCAGTCATTAATGCTGTTGCCATTAGAGCCTCATCAGTATCAATTGCCTTTAATTGTTTATCGATACCATTCGATGCGCTTTTCGTTACAGTTTCCGTTTCAGAGGGCTCCTGAAGTAAGGTTTTTGTTTTATCTGAGCTATTACAGGAAATCAATAGTCCTGTAAAAATAAATGCTGTAATCATATGTTTCATGCTTTATTAATTTTTTAGAACTGTTATACTATTCGAAAGAGTAGATGGTTTGCTACGTTGATTAAACCTTTAAGTTAGCACTAAGATAGCATAGTTTTTTATTTCATTAAATCCTTTATTTCTTTTTTAAAACTTTCTCACTCAAGTAAGTAGTAAAATAATGGCGTATTCGTTTTCTGTCTTAGGAATTAAAATCCTCACATAAGGTTACCGAATTTTTGTTGCCTCACCCCATAAGGAGCGAAAACCCTAACTCAGTTGCTGGTTTTTTCAAGTCCTAAAAATGGGTGACACTTTTTTTTCGTAATTTTTTAAAACTGCAAAATATAAAGTTCTGAATTGAATCAGACGGTGTCTTATGGTCAACTTTTATACATTTAATTTTTTCAAAAAATTTGGCCAGTCGGTCGGTCATTGTTGTTTCTGAATATTGTTTGATTTCTATTCCGCTGCATTTTTTTGGTCCTTGTTTAGAAAATGTTCCAATAACAAAAATACCTGTCGGCTGAATACTTTTTTGAACTGTGTTGAGGTAGTTTTCAATTTCTAACTCTTGTGTCAAAAAGTGAAATGCTGCTCGGTCGTGCCAAAAGTCGTATTTCTCGGTCGGTCTGAAAGTAGCGACGTCTGCAACTATCCATTTTACTTTGTCTGCTCGCTCTCCAAGTCGTTGCTTCACTTTGTCAAGTGCTGTTGCTGAAATGTCTAAAACTGTAAGGTCTTGATAATTCAAGTTGAGTAAATTATCAACTAAAAAACTGTCACCACCGCCAATGTCAATTATTTTGGCAGAGGTCGGAATATTTAACTGTTTGAAGAAACTTAATGAAGTTTCAGGTGTCGGTTGAAACCAACTAACGTCTTCAAATTGTTTTGTCTGGTAGATTGTTTCCCAATGTTTTTTTCTATTGAAATTTTCCATTTTATGTCTGTCTTTTTATGTGTTGCACAGTAGCCAAATAAGCCTGTCTTCAACCTCCGTATAAACCTTATTTAAATCTTGACTATAAAGTACATTTCTATTAAAGGTGTTGTTTTTTATTTTCAACTAAACTAAAACTTTTGTGTATTTTCTACAAAGGGATTTTTATTCATCGCTGTATTCAAGATTCTAAGGCAACATATATTTGCCAGTATCTTTGAGTATATGTTGTGGCGTATTTTAGCACGAACCTCTACAAGCAAAAACTGACTTTGGTAAATCCATGGATTTTCCAAATGGGCACGGACCCAGCCAAAGCATAAACAAGGTACTGTTTTTACTGCTTTTCCATATTGGCTGTTAAGTTCAGTTCTTAATTTAATAATTCGACATTGAAATTAATTTTTGCATTTAATGCCTTAAAAACTTTCAAAATTGTTTCAAATCGAGCGTCAGTCAAATGATTTTCGAGTTTCGAAATCTGTGATTTCTGGACTCCGACCAACTCTCCAAGCTGGGTTTGTGTTAAGTTTCGTTCTTTTCGAGCTTGTTTGATTGCGTTTCCGATTAAGTCGAGCCGAAGTTCGTTCTCGAATTCGTCTCTTTTTGGCGTTTCTTTTTTTCCGATATGTTTGTCGGTCACTTTGTCCAAACTGTAAGTTTTCATTTCTTTCTTTTCCATATCATTATTTTTTAGCCTTAAAATAGTTTTTCATTAGTCGTTTGGTTTTCTCAATTTCCTTTTAGGTGTCTTTGCTGTTTTCTTTTCAATTCCATGAGCTGATATGACGACAGTTTCGAATTTATCTGTTTTGTACCAAAAGGCAAAAAGGCGGTATTTAGTTGTGTTGTGAAGAGTTTAAAATTCTTAAACCTTGTTATTCAGTTTTTAAAGAGTTCATTGTTATTCACAACTTAAGCTTTTCGGATGTTGTAAATGATTTTCTCAAGTGCCTTTTCGTTGTATTAGTTTAAAATTTCGTTCACTTCCTCCAGTAATTGACCTTAAATTTCTGATTCAATGAACTCTATTCGTTCGACAAACATAAATGTTTCTTATTTAGGAAACAATCAGTTTTGAGACGAATTTCCGCATTTACAATTCTGCCGATTCTGTTCAGGTTTAAGAAGAGCTCACAATGAGGTGATTATCTAAAGGACGTTATGCATAATTGTGATTAAGAGTGATGTCATAATCCCATTGAGATCCTTTTTAGTTTAAAATAGCGCTAATTTAAAAAACAGCTTGTTCTATTTATGCTAACATAAGAGGGGCAGGGGCAAAGTGATATTCGGCTGGTAATTAATGTTTAGGGATGTTAGCGGATATGCACTAAAAATAATGTCGTTTATAGACATAAAAAAAGCTGCTCCTATTTGGGAGCAGCTTTTTAGTAATTTTATGGATACTATCCTCTTTTATGACTTCTTTTTGAGCCAGAGGAACGAGTTGCGTTTTTATTGGAACTTGTTCTAGAGCTTTTAGCTTGCGTATTTCTCGACGTAGAATTTTCCGAATTTACAGCAGTGTTATTTCTGTTTGCTGATCTTGTAGTCGCCGAACTTCTCTTTGGAGTTGTATGGCGAGTTGATCTTGTAACCTCTGGTTTGTTATTGATTCTACTATCACGAGTCACTGCTCTTTCTGTGCGGTTCACTCTGTTATCAACATTAGCATTTGTGTTTCTATTAGTTCTAGTTGTAGCTGAATGCTTTGTTGTCGCATCACCTACGTTTAGCGTTGCAGATCTCGAGGTGTTTCTTGCATTTCTAGCAGTAGTGGAGATAGTTCTATCACTTCTATTGTTTACAGCTTCCCTATTTATTCCATTTCTTGAAGAAGATCTTGTATTGGTGGCGGTTGTATGACGTCCACTAGTTCTTTGCGTGGCCACGGAACTTCTACTGCTATTAGTTCTTGTCACCTGACTTCTTCCGGTAACAATAGCTTGTCTGCTTCTCGATACCCTATTGTTTTCGGCTATAGCTCTCCCACGGGCATTGCGTTGTCCTCTTTCAAAACTTCTATAATTCACTTGATCATAAGGTCTGTAGAAGTTACGTCTCACATTTGATCGCGCATAATACCCATTATAATAGGACGGTGTATTCCAGTAGTTTCTGTGATAAGACCAGGCATAGCGAAGTGGGAAATAGGATAATCTGTATGGCGTATAGTAAACAATACATCTATTTACCAGTGGGACACTATAGAAATTGTGCCATGGTTGGTAAATATAGTTTCTATTGTATACATTGATGTATCCGCTATAATAATCGATGATACCAGGTCTGCTGTAGAAAACATTCATGTTACCTATATGGTTAATATAACCACCACGGTAGTTTATTAAAACCTCACCTATCTGGATAACACGACCATAAGAGTCATAGAATACAGGTGTTTCTTCTATTTGTATAACAGCACCATAAGAATCATACTGAACAAAGCGGTTGTAATTATAACCCGTGTTGAATGATACCTGTAAGTTTCCAGTGTTTACATAAAGATCGATACCGTTTCTATCTTGCAAATAGTTAAAATCAAATTGACCATCAGGAAATACAGCAAACTCGATTCCATCTTGATTAAAAATAAAGTTATTTGTATACGTACGGGAGTGGCTGTTATTTTCTGCATTTGAAAAACCAATTCCAAAAAGAAAAACGAGTGTAAGAGTAAATAGCTTTTTCATAACTATAGGTATTAGTATCAGCACTTCTTTGTACTGATACTAATACCTAATCAACCAGCATGCCAAACCCTAAAATGCTTATGCAGCAAGAGATCCTATCTGTGTTTCTTATAGTGTATAAATCTTTAAATCAGGTATTTAAATTTATTTTATCGAAATAGTATTTTTTTAAATAGCGGCACTCTTAGGAATTTTTATTTCTGAAGAACTCTCCTTTTTTGCATCCAAACGAAAGGTTTTATTTGGCTGCCCATCAAAACATAAATTTCAGGTTGTGGGAGTATCATACCAAATTAAACTTAAAATGTCGCCATAAATCGTTTTACCGAAATGAATTCGGCACAGGCTATTTTCGACTTTTTTATCAAAAAATCTGTGCTAAGCAAGGTCGTAGTATAATTCAATTTATTCATTCGGCATTATAAATATAATTTGGAATTATGTATGAAAGTGTTAGTTTAGATGAAAATAAAACAACGTCCTTAATAGATATATACCCTATAATAAAGATTTGAATGGGGTTTATAAGGATGTTGTGTTTCATTCAAAAAATACCCACCGCACATTAAGCACATTTGGTTTTTTTCCGACACATAGAGCCAACCCCGAAAAAACCAAAAGAGCTCAACCTTCCCCCGCTCACCGAATGATACAAATCCTTTTTATACACTAAAAAACGGTGTATTAAATCTTTATTACTATCTTGCAAGCTTAATCCTAACGGAGAATGAACAGAATAAAAAAAGTACTCGAAGAAAAAGGTATTAAGCAAAAATGGTTGGCTGAAAAATTAGACAAAAGCTACAACATTGTGAATGGTTATGTGCAAAACAGACAACAACCAAGACTGGAAATATTAATGAATATTGCTGAAATACTTGATGTTGACGTGAAAGATTTGATAATATCTACCAAAGAAATATAGTTTATAGGATATGGAGGAAAACAATCAAAATATAGACGAAAACCAAATTCTAAATGAACCATTAGAAGCAGGTGATGGTACAGAGAAAGAGCAAATAGATGATAGTTTGGAATTAATGGAAAAACCATTTGATCCTACTTTAATTAAAATTGAAACTAATACACCTAACTTAAATTCATTAATAAGAAGAATAGAAGATAATAGTATTCAAATGAATACATCTAACTATTTTCAAAGAGGTGATGATTTATGGAACAAAACCCAGCAAAGTAGATTAATAGAAAGTATATTAATACGTTTTCCGCTACCTGCATTTTTCTTTGATGCAAGTGACAATAATAATTGGTTAATTGTAGATGGCTTACAAAGATTAAGCAGTATTAGAAATTTTGCTGTTTTAAAAAACCACCCATTAACTAACTTAGAATTTCTGACACATCTCAACGGTAAATATTGGGACGATTTACCTGCAAATCTAAAACGTGATATTGAAGAAGCACAAGTTGTAATTTACAAAATAATGCCAGGAACACCACCTGATGTAAAGTTCAATATTTTCAAAAGAATTAATACAGGTGGTTTAGTTTTAGAATCCCAAGAAATTCGACACGCTTTATTTCAAGGCAGACCTTCTGAATTTATAAGTGAATTAGCGAAAAATGAAGATTTTCTAAAAGCAACAGAACACAGAATAAATCCTCGTAGAATGTTAGACCGTGATTTTGCTAATCGGTTTTTAAGTTTTTATATGTTGGGTGTTGAAAATTATGGCACAAAAGAGTTTGGTCAAGATTTAGATTCCTATATGAGTAAAGCAATGGCAACTATATATGATAAAAAAGAAGAAGAACTTTCAGATATAAAAACAGCGTTTTCTAAATCAATGAAATTAGCAAAAGCCATTTTTAAGGACGAAGCATTTAGAAAGGTCTATAAAGACTACCAAAGAAAACCCCCTATAAATAAAGCCTTATTTGACACCCTTTCTACGCAACTTGCCCTATTAACAGATAAAGAGCAAGAAGTATTAAAAAGCAATAAAGGCAAGTTTAAACGCCTACTTAAAAACACCTTAGCAGAAGATGAACATTTGTTTACATCACTAACAAGTTCTACAGGTAATAAAACCAAGACACAATACAGACATAATAAGGTTAAAGAACTAATTCAAGATGTAATAAAGGACAGAATATGATAGAATCAATAGAAATAAAAAACTTCAAATCCATTAAAGAAAAACATTTTAATCTTAAAAACTTAAATGTGTTATTGGGTTTAAACGGTCAAGGAAAATCTTCTTTTATTCAATCTTTATTATTGTTAAGACAATCGGATAAAATACAAAAAGGTACACTTCGCCTAAATGGTAATTTGATAAATATTGGCACATCTAGTGATGCTTTATATCAATACAATAAAAGCAATATGGAGTTTAATCTTAAATTTTCAACAACTGAACACAATTTAGTTTTTGACTATATACAAGGCTCAGATATTTTTACAATAGAAAAATTAGTTGAATATCAAGCTATTATTAACGAAGGTGAAGGCTTATTTAATAATAAGTTTCAATATCTAAATGCAGATAGAATTGCACCTACATCTACACATAAAAGAAGTTACTCTAATGCTTTCATTGAAAGAAATATTGGTTCTAAAGGAGAATACACTGTTGATTTTTTACAAATAAATGGTAACGACCCTATTGCTTTCGATAATTGCATTCATCCAAAAACAACGATAACAACTACTAATAAAGGAGAAAAATTTAAAGTTAAAGAATTAATTCATCAAGTAAATCTTTGGTTAGGTGAAATATCGCCAGAAGTAAATGTAAAAACAGAACATATTACCTCTGATATTGTAGAACTCGCTTTTGAGTTTGATCAACCAACTTTTGGAGAAACAAACGCTTTTAAACCAGAAAATGTTGGTTTTGGTATTTCTTATGCCCTACATGTAGTTACAGCATTATTAGCAGCACAAAAAGGCGCGTTAGTTATCATAGAAAACCCCGAAAGTCATATTCATCCAAGAGGGCAAGCAGAATTAGGTAAACTAATTGCTTTAGTGGCTCAAAATGATGTGCAAATTATTATAGAAACACATTCAGACCATATTGTAAATGGTATTAGAGTTGGTGTAAAAGAAGAACCTACTTTAAAAGATAAAACCACACTATTCTACTTCAAAAAAATTGTAGACGAGGATGAACAATTTTCTTCTATAACCGACATTTTGATAGATAAAAATGGAACTCTTAGTGACTACCCTGAAAATCTTTTAGACGAATGGAGTAACCAATTGGCTAAATTAATATAGGTATGGAGTTGTTTTTAAATGAACTAAGTATTTATCCTGTTTCAGTTGATAAATATATAGCAAGGGACAAAATGAAATCATTTATCCAATCGGTCGCCAAAGCAAAAAACAACGGTTTTAAGAAAATATTTTCTGATAAGTATACTTACGAAATTGAATTGGCCTCTAATTATTCCCTAAAAGATTGGTTTATAGATAAAGAAGTCTCTCATGATTTAAAAAACTTTTTATTTGACTTTATTGTCCCCCCTTACATTAATGAAAATGATGAAACTATTTATAGTGAATATATTAATTCCGGATATTTTTTTGAAGATGAGGAGCATAATTATGCTAAATCATCTTGTATTGGATTAGCAGCAGCGCATTTATATGAAAGTCTTACAATTAGTTTTTCATCAGGACAAGTATGGCAAAGAAATCAATTACCTCTAATAATAGAAAAAGGGTCTGAATCAGAAACAGTTTTAAAATTCAATCTATTTAATAAAGAATCCTTTGATGATCCGAGTTTATCGGAATTTATAGAAAACTTAGGAGAGGTTGAGCTTATTGAAGCTACTATATTACCGAAAGACAAAGCTATTCATATAGCTGACCATCACGGACAAAATGAATTAGACACATTGAGTAAAAGAATAAGAAATAGTCCTTATGTTGTATCTATACGTTCCACTAATTGGGGAGGTAAACAGTTTATTAGAAAAGTTCATAATACTGGTGTTATTGAAATTGTATTAGTTAATTCTCAAAGAGAATATGCTCTTTTGATACAAACAACAGGCAGAAATTATAGAGAAACTAAAGAAATAGCCAATAAATTAAAAGATAGATATTCCTAAAATTGGTTAAAGGCTCACAGGATTCAATGTAATTAATAGACAGAATGTAATAGCCAACGCATAATGCCATACACATTGCCAAGTCGCTCGAAAAGCCAGCTGCGCGAGCCAAAACTTGTCAAAGAGTATGCCTTTGCCAACGCTACAAACGGAACTGGAAATAAAGAACGAAAACACAACAATATGTATGGTGTCGTAGCACCCTTTGGGATGCTACGACACCATACATGGAACGTTATAAGTAAGGCAAAAAGCGAAATATGAAAATAGTATTTGTAGTAATTGGAATTATTGTCCTGTTAATCATGGTGTTTATAATTTACAGATATTTTGCATCTAAAAAAGAAAGTGCTCAAACTCACAAATTGAGATCTGAAAGAATTCAACCTATTCACGAAAAATTAGAAAACGGAGAAGAAATAACAAAGGAAGATGTTATTGAATATACAAAAGATAATAAGACACGTGAAATGACTCATCAAATACTATCTGAACACGATAAAATGGAACTGTTCCCAAAAGAGTACTTGACTATTGAAAGTGGTGCCGAAAGTAGTTTAGTTAACTGGCTTGAATTCCCAACTGAATTAGATAAAGCACCTGATGAGATAAGACATCTTGAAAAGGTGAAAATAGAATTTGACGGAAATGATGTGTTTTATCACGTTTTTAAGTATATGACAAATGAACCGCATTGGGCTGCAAAAGATGGATGGATGTTAGGAGTAGTTGGACCATATTTTGAGGATAGTAAACCTTATGATTTTCCTGCAGCAACTTTTAGCCGATGCAGTAGTAGAGTTGGAGAAATAGAACCTGAAGAAGAAGCAAAATGGGTTCACGAAAATATCGCATTGAAAAGATAAAAGCCCTACTTACAACAATGGCTATAATTAATACGGGTTTTGGTGCTTAACCCAAAGTTTAATGCTTTTAAGTAAGTCCGCCAAATCTTTTGATTTGGCTTTAGAACAAAAAAAGATAAAACAAAATAAAAAGATTTGGCTAAGTGCTTAATCGAAAGTTCACTACTTTTAATTATAGTAATAACCATAGTCGGGTCGTTTGCAATTATTAGAAAAAACACCAAATGAATAAAAAACTCTTTCTATTATTAACAATTGGACTAAATTTTTTGTTGCTAAGCTGTAAACAAACAAATTCTAATCAACCGTATTTAAACCAAACTCCGCCTATTACAATTCCAAAATTATTTGCTCCGTTAATTGTTAACACGGACAGCATTGAAATTAATACGGTGTTTAACTCCTCTTTTACCGAAATGTTTTTTACAAGAATTATTAATAAAAAATTTGTTATTCATCATTCTGAATTAATTGAAGGTAATTGGAATTTGCCAAAACCTATACAAATGTTTATTGACCAAGAAAAAGAGTCAGTTGCGATTGACCCTTCAATTAGCCAAGACGGGAATACAATGTATTTTCTTGGTATTAGTCCAGAAGACCATTTAAAAAAGTCTAAGCCTGACATTTACAAAAGCCAAAAAAATAATGGTAAATGGCAATTAGCGACAAAAGTTGAACACCCTATATCAACACAAGAATATGCAGAATCATACCCTGTTGTAGTTGCAGACGGAAGTTTGTACTTCACATCTGACAGGCCCGGTAGCTTAGGTAAAAGAGACATTTATCGTGCTCAGTATTTAGGAGATGGGAAGTTTGACTCTCCAATAAATATTGGTCCTGAAGTAAATTCTGAAAAAGGAGAAAGAAGTACTTATGTTTCACCTGATGAAAGTTTCTTAATAACTGCCAATACATATTCTAATGAAAAGGGGTTTGCGGTATCTTTCAAAAAAAATGGCAAATGGCAAAGGCCTACTTTTTTTAACCTTGGAGAGAATATAAATGAAGATTGGAATTATTACTGTCCCTATATGTCGCCTGACAATAATTATTTTTTCTTCTCGAAAAGATATAGTTCTCCTGTAAATAGTGGATGGAAAGGAGTGACGAAAGGTGAAGTGTATTGGGTTAAATCAAATGAGATTTTTAAACATAAAGAAAAATAACAATTGCTAACAAAGCACAAAAATAGTAAGAGTTAAGTTCCAAACTCAAAAGTTGATGCATATTAACAAAGTATATCAAACCTAAAGGTAAGTGCGTTTTAATCCCTACATAAGCGTTGCAGTAGCTATGAATAGAAGTGGAACATCAACAGAGTTGTTTGATATCGCATTTAAAAAAGCAGAATTATTTATAATAGAGAAAAAATAACTGTTGCAAAAACATGTAAAATTAATTGCTTTATTTTAGCATACTTACGAAAGTCTTCGCAAATTTTCTATTCCGCTTGTACTTGCAGAGTTAAGTGCTAACCCGAGCAAATACCTATATAAGAGACCGTAAGCAACAATTATTAGAGTATGTTAACTGAAATGGAGTTTACAATCGATTTTCTTCCTGCAAAAAAGAGAAACTCCTGAGCTTATTCAGCTTTATATTTGACTAATACCAATTCAGCATTCAAATGCCGTATAAAATCAGTTTCTTTTTCACTTACTAATCGTCATAAAATAGAACCGTAACTATTGCTATGCTTATATTTTTTTCCTCAACTAAGTAAAAAATAATTCAAATTTTTAATGCATCATTTAAAAACTAAATTGGTATAAATAGATAATCTGTTGTCCTATTTTGATACTACTTTTGATATAATTAATTTTTTCATTCACACAAAAACCTGTCATTAAATAGACCAATAATATGCTGTCACCTAAAAGAGTTAGGCTCGTAAAAAAGATCATACCACATATTATTTTCTTCCTGTTTGGTGGTTTGCTTTATATTATCATAGAACGAAGCACTTTGGGCAATATTGACCATTACCCTGAGACAGGCAACTATTACAATTTCTGGGTCTCTTTGAATACAGTGTTGATTCAATCTTTTATTTTGGGGCTCATCTTTGGTATTCTGGAGGAATACATCTTCAAAAACGTGCTGCAGAGAAAACCATTCTTGATTAAGCTGATTCTGAAGACCATTTTTTACGTGGTAATTATTTTTGCAATAGCGATTATTTCTAATTTAATTCTAAATCTTTGGAGAATGAATCTTACCCAATCAGATTCAGATTTGATTCGTCCCGTTGTAAATTTCACATTCAATTATTTGTTTTTAACCACTCTGGGCTACACCTTTGTTCTTATAGGAACAAGTCTTTTTTATTCAGAAATGGTAGATTACATTGGCTTAAGGGCGATTACTAATTTTTTTACAGGCAAATATTCTAAATCTAAAGTGGAGGATCGTGTATTTATGTTTCTGGACATGAAATCTTCAACCACCATCGCAGAGAAAATTGGACATAAACAGTACTATCAATTGCTCAACGATTATTATCGAGACATGACAAGTGCAATCGTATCGACTGAAGGTGAAATATATCAATATGTTGGTGACGAAATTGTTGTGTCTTGGTATTATAAAAAAGGAATCAAAGACAATAATTGCGTTCGATGTTTTTTCTTAATCAAGGATCAAATGGAAAAACGTTCCTCGTCTTACCAACAAAAGTTTGGAGTTGTTCCAAGATTTAAAGCAGGAATTCACTCCGGACAAGTAACAGCTGGGTCAGTTGGTGTAATCAAGAAGGAAATTCTTTTTACAGGGGATGTGCTAAATACCACTGCTCGTATACAAGGTCAATGTAATGAAGAGGGTGTGGATCTACTCATTTCACAAACGTTGGAAGCCGTCTTGGATCTGGGAAAGAAGTATGAAGCTCAAGCCAAAGGCTCTTTCGAGTTGAGAGGTAGAGACCAGATGATTGACCTCTTTTCAGTTGACCGAATTTAGCGTCCATAGATACATTTCATAGAAGCCGACCAAGGAGGATAATTATACGACAATGGACATGTTGTTGCTAACAAATAATAAGATCAATGAAGGGAAGTCGCTATTTGCATATTTTGGAAAGGAAAAGCTCACTTTAGAGATATTCAAGGTAGATACTCTCACTGGTCTTATACCAAATTATATTTATAATGCCGTATGAATAAATTGAATTATACTACGACGTAGCTCAGCACAGGTTTTTTGATTTATTGAAATCAAAAATAACTAGCATAGCCTTTGCTACGGTAATTATTTTTGATGAAAAGCAGGCGAAAAAAGCCTGTGCCGAATTCGTATCGGTAAAACGATTTATTGCGTCATTATAGGTCTAATTTGGTATTATTTAGATGTTAGCTGTTATTAGAAAAAAATGGCGGAGTTAAATAAACCCACTTTTAATTATAAAACAGTCATACTAATTTTAGGAATCACACTCATTTTATTTTACTAAACCTGCATATTGGGATAATTTTGATCTTAGTCAGACAGGTCAAATCGGCGATACAATTGGTGGAATAACTGCGCCAATAATTAATGTAATTGGAGCGATTTTAATTTCTTTTAAAGCGCAATTAAAAGCTAACAAAATTTAATTCCTATTTTTATCAATAGAAATTGAGAACCAAAAAAAGGATAGAAAGCTCCAAATTATTTTAGAGTTATTTCAATCTTTAAAAAATGATTATTTCACTAAACTTGAGTACGCAGATAATTTATTAATAAAAGAGTCTGAAAAACACAAAATAAAAAGCGGCATGTAAGGCATATTAAAGTCAAATATTG